>JBPCMI010000182.1:0-9448 GCA_051002415.1 Pyrinomonadaceae bacterium
GGCGGAATTTTGATCGGCTCCGTCGTGAATCGCGAGCTGGAGTCGCTGCAGGGCAAGCGACTTGAGGAAATTGCCCGCGCGCAAAACAAAGATCCACTCGATACGCTCTTCGATCTAATCCTGGCCGACCACGGGCAGACAGGGGCCATCTATTTCATGATGAATGAAAACGATTTGTTGGCTGCCATGAAGTCGCCCTTCGTGAGTTTCTGTACAGACACCGGAGCGCGCGCCACGGACGGACCACTGTCCGGAGCAAAGTCACATCCGCGCGGGTGGGGCAGCTATCCGCGAATCCTCGGCCGTTACGTGCGCGAACAGAAAATTCTGTCGCTGGAGAAGGCGGTGGAGAAGATGACGGGCATGCCGGCGAAACGCGTCGGACTGAAAGATCGCGGCCTACTCCGTGAGGGAATGTTTGCGGACATCGCGATCTTCAATCCACAGACAGTGCTTGACCGCGCGACGTTCGACGCGCCAAATCAGTATCCTGAAGGTATTCCTTATGTAATTGTGAACGGCCAGTTGAGTGTCGATGAGGGAAAACGAACTGCGGCTCTCGCAGGAAGACCGTTACGTGGACCGGGATACAAAAGATAGTCCAAAGTTCAACGTCCAAGGTCCAACGTCTGTTTTGCTTAAAATTGAGGCCAATTACCCGGGAAGACTCAGTCCGACCGCCAAAGGACTTTGGACCTTGGACTTGGGACTTTGGACGCTTTTAGATCGATCCCGTTATTTTCCGGTACTCATCCTCACTCCACGCCCTTAGCGTTTCGGTTTGCACATTACCTTGGGCGGCGAGTGAAAGCAGGGCCGTCGCCACCGCATCGTCATTCGGAGCCTCAAGCAACATGATCAGATCGTAACGACCCATCGTCAGATGCACCTGCTTGATTTCCACTCCAATTTCGCGAAAGGCTTTGCGGCCTGAGTCGAGCCGGTTCTGACTGTCTCTAACGTTTGCTACTCCCTGCTGCGTCCAACGCACAAGCGAAATATAGGTTGCCATGGATTACCTCCTCGGAGAATCTTGTCTTGATTTTGATTTATCGTCCAATGTCCAACATCCCATGTCCGCATTACAAAGTTGACCACAATAAAAATAACCCCGCTTAGCGGACCTTGGACTCTGGACCTTGGACTTTGGACCTTCATTTGGACCCTGGACTTTGGACATGTTTTTCAGATCTTTATGAAGATGTTTCGCTTGTAGAGAATCCACATCAAGCCCAGCCACAAGAAAATGAAGGCAATCGCAAACGACAAAGAGGCGGGATAAGGCGGCAGCCATGAAAGAAATAGTTTGTCGTAAAGCCATGTCTTCAATGCGATCCTCGTTCCATCCGCGCGCGGGACTTTGATCAATCCCATCAGCCTCGCCATCAGTCCGCTTCCCACGAAGAGAGTGATTGCATTCACTCCGAAAACAACGAAAGGCGTGGCCCAGCGCCGGTACGCCTTCATGTCTGCCAGCCAGTAGCAGAGCGCCAGGAACTGCATTGCCAGCCCGCCCGTGAATAAGACGTACGAACTTGTCCACAAAGACTTGTTGATGGGAAAGAAAAGGTTCCAAATCCAACCGCCAATAATGCAACTCAGTCCGGCGATAAACAGCAATGAGAGTTTTTCGTAATGCTTCCTTGACGACCGCAGGAGGGCGCCGCTGATTACTCCCAGAAGAGTCGTCGCAATCGCCGGTAAGGTGCTGAGTAGTCCTTCCGGATCGTAGATTTTTCCTTGAGACCAGATGTGACTGCCCAACACCTTGCGATCGATGAAGCAGGCAATGCATCCCTCGCGGCTATAGTCGCCAGGATTGAACCCCGGCGCCGGCACAAAGGTCATAATTAGCCAGTAGCCGACCAGTAAAGCGGCCGTGATGATTAGCTGTTGCCGCAGACTGGTCTTAAGAAAGATTAAGGCGGCGACGAGATAGCAGATGGCGATTCGCTGCAGCACACCCATAATTCGGATCGTGCCGAGGTTAAAATAGGGGAAGCCGGCCAGGAACAAACCGAGTGCGAAAATGATCAATGCCCGCTTGATAATCTTCCAGTAGACACCGCGAGTCCTGACAGCGTTTTCGACGCGCCCACCGAGCGCAAGTGTGATCGAAACGCCGACGATGAAGAGAAAAAAGGGGAAGATGAGATCGGTTGGTGTCCAACCATGCCAGCTGGCGTGACCAAGTGGCCAATAGATGTGACTCCACGAGCCAGGGTTGTTGACAAGGACCATGCCGGCGATCGTCAGCCCGCGAAACACATCAAGAGAGACCAATCGCTCGGTTGCGCTTCGTGCTAAAGTGTTTGCCATTGGAAGTTGTAACGCAGAGTTTCAGTTTTGCGTTTGTAAACCGGCACGATTACCAACCACGTGCAAACTTATAGTTTGCGTAACAGAGGTCGCTCGTCGCATTGAAAACTAACTGGATCACTATTTATCTCAATTCGGCCGCGAAGACAACGCTAAGCTCAGCGTCGCGTGAAAATGGTGATTGCCCTTGTCGTTAATGCTTGATGAGATTGCCGCGCAGCCGGAAGCCCTGAACCGGACGATTGCAGCTGAGCGCGGCAAAATCGCGAAACTGGGACAGTTTCTTAAACATCGCGATATCGATCTGATTGTGCTGGTCGCTCGCGGCAGCTCCGATAACGCGGCGCTATTTGGTCGTTATCTGCTTGAGATCACAACGGGCATTCCCGTTTCTCTCTCGGCTCCATCCGTCCACACGCTCTACCAAAGCAAACTTAAACTGCAGCGTGCGCTCGTCATCGGCGTCTCACAATCTGGTGAAGGCGAAGACATAAATCTTGTTCTCGATAACGCGCGGAAGTGCGGCGCAAACACCGTGGGGATTACCAATGAGCCGGCGTCATCAATGGCAGCACTCGTTGACGAGATTCTAGTGATGCATGGTGGCCGCGAGCGCTCGGTTGCTGCAACGAAAACTTTTACCGGCCAGATGTTGCTTTTCTACATGTTGGCGGCGGAGCTTGGCGAGGCTCAGCGAAAGCTTAACTACGAAGCGATTCCGGATTTCGCCGCGAGGGCACTCGAGCAGGAGCCGGCAATTCTGGAACTCGTACAACGCTATGTCTTCATGGAAAACTGCGTGGTCGTCGGTCGGGGGCTCGCGTACGCGAACGCTTATGAGCTTGCTCTTAAGTTAATGGAGACGTGCTATGTGGTCGCCGAACGTTTTTCGTCGGCCGATTTTCTGCACGGGCCACTCGCAATGGTCGAACGGCATTTCCCGGTAATCCTTTTCGCGCCGCCAGGGGTGATGCTTCCGGGAGTTAAGGATCTGATCCGTCGTTTACAGGAGCTGCACGCTGATACGCTGGCGATTACCGCAGACCTTGAAGCTGCGAGTCTTTGCAGCCGCTCGATAATTATGCCTAAAGAGATAAATGAGTTTCTGGCGCCGATCCCGTACATCATTCCCGGTCAGTTATTCGCAGCACTGTTAGCGGAAGCAAAGGGATTGGATCCGGACGCACCGCGTTCATTATCCAAAGTGACGCGGACGTTGTAGCGCAAACTGTTAGTTTGCGGGCCAAGGTAAGGAAGTAGTTACGTCGAGCTGACAGCCGACGGAAAAACGCAAACTAACAGTTTGCGTTACACTGAAGCGCACCATGAACATCGAGCTGAAAGATAATTCTCACGGACCGGTCTACGCCCAGGTGCGGGAACAGATTACAGAACAAATTAACAGCAAGAATGTTTCTTCAGGCGAGAGCTTGCCCTCGCCCGGCGCCCTCGCGCAAAAACTTTCCGTTGACCGCGGTGAAATTCAGCGCGCTTACTTTGAACTGGAACAAGTTGGCCTAATCAGCAAACAGACCGGTAAGGATTTTCTGGGCAACGCCAAGACCACCTACCGCGTCGTGTAGTTTTCAGGTTTCAATGAAGCTTAATAGGAGATGGGTGCTTGTCTCGTTTGGAGCGGCTCTTGTCGTTTTTGTAGTCGTCTCGTTTGGGGTATTGCTGACTTGGAAGGTCTCAAGAAGCCCTCAGTGGATGACGACCATTATTGCTTGGATGATTGCGTGGCCACTACTTCTGTTAGTAAAAGTCGTTGGTATTCCCTACCCCGGAAAGGGCGGATTGGTTTTGGCGGTTGTCAGCGGCATCGCCACCGACATTGCGGTTCTTTCCGGCCTAATCTACGCAGGGCTATTTCTGCTTAAACCAAAGTCGCACCCAACATCCTCTCCACCGCCACCAATTTCCTTCTGACGTCTGCGCCGAATACACCGCTTGATGTTGGGCAGCGGGTCAGTTTGGGAATGAGGTCCGTACCACCCGCTACCGCGTGGTGGTGCTGGCCTCGCTCCCAAAACTGACCCACTACTCGATGTTGACTCGTTTGTGACTTGATCACAATCGCGTGCTATTCTTTTTTGCATTGCAAAGATGCGTTGTAAGAACGTGCGAAAGTGGCGGAATTGGCAGACGCGCCAGACTTAGGATCTGGTACCGAAAGGTGTGGGGGTTCGAGTCCCCCCTTTCGCACCAATGCACAGGAGTCAGAAGTCAGAAGTCAGGAGACAGGAGGCAGGATCCAAATTACACACGCTTCTAACTCCTGACTCCTGACTCCTGACTCCTATAGAAAGGTCATCCATTTAATGAAGACAGAACTAGTAGATGTCTCCCCAACACGCAAAGAAATCAAAATTGAACTTGAGCCGGAGATTGTCCGGCAAAAGTTTGACAGCATCAGCGACCGTTACGCAAAACAAGCGAGCGTTCCGGGTTTCAGACGCGGCCATGCCCCGCGCTCTGTTGTGCGCACCCGCTTCAAGAGTGAAATTCGCGGTGACGTGTTGCGCGAGCTAATTCCGGACGCAGTTAACAACGCACTTGAAAAACATGAACTCGCTGCGATCGGCGAGCCGGATGTACATCTCGATGAGGGCGAGTCCCTGGAAAAGATCGGCGAAGGTCCGATCTCGTTTCATGTTGGCGTCGAAGTTTTCCCGACAGTCGAGCTGAAAACCTACAAGGGCCTGGCAGTCGGCCGCCGGGTTCGACCTATCAATGATGACGACGTCACCCAAATGCTGGATCAACTCCGCGAGTCGTCTGCGGCCTTGCAACCGGTGGAAGATCGCGCCGCAGAAATTGGTGACACCGTTACGGTCAGTTTTCACGGCACGTTTTTTGACCAACCCGAAGGAGAGCCTGCCGCAGAAGACATTAACGTTGCCGATGTTGACGTGACTCTCGGCGGTCCAGGCGTGCAACAGGAATTTACTGACAATCTGGTAGGGGTGAATGCCGACGACGAGAAGACTTTTATTGTCGACTATCCTCAGGATTTCAGTGCAAAAGGCCTGGCCGGAAAGAAAGTGGAGTACGAGGCTAAGGTTAGCGCTATTCGCCGCAAGGAATTGCCCGAGCTTGACGACGAGTGGGCCCGCAGTCTCGGTGAAGACTTCGATTCCGTTGAGACTTTGAGAGCCAAGGTTCGCGAAGATCTCGAGCGACGCGCGGCGGCTGACGCCGATCATCACCTGCGCAGTGACGTGATGCGGCAGTTGCTGGCCGAGCACGAGTTCGAAGTGCCGCAAAGTTTCGTTGATCAGCAAACAAACTTTCGCATGGAGACCGTTGTGCGAGAAATGATCGGACGCGGCGTCGATCCGCGCAGCCAGGAGCTCAATTGGGAAGGGGCGCGCGATGAATTGAAGGGACAAGCAGAGGCTGATGTGCGGGGTTCACTATTGCTTGAACACATAGCCGACGCCGAGGCGATCGAAGTGACTGAGGAAGAGATCGCAGCAGAGATTGAAACGATCGCGCAAGCGACGCGGCAACCAATAGAGCAAGTAAGAGCTACCTTGACAAAGGATGGAGGCGAACGTAGCATCGCGCACAGATTGCGCAACCGTAAAGCGCTTGATCTTTTGATCGAAAATGCGAAGGTCACTGACGAAGAGTGGCAGGATGAGACGATAGAGGAGTCGGAAGTCAGGAGTCAGGAGTCAGAAGAAGCAGACAGTAGACAGTAGACAGTAAGGTACAGTCAGTGGTCAGTTGTTAGTCGTCAGTGGTCAGTAGTCGGTTGAACTTGCTGATTTGCACTTCAACAGTTTCGTCGGTCCTTATCATACATACTACCCACTGACTACGAACAACTGACCACTGACTCCTGACTTCCAGATCCGAAAGGTTATAAGAACATATGGCACTAGTCCCGATGGTCGTCGAGCAAACGTCGCGCGGCGAACGCGCTTTTGATATTTTCTCGCGACTGCTAAAAGACAACATCATTTTCCTTGGTACACCGATCGACGATCAGATCGCCAACTTAATCGTAGCTCAGCTCCTCTTCCTCGAAGCAGAAGATCCCGAAAAGGATATCAACGTCTATATCAACTCGCCGGGCGGTTCGATCACGGCTGGCATGGCGATTTACGACACCATGCAGTTCATTCGGCCGGACGTGACCACGATCTGCGTCGGCCAATGCGCGTCCATGGGGGCGCTGCTGTTGGCCGCCGGCGCGAAAGGCAAGCGCTTCGCTCTCCCAAACTCTCGCATCCTGATTCACCAACCCTCCGGCGGTTCTCAGGGACAGGCGACCGATATCCGGATTCAGGCCGAAGAGATCCTGCGCATGCGCGAGCTTACCTCCCAAATAATTGCAAAACACACCGGTCAGTCGTTTGAGACGGTCGAAAAAGACGTCGAGCGCGACAAAATTATGTCTGCCATGCAAGCAAAGGAATATGGTTTAATAGACGAGGTTATTGCGCATCGCGAGTAGCGATGGCAAATTTCAGATCTCAGATCTCGGATCTCAGATCTCAAATCTGAGATCTCAGAAACTTGGAGAACCGTCCGTGATTGCCCGAATGAAAGCCAAAGGACTTCGCTGTTCCTTCTGCGATCGCGCGCAGGGTGAAGGCGCGAAGATTGTAACGGGCACACCACAACGAATGCCGGGCGTTCCCCGGCGGATGATAGGCAAAAGCGCATTCATCTGTGACCAATGCGTCCGTCGTTACTACCAACTCGTCACTGGCGCAGAAGTTTCCCAACCGCCGGTGGTTACTCCAAAGTAGGGTTGCTGATTTTTCAAGGAGTTTTTCCTCCGCTATGGTAAGACGAACCGACGACACTCTGCGCTGCTCCTTCTGCGGCAAGTCGCAGAACGAAGTGAAGAAACTCATTGCCGGTCCGACTGTTTACATCTGCAATGAGTGCATCGACATCTGTAACGAGATCATCACGGACGACCAGCAAGCAGAATCCGTAGCCACGCGACCTCCGCTTCCCAAGCCGGGGGAAATCAAAAACTTTCTTGATGAGTACGTAATCGGTCAGGACGAAACCAAGAAGCGCCTCGCTGTCGCGGTCTACCAACACTACAAACGGATCGAACTCGGGCGCCGTCGTTCTGACGTCGAGATTCAAAAAGCAAACATCCTTTTAATTGGGCCGACCGGAACCGGTAAGACCCTGCTCGCACAAACTCTGGCAAGACTGCTCAGCGTCCCTTTCACGATCGTCGATGCCACCACCCTCACTGAAGCCGGCTATGTCGGCGAAGACGTCGAAAACATCATTCTCAAGCTGCTGCAAGCGGCGAATGGCGATGTCGAACGCGCGCAACAAGGTATCATCTACATCGATGAAGTCGATAAGATTTGTCGCAAGGATGAAAACCCCTCGATTACCCGCGATGTATCAGGCGAGGGTGTCCAGCAAGCCTTGCTGAAGATTTTGGAAGGCACGGTTGCGAACGTCCCACCGCAAGGCGGACGCAAACATCCACATCAGGAATTCTTCCCGATCGACACAACTAACATTCTCTTTCTTTGCGGTGGCGCGTTCGTGGGACTTGAGAAAGTAATCGGACGCCGGCTCCGTAACAAGTCGCTCGGTTTCCAGGCTGAAATCAAGACGGGTTCGCACCGTAACGCTGAAGCTCTCGCGCAAGTACAGCCTGAAGATCTGATTCGCTTCGGTTTGATCCCTGAGTTTGTAGGCCGGCTTCCCGTCTGTGGCGTGTTACACGAGCTCGACGAGGCCGCGCTAATCAAGATCCTGACGGAACCGAAGAACGCCCTCGTCAAGCAGTACCAGAAAAAATTCGATTTCGATAACGTGAAGCTGAAGTTCACGGAAGACGCGTTGAAGTCGGTTGCCCGCCAGGCGGTTGAGCGCAAGGTAGGGGCGCGTGGCTTGATGATGATTTTGGAAGAGCTGCTGCTCGACGCGATGTACACCCTGCCATCACAAAAACGGATCAAGGAATTCGTGATCACAAGCGAGATGGTGGAGCGACGGCGCGCCGTTCCAGGAGAAGGACTTAGCGGCGTCGACGGCGCTGCAGCATGACCCGAAGCGCACCGAAAGGCTAGTGGCGCGTCCGCGGGAAATGATCTACAATCAGTGCGACTTAAAGGGCGAGACGGCAATTCAGCGGCTCGCCCTTAATGCATCAGCGGAAAAAAAGGCTTTATCTCATAATGGAAGAATATTCTGATCATTCTCCGGCCGACGTCGCCTGGTACCCAATGGTGCCCATTCGTGATGTCGTTATCTTCCCGTTTACAAAAGTTGCTTTCAAGATCGGGCGTTCAGGTTCGGTTCGAGCCCTCGAGCAGGCCCTCGCTGCCGATCGAACTATCTTCTTGGCTACTCAACACGACGCCACTGTTGATGAACCAGCGCCGGAGCAAATCTATGGAGTAGGAACTCTCGGTCGAATTCTGCAATCTCAAAAACAGGAAAACGGCCAGATTAAAGTTGTCGTCGAAGGTCGCGAGCGAGCCACAACGGTTCGGGTTGAGAACACCGACGGCGCTTTCATGGCTCTCGTCCGACGGGCTCCAATCGTCAATGAAGAAGGCACCCGCCTCGACGCGCTAATTCAAAAGATTGGACAGCTAGTTGAACAGCATTTGCGACTTGCGCCTGATACGCAGACGGATGCATTGCAGACTGCGCTGCGCAATCAAGATCCTTCTCATCTGGCGGATGCACTCGCCTCTCAATTGCGAATCTCGGTTGAAGACAAGCAAGGCCTGCTGGAGTTGTTTTCTTCCCAGGCCCGTCTGCAGCGACTGATTGAGTTGCTGGAAATGGAAATCGAGAAGCGTCAGCTTGATCGGACTATTCAGACGCGCGTGAAGCGGCAGATGGAGAAGGCTCAGAAAGAGTACTACCTGAATGAGCAGATCAAGGCGATTCATAAGGAGCTTGGTCGCAAAGACGAGAAAGCCGAGCTGGAAGAACTAAAGAAGAAGATTGAAGAAGCCGGCATGACCGAAGAGGCCAAGGAAAAGGCCATGCAGGAGTTGCACCGGCTCGAGGCGATGCCGCCGATGTCAGCCGAAGGCACTGTTTCCCGGACCTATATTGATTGGCTGGTCAGTGTGCCATGGAGGCAGAAGACCAAAGAGATTAGGGATCTGACGAAGGC
>JBPCMI010000183.1:0-15927 GCA_051002415.1 Pyrinomonadaceae bacterium
GTTTACGAGTCACCAATTCGCGACTAGTCGTTCGTTGTCCACTCGCTAGTGGCACGAGGAAGGTTGATAAGAGGGCCAGCGCGAACGCTGATAAGGTTCGTTGAAATAATTTTCTCTTCATAAGGGCGTTCGTTGTCCTTTTGTGGCAAGCCTCGCAGATTACTCCGACACTTTCAACATATCACGGGCATAGCGTGGAACTGATTTTAGCCGGGAATTTTGAGGCCGGAATCTGCGCAGAACCTGACCCTCGCGTTAGCGACTTGATGAAGGATCTGGTTGTTTCAGGCGTCGCTCCGCGACGCGATTAGATGGCCGATTTCCAATTGCCGATTTCGATTGATCCTATTGGCGGAGGGGCAATTGGCAATCGCCAATCCGCAATCGGCAATTATCAACTGGCCCCAATTCTCGGGTCTTTTCCAGACTGTGCTACCCTATCGTCTCTTTAATCAAATCCGCACACCGGCCAACTTATGTTGAAACAGGCGGTTTCGCATTATCACAATCTGCTTCAGGACGAAAATCTTGCCGAAACTTCGCGAGTTATGCTCGACGAAGGACTTGAGCGCTCGAAGTTGATATTCGGCGGCCGGCGGTTGTCGCCCTACCTGCGTCCTCACTTTGTTACCGAGGAAGACTTTGCGCGCATCTGCGTGATTTGCGAAACGGTGTGGTCCGCGATTCAAAAAGTGAAGGACGCGGCAATTGAAGACGACACCATCATCACTGATCTGGGATTGACGGAGATTGAGCGCGACTTAATTGCGATCGATCCAGGCTATCGTGCGGTTTCACCAACTTCTCGGCTCGACTCGTTTCTTACTGAATCGGCGTACAGCTTTGTCGAGCTAAACGGCGAAAGCCCGGCGGGAATCGCTTATGCTGATGCTGCCTACGACATTTTCTCCGCCTTGCCGGTAATGCAAAAGTTTCGCGAAGCTTATAACGTTCGTCCGCTTTATGGGCGGCGGTTCATGTTGGAAGTCCTGCTCGAATCGTATCGCGAATATAGCGGCGGCCGACTCGATCATAAACCGCAGATTGCGATCGTGGACTTGAAGGGGATGCCGACTCTAAAGGAGTTTGAGTTGTTCAAGGAGTTCTTTGAAGAGCAGGGCTACCCGTCGATCATTTGTTCGCCTGACGAGCTCGAGTTTAGTAACAATCGCTTAAGCGCAGGTGACTTCGAGATCGACATCGTCTACAAGCGGCTATTGGTTAATGAATACCTGCCCATTATCAAGGAGCAACCGGCATTGCTGGATGCATATCGGGCCGGTGCGATCTGCATGGTTAATAGTTTTCGCTCAAAGATCATTCACAAGAAAGCCCTGTTCGCCGTGCTAACTAGTGGACGCCGCGCATCGCTCTTTAGCGAGTCAGAGCAAGCGGCAATTCGCAAACACGTTCCCTGGACACGCTTGGTGAGGGCGGAGAAGAGCGACTATTTAGGAGCGGAGATCGACTTGCTGGATTTTGTCAGCGCCAATCGTAACCGGCTCGTTTTGAAACCTAACGACGACTACGGCGGGCATGGAATTACGATTGGTTGGAACTGCGATGAGAAAAGTTGGAGCGAAGCGTTGAGCGCCGCCGTCGCGCAAGGCGATTACGTAGTCCAAGAGCGTGTGCCTACCGCACGCGAGATGTTTCCCGCACTGAAAGACGATGGCACGATCGAGTTTGCCGAGCAGTTGGTTGATCTGGATCCGTTACTTTTTAATGGCAAGGTAGGGTCGGCTTTTACGAGGCTTTCATTTACTGAACTCGCCAATGTATCTTCGGGCGGCGGGATGGTTCCAACCTACATTATTAGTCAGAAGACCTAGTCGCACCTCACTTGGTGCGGCGTCGTGGCCACGGGAGAACCTCACGATGGTTGATGAGCTTAACGAGTACGCGCCGTCGCCGGATGAGCGTCGGAAATTTGATCGGTCCCGCCTTATCGTAGACGTCTTCTACAATGGACAAGACGCTACCGGAGTGGCGAGCACACAGGACATCAGCATCGGCGGCCTGTATATGAACACCCAGGCAAACCTGCCGGAAGGCTCACTATTGTTGTTGCGAATTCCGTTGCCAGGAGGCGGTGAAGTGATTGTTAATGGCGAGGTGGCCTACGTTAATCCGGGAAGCGGCGTGGGCGTCAGCTTCCAGGGCTTGACCGCCGAGGCCCGGGCGGTGTTGGAAAGCGAACTCGGACGCGGGTAATGTCTACTCGGCCCGTTTCGCAACTCAGTTGGAGCGATCTTTCCCACGATGTGCGCGACGCGCTGTCAGGAAAGTTGGTCGGACTGTACGGGGCCACGCGCGATGATCTGGCATTCTCGGATCTCGCGGAAGACAAGCAGCAGGGGTTACTGCTGCTGCTGGAGCGAATGCGGAAAAAACGCCTTTGGCACGTCGTGCGGCGTGTGCAAAACGTTTACGGGCTTCACGGCGTCGGGCTCTCATTTAGCGCCTGGCCGCTGATTGAATCTACACTAGCTGCCCGGGAAGACTTCACGCGGCGTTTTGCGAATCACAAGGATTGCAGCGGCGGGTTTTATGAAAAGGGCAGACCGCAAGCCGTGCTTCACTTTCTTTATCAGGAGGGTGAGCAGCGGAAATGGTATGTGCATTTCGATCTCTTCAGTCCCGTCTATTCGCCACGAAGCGCGGCCAATCACTTGCGGCATGAAGTACTAAGAAAGTTCAGGCCTGATTGGGAAACGATTAAGCAGTACATTTAGGCGAAGTGAGCCCGTTATGGTAGTTGGCGTTTAAGAAGGAGCTTTCCAATGTTCGATCAATTTACCCTTGGCATCGAAGAAGAATTTCAGATTGTCGATCCGAAAACTCGTGAGTTGCGTTCCCACGTTTCTGAGTTTTTGGAAGAAGGCAAGATGATTCTCGGTGAGCAGATCAAGCCGGAGATGATTCAATCGATGATCGAAGTCGGCACCGGGATTTGCAAAAACATCCACGAAGCGCGCGCGGACATCACCCGCTTGCGGAGCATCATCTCCGGTCTTGCGGGGAAGACGGGGCTGGCAATAGTTGCCGCTTCTACTCACCCTTTCTCACACTGGCAGGATCAAAAAATCTACGACGACGAAAGGTACTCGCTGCTGGTTCAGGAACTGCAAACCGTTGCGCGCTCGCTTTTGATCTTCGGTTTGCATGTGCATGTCGGCGTAGCAGACTTAGAGCGGCGCATTCACATCATGAACGCCGCCCGTTATTTTCTGCCACACGTCCTCGCGCTCACTACCTCATCGCCTTTTTGGATGGGGCATAGTACGGGACTCAAATCATACCGCTCGGAGGTCTTCAAACAGTTCCCCCGCACAGACATTCCCGACCACTTCGATTCCTACAGCAGTTTTCAACGTTATGTTGATTTGCTGGTGAAGACCGGGTGCATCAACGACGGGAAAAAGATTTGGTGGGATCTGCGTCCGCATCACATTTTCCCGACGCTCGAATTTCGTATATGCGATATCCCGACTCGCGTTGACGACACGGTGGCAATCGCAGCGTTGTTCCAGGCCATCGTCGCCAAGCTGACGAAGCTTATCGAGAAGAATCTTGGCTTTCGCCTGTACCGGCGAATGCTGATCCAGGAGAACAAGTGGCGTGCGGTTCGTTGGGGGATCGACGGAAAAATGATCGACTTCGGCAAGCAGAAGGAAGTGCCGACGCGGGATCTAATTCTCGAGTTGTTGGATTTTGTTGATGACGTTGTGGACGAGCTCGACTCGCGAAAGGAAATTGAGCACATCCACACGATTCTAGAACGGCGCACATCAGCTGAAGAGCAACTGAGAGTATTTGCGGAGACTAATGATCTAAACTCCGTAGTCGATCGTCTCATTGAGCTGACGATGGAGAACGTTCCCGTGACTACTGACTTCACTCCGATGTCTCCGATTACTGCCGCGTCGACAATAGCGAAATGATTGTATGTAGAGGCAGTGGTTTAAGCGAAGAGTAATTAGCCACAGATCTTCCCAGATAACACGGATCAGGAACCACTACAAGCGACTCAGGCCTCCTGTTTTTGATCGGTGTAATCTGCGTAAATCTGTGGCTGGTTTTATTGCACGTTAACGAGCAGTCATCTCGCTTCTGTGCTTCGCGCCAGGTAGTGTTGCCACAACATTCTCGCAGCTACAGATCGAAAAGGTCGCCAGGGCTCAGCAAGCTTAGTCAGCACTTCAGGTGTGGGCCGCTGTTGCAGACGTTTTACACTAAGAGCCGCAGTCGCCAGGGCAAGATCGCCGGCAGGCCAGATATCAGGTCTTCGCAGCACCATCAGCAGATAGACATCCGCACTCCACGACCCCAAACCTTTAATCCCCATCAATGCAGACTTGACCTCTGCGTCAGTCATTAGGGGCAGACGAGACAGCCGCAAGCGCTTGTCACGGAGCGACTCTGCCAGATGAAGACAGTAGGACGTTTTCTGGCGCGTTAAGCCGAGTGACTTCAAATGAGTTTCGCCCAACTCGAGTACGCGCGCGGGAGTGAAGCGGATCGTGTTCTGTTTGAGTCTGGCAAACATGCTGGCGGCGGAGGCAAGCGATACTTGTTGCTCGAGGATGATTCTGACGAGCGTCGCGAACCCGGGCGGTCGCGCCCATAACGGCGGCGGGCCGAGTCGCTCGAGAATTGCAGCCAGGTCAGGGTCTCTCCCGGCTAGAGTTTTGGCAGCTCGGGCCAGGCTCTGTTCGGTGAGTTGTGTGGGCTTCATTTCAACAAAAGAATACGGGCAGGGAATGTACCTGCCCGTTTAGTTAGCCGCTCAACTTCAAAATTTCTAGTTTGGTTGTGAATGGGCGAGAGCTAATTCGAGAAAGTGTTCGAAGAGAATGCGTCCGTCGCGAGATTCGTTTTGATGCTCCCAGCGTGTGCGCGACTTATTCCAATCCTCAAAAGATTTTTCAAGATGAAACTGGACACCATAGATGAGTTGGCCACCAGTATTCTTTGCCATCATCTGATTGCGGCAGAGATATGAGGTGGCAAGAAGTTTGAAGCCCTGCGGAACGCGATCGAGCTGTAGGCCGTGGTTTTGCCAAACTCGAAGGATACGCGCCTCCCTTGTGTAGTCTTGCCAAACAATCGAATTAGGATTATTGACCCCTGTGAAAATCGGATCGTGCGGATCGGTGATGCGCACGAAGCGATACTGATATTCCAGCGGTCGATTCTCGCGTTGCTCATGTTGTTCGAGCTTGTCGAGCGTTATTACCTCCGCCCCAAAACTCATGCCTACAATCTGGTGGCCGCCACAGATTGCGAGAACCGGAATCTTTGTTTGGCGAATGAACTGCCCAAAGCCTTCGATGATTTCCGGTTTGTAGAAGTCAAAGTCTTGCAGCGTGCCACTTAACACAATTGCGTCCGGCTTAAACGTGTCGGCCGCAGCCGCGACTTCCGCGAGGTGCGCCACCTCAATGGTCGGCGACTTCACGAGGCGGGCGATGTTGTTGGAAATATTTTCCAACGCCATCTCGGCGATCAGCCGTTCGCGCTTTAGTTGCGTCGCCGCTGAATTTCCCCACTCCGCGCGGCCAACGTCAGAAAGGTCATCTTCGTCTCGCAGGAGATTATCGACAATCAGCACACGCGCCGCCTCGATCCTTTTCTCGATCGGCTCGTAGCGACAAAATGTGTGTTGGTTGAAGGGGAAGGGAAATGCTCCGGCCGCTTCGGTTGTTTGCTGCTCTTCCGCAGCAAGCTCGCTTATCTCTTGGCTCATCTATTAGCTAAAGGTCCAATAGGCGCTCAAATTCAAACCGATAAACTATAACATCAATCGGGGCGCTGTTTAGTGTTTTGTTTAAAATCGGGCCTTGCTGTACCGGGCCCAGCAGCCACCACCTCGGCTCTCGCCTTTGCAATCAAGAGGCCATGAACGCGCGCCCGGAAGCGGTCGCTTTCTCCGGCAGCGTTTCGATCCGCGAACAGCAGCATGCGATGCCACGACGATTCCAATTCGTCGGCCAGTTGTGACGTTTTGGTGATGTCGTAAGGGACCGCTACATCTTCGCAACCAGCACGAGCTAGTATCGAGAGATATCTGGCGGTTGCAAGGTCCGGACAGAGCAAGCGACGCGGGCCCACTTTTAATTCCACGCCCAGGAGTGTGTGCCGAATTTCGCACACAGGCTTCTTCGGAAGTGCTCCAAAGTGGTACGAGCGTGTCCGCATTTGTAATACGCGGTTGCGGTAAATTAGGGGCAGCCAGGTATCTTTCAGCTCTGCTTTGACCTGCTCGGCGTATTCTTCAACAGTCATGTTCTAGCGGTGTACTGGGTAATCGACGGCGTGATCAGGAGCAGTAATGTAACAATTAGCGCAACGAAAGCGTGACGATGGGTTTTGACTGAAGCGCATTGATGACGCGTCCGGGAAAGAGTCCGAGATAAAGCACGCCAATCAGAGTTATCACGAGGGCAACAGCGATGCTCGCCGGGATGGGTGGACTGGACCAGGTGGTTGTTCTTTCGCGGAAGAACATCACGATGATTAAACGCAAGTAGTAGTAAGCCGAGATTGCGGTATTGAGCACTCCGATCACAATCAGCGCATAGTAGTCCTGATCGAGGGCCGCACGGAACACGAGGATCTTGCCTATAAAGCCGGCCGTCAGCGGCATACCGAGGAGACTTAACAGGAAGAGCGTTAGCGAGAACGCGAGCACCGGCGATTGAAAGCCAATGCCGTTATAGTCTTCTACTTCGTTGCGACGATCTCCTGCGCGGGCAATCAGCTGCACAATCGCGAATGCGCCCAGGTTCATCAGGGCGTAAGTCAGCAAATAAAAGATAACAGCGGCGATCGCAGCGTTCCGTTGATCTACGGAAGGCGCAGCTCCTGCGGCGACAAAGCCTACAAGGGCGTAACCCGCATGTGCAATTGAAGAGTAGGCGAGCATGCGCTTGACGTTGTTCTGCGCAATCGCTACCACATTTCCGATCGTCATTGTCAGAATTGCCAACACCACCAGCGCTGTTAACCAGGCGTAGTGAAGTTCGCCGGCGATTGTCTTATTGCCGGTGGCGACAACGAAGGGAAAGGCAAACACGAAGACGCGCAGGAAGGATGCGAAGCCGGCGGCTTTTGGCCCCGCTGCCATGAAAGCCGTAACGGGAGTCGGCGCGCCCTCGTAAACATCGGGAGTCCAGATGTGAAACGGCGCAGTGGCGATCTTGAAGCCAAAACCAACCAGCATCATCGCTGCGCCGGCGAAAAGAAGCGGTGGATATTGTGAGTCGTTAAGGCGACGGGCGATTTCCGCGATGTTCGTGGTGCCAGGTAAGCCGGCGGTAGTCGCGGTAGCGCCGTAGATCAAAGCGATTCCATAAAGCAGAAACGCTGACGCCAGTGAACCGAGGATGAAGTATTTGAGCGACGACTCATTTGAACGCACATCTGTCCGCCGAAACCCGGCCATCACATACGTGGCGATTGAAAGAATCTCTAAGCCGAGAAAAACGATCACCAAATCACCGGCCGACGCCATGAACATCATGCCGGCCGTTGCAAACATCAGCAGAGAATGGAACTCGCCGGCAGGTAGCTTTTCGTTCTGCACCCAAACCATCGAAATCAAAATAGTCAGTGCGGAAACGAGTAGGAAAACTAGCGTGAACCCCAGTCTCAGCTCATCGAGGACAATCATGCCGTTGAAAGCCTGACCACTACCGGTCCATGCCAGCCAGAGCCAGACGACACTGAGGGCGGCCGCGGCTAATCCAACAAGCGAAATGCTTCCCGTTACCCAGCGTTGTGAAGGCCGGGCAAATGCATCAACCAACATCACCAATACCGCCACGGCGCAGATGATCAATTCAGGCGCCAGCAGCGAGAAGCTGATGTCAGGTGGAACAAATTGGAGAGCCACGTAAAGGTTCATTTGTTTACAGCGAACGATCCTCCTGTCGGTGGCGCCGTAACCCGGGCGCGGACAGCTTCAACGCTCGCTTGAGATCGCTCAAGAAAAGGACGCGGAAAGACACCCATGAACAACATCAAGAGGAGCAACGGAAGTAGCAGGCCCACTTCGCGCCCATTCAAATCGCGCAGATTTGCGTTCTCCGGATTAGTCACTTTGCCAAACAAAACCCGTTGCAGCATCCAGAGCATATAGACGGCCGCCCAGATCACGCCTGTCGCCGCCAGCATGGTGGCAATCCGGGAATAGGTGATCGAGGTCGAAGTCCAGCTGCCAATCAGGATAAGAAACTCGCCGACAAAACCGTTCAAGAAAGGCAGACCAATCGACGAGAGCGAGGCAATCACAAAAAGAGTTGCGAACCAGGGCATGGGCGTAGACAGGCCGCCAAAGTCGCTAATCATGCGCGTATGCCGTCTTTCGTAGATGAAGCCGACAAAGAGGAATAGTGCTCCAGTCGAGACGCCATGATTCAACATCTGGTAGAGCGCTCCCTGCATCCCGAGCTCGGTGAAGGAAAAAAGCCCCAGCACGACAAAGCCCATGTGACTAACAGAGGAATAAGCAACGAGTCGCTTTACATCGGGCTGCACCATTGCCACGAGCGCGCCGTAGATGATGCCAATCACCGCAAGCGTAATCATCAACCAGGCAAACTGGCGCGACATATTCGGAAACAGTCCGAGGTTGAAGCGGAGGAGACCGTATGTTCCCATCTTCAAGAGCACTCCGGCAAGAATTACGGAACCCGCGGTAGGCGCTTCAGTGTGCGCATCCGGCAGCCATGTATGCAGCGGGAACAGCGGAATCTTAATGCAGAACGCAAAGGCAAACGCGAGAAACAACCAAAACTCGGCGCGCGGCGAGAGGGCAACCGTACCAGTGTTCATAGCCTGCATGATCGCGACGTAGTCAAACGTTCCGAAGATGAAGTAGAGCGCGATGATGCCCACCAGCATCAACAAACTTCCCACGGCCGTGTAGATGAAAAACTTAATCGCGGCGTAGATGCGGCGCTCGCCACCCCAAACGCCGATGAGGAAAAACATCGGTATCAGGGAAGCTTCAAAGAACAGGTAAAACAACAGCAGGTCCAGCGAGACGAAGACGCCGATCAGCGCTCCTTCGAGCAGCAGCAGGAAAATATAGTAGGAAAGCTGTCTTTTCTTGATCGCAGTCCAACTGGAGAGTATTGCGATGGGCATTAACAGTGTAGTCAATATCACTAGCCACAAACTGATGCCGTCCACCGCAAGGTGATAAGACGCGCCGATAGCTCCAATCCAGTTGGCATTCTGTTCAAAGGTATAGCCGGCGGTTCCCGAGCCGCTGATTAACAGCAACGACATCAGGAAGATCACAACAGAGAAGGCGAGTGCGATCCACTTGAAGTGAGCTTCTTTCTTCGTCGCGAGATTGTAGACAGCGCAAACGACGGCGCCGACCACGGGAAGCAGTATCAGAATCGTGAGCAAGTATTGCCTCATATTAACGGCCGATTAACGAACAAATTAACGAGTAATGCCGAGCAGTCCCACCGCGAAGTAAGCGAAGAATCCAATGACGACGAGCGCGCCGAACAAGATGATTGCTGCGTAACCGCGCACGAAGCCAGCTTGCATATGCCGGAACAGCCGGCCCATTTCGGTGACGGCTTCCCCCACCGAATGGAGAAATCCGTCAATCACGCCCTGGTCAAAAACTTTCCACAAACCTTCGCGCGAAACAACGTGAAGCGGATTGATGATCGCTGTGTCGTAGATCTCGTCCACGTAATACTTGTTTTCGAGAATCCGTGGCAGCTGCAGGAGCGGGCGCTTTTTGAAGATGAGCCAACCAGCGGCTATGCCGGCTACGGCGATCAAGACCGAAATGAGAGCCAAGAGTCGTTCCTGCCTAATTTCTTCGGGCGAATGCTCGTGGGAGACAGTCGCAGTCGCAGTGCCTGCCGCATGTGCGTTATCAGCTTGAGTTCCTTCAAGTGAATAAACAGGCGGAGCGCCATCATGAGGTTGAGGCTTAGCAGATAACCATTCGATTGAGTCGGCCTGATTTGTTTCCCCGGTGTGGGTCGCACTAGCGGGAACGTGGCTAATCGCCGGTTCCAGAGTCTGTTCGATGTAGTTGGTGGGATGGTCGCTCACGAGCGAACCCAGCGCGTAGGGAACGCCAATCAAACCGCCGAGAGTGGAAAGCACTGCGAGGACGATGAGTGGCACCGTCATTACCCAGGGCGATTCGTGTGGCTCGTGAACGCCGTGATGCGCACCAGCGCCATGGGGATCGGCTGCAACATCCACTTCGCGAAAACGTTCGGTACCCCAGAATGTCATCACCATCATCCGCGTCATATAAATCGCGGTCAGCAATGCCGTCAGTGCGCCGATAGCCCACAGCAATTTGTTCCAGAATGGGTTAGGGAGGCTAAACAGACTCGCACTCCAAACCTTCCAGAGAATTTCGTCTTTGGAAAAGAATCCCGCAAAGATGGGAATACCTGAGATTGCCAGCCACCCAGTCAGCATGGTTGCGAAAGTGATCGGCATGTACTTCTTCAAGCCGCCCATGCGCCGCATGTCCTGTTCGTGATGCATCCCATGGATCACCGAGCCTGAGCCGAGGAACAGTAGGGCTTTAAAAAAGGCGTGCGTGATTACATGAAAGATTGCTGCTCCGAAAGCGCCTACGCCACACGCGAGAAACATATATCCGAGCTGGGACACGGTGGAGTAAGCCAGGACTTTTTTGATGTCGTTTTGCGCAATTCCGATCGTCGCCGCGAAGATTGCCGTAGCCGCCCCGATGATTGCGACGATGAACATTGCGGTCGGCGCGTGTGTGTAGATCGCCGAGCAGCGAACGATCATGTAGACACCAGCCGTGACCATCGTCGCCGCATGAATTAACGCCGAAACGGGCGTTGGACCTGCCATCGCATCCGGCAGCCAGACATAGAGAGGAATTTGTGCACTTTTGCCCGCCGCGCCGATAAAAAGCAATACAGCAACAGACGTGATGCCGCCCGCAAAGATGGTTTGCCATGTAAACGGATCAACGCTCATGCTGCCAATCAGTTGCAGCGCACTCGTGACCCCATGTTCAGGTTTGTTGAAGAAACTTACTGAGCCCGTCAAGACAAATATGAGCATCAATCCCAGGACGAAGCCCCAGTCGCCGACGCGGTTAGTGATGAAAGCCTTTTTCGCGGCATCGCCCGCCTCTTTGCGATCGGTGTAGTAACCAATCAAAAGATAGGAACAGAGGCCAACGCCTTCCCAACCCACAAACATGAGCAGGAAATTGTCCGCGAGCACGAGGGTGAGCATCGCGAACATGAAAAGATTCAAGTAGGCAAAGAAGCGATAGAAACCCTGATCCTTGTGCATGTAACCGGCGGCGAAAAGGTGGATCAAAAAGCCGACAAAGGTTACGAACAAGGTATAGGTTCCGCTGAGGCGATCCATCGCCAGGCCGAAGTCTGCGCGAAATTGTCCAACTTGAATCCAGGTCCAGAGGTGATCGAACACGGGTTGAGTCGATCGCAAGGCGCCGTCTGTTTTGAAAGCCAGATAAAAGGCAACCAACGTCGAAATGCCCACCGCCGCGCAGGCAATGCCGGCTATAAACTTCTCATTCCGCAGTCGCCGCCCGACAAACCAGTTGATGGCCGCGCCGATAAGCGGAGCAAAGATGATTAGGCTTAGAAGGTTATTATCCACTTCTTAAAAAAAAGACCTTTGAATTTTGTACTTTAACCTTTGATTTTTGTGCTTGGCACCTTGATGAGCCTCGTTGCAGGTTGCCCCCTTCGCTGCTAAGTGAAACCCCGCGTAGAGATCAAAGCACAAAGATCAAAGTACAAAGTTCATAGCTTCAAAATACTCGCCTCATCCACATCCAGCGTTTCGCGGTTGCGGAAGATGGCGATGATGATTCCCAGTCCCACCGCGGCTTCGGCGGCGGCTACCGTCATCACGATAAAAACAAAAAGCTGCCCCGTAACGTCGCGAAAGAAACTCGAGAAAGCGACGAAGGTAAGATTCACCGCATTCAGCATCAGCTCAATGCACATGAACATCGCAATTACATTTCTGCGGATGATTACGCCTACCACGCCAATCGTAAACAGAATGGCGGAGAGCGCGAGATACCAGGAAAGTTGTGGACCCATAGATTAACCCCGTTTGTTCGGATCGCTCCGGCGATCGACACCCATTAAGAACCGCGCTTCAGCCGTTGAATCGGTCTCGAGTACCGCCTCGTCCGTCGCCAGAGAATCCAGAACGTTCCCCGCCAGCACCTGCGAACCCGGTACTACGCGAGAGGTTGCGGAAATAATGTTGCTGCGCCGCGCGAGGGACATTGCGCCCACGATCGCCATCAACAGCAACACCGAAGTGATTTCAAAAGGCAGAAGATACTCCGTGAACAGTCCGGTTCCCACCGAGGCCGTCAAACCGACATTGGAGACATTGTCTCGAGGCGTGTAAGGAGACGCCTGCACTGAATAAAGAATGAAAGCTGTCTCCGCGATTAGGACAGCAGCGAGACCGATTGCCGTAGGAACAAGGAAAGCCAAACGATTGCGGCGCGGTTCCTCATCCTCCACGTTTAGCAACATGATTACGAACACAACGAGAACCATGATCGCCCCCGCATAGACGATCACCTGTACTGCCGCAATAAACGGCGCGGCCAGCATGACGTAAAGACAGGCAAGGGAAAGCAGCACGCCGACGAGCGAGATAGCGCTGTAGAGCGGATTCCGCTGCGCCACCATGGTCACGGCGCATCCGATTGCGGTCCCGGCAAATAGGATGAAAAGCAGAGTTGTGATCATCTCAATGGGACGCTAACTGCCACGCAGAAACAGGACCGTGGCCGTAATTAGAATGTTGAAAATCGCCAACGGGATCAAAACCTTCCACCCGAAATCCATTAACTGGTCAAAGCGAAAGCGCGGCAGCGTCCCGCGAATCCAAATGTAGAGGAATAAAAAGAAAACGATCTTGATTGCGAAATACGCCACACCCAGAATCGGTAGTTGCTCGACGAAAGGTCCGTTCCAGCCGCCCAGAAACAACGTCGTGGCCAGCATCGAGACCGTGATCATGTTGATATATTCGGCGTTGAAGAACAGTAAGAACTTGATCGAGCTGTACTCGGTGTGAAACCCGGCCACGAGTTCCGTTTCGGCTTCAGGCAAATCAAAGGGCACGCGATTGGTTTCGGCAATCGCCGAGATCAGGTAGATCACGAATCCGAGCGGCTGGTAAAGGATGTTCCAATTCATTCCGTACCAGCCGGACTGCTGTTCGACGATGCTGTAAATATCCAGCGTGCCGGTGATTAGCACTACGCCAATAAGAGAAAGTCCCAGCGAAAGCTCATACGAGATCATTTGCGCCGACGAGCGCAGGCCACCCATCAAGCTGTACTTGTTATTTGAAGACCAACCCGCGAGCGCAATTCCGTAAACACCGACCGAGGTAACACCTAAGACGTAGAGGAGGGCGACATCGAAGCGCGCAATGACGAGCTGTATTGTTCCCACAAACGGGAGCGTAATCGCAGGACCAAACGGATAAACCAAAATCGCCATGATGGCCGTGACGACCGCGATCATTGGCGCGAGCAGAAAAACAAACTTCGTGGACTGATCGGGGACGAGGTCTTCCTTGACCATCGTCTTGATGAAATCCGCGAAGGGTTGCAAGACTCCAAAATAACCAACGCGATTTGGGCCAATGCGTCCCTGGATGAACGCGAGGACACGCCGCTCGGCAAGCACTGTGAGCGCGACCAGCAACATAACCGCCAGGAACGCGACACTGATTGCCACGATCTTGGCTACAGAAAAGATTAGCGGGTTAGTCCAGTCCACGTAGTTGATTGCCGATTGCCAATTGCCGATTAGCACCACAAATCCATCTAGAATGTAAGAACGACAGATAAATTCCTAAAGACAGTAGATCAGAGGCTCCGTTCGCATCACAAAATCGGCAATTGCCAATCGCCAATCGGCAATGTCGATAATCGGCAAATGTCTCTAGTCGGCACCAGGCAATTGGAAGTCGGCAATTGCTTTCGTTATCTGATACAGGGGCGAAATTCGCAACGTCTCAGGTCGCGGATTGCCACCAGCAAGCAAGGGGAATTGCGGCACGCGGCCAGTCAACGTGCCTGGCTTGAATAACTCATGGCCCACATCCGGTGTCACTGTTTGCTTGCCCGCCTCCGCAGGCAGCTCGCTCACTAGTTGTTTGAGCTGCTCCAACTCCGTCGACAGATCTCGCTGAGCCACCTGAGTGTGTTTTACCTGGACTGGGTGCGATTCATCCTTCAGCAGCGGATATCGCAGATCAGCATAAGCAGGAATCGTCGCCGCGATCTGGCGAAACACGGCGCTCGCCGAAAGCTCAAAACCGAAATCAACGCCAAGTTCGTTAGCAAGCTGCGACGTAATGATCCAATCAGCCCTCGAGCTATGCACCGGGGCGATAGATTGCCGTACCCTCTGCACAAATCCGTCGTTGTTCGTAAACGTTCCGTCCACTTCGGCGAACGACGCTGCCGGAAAGACGACATCCGCATGTGCTGTGGTCGCTGTCTCGAACAGCTCCTGCACAACCAGAAAATCCAGTTTGGCGAGTGCATCAGGATTCGTCTCAAGCTGCGTCTCCAGAAAACTGCCGGCGACGTACATTGCTCGAATCCCCTCACCAGTCGCAGCGAGCATCTGAGCCGCGCTCATGGCGCCGTTCATCATTCCCATGTCGTGTGCGCCGATGCTGTTGTTGTAGAGAGGTAGCGGGTGCAACAAGACGCGTCCGGGTCCAGATAGTCCAAAGGGAAGTTGGGCAAGAATCGTTTGTGCCGCCGGGCTCAACTCAGCACTGAACATGATGACGATGTCGCCCTGAATATTCGCTAGAGTCTGCTGCAGAGTTGCGAACTCCTTTGCATCGACGCCCATCTTCTCCATCGCGCCGTGTACGCTTCCCGGCGAATGCAGCGCGAGGACTGCAGCATCAAGACTGCCTTCGTTGATGTGAATAAATTGCGACGATTGCTCGACAAGGCGAATAGGAACTGAATTAACGACAATCAGTTTGGCGCGGCTGTTACGCACAGCCTGGCGCACTTGTTTGCCTGTCAGCGGTTGTAGCTCCTCGGGCTCTCCGCCCAGCAGCAGAATCGTCGCGGCATGCCTGATGTCGTTGTGCGTCGCCAGCGCGGCGCCAAGATTCTCGAAGAAGGGTCTCAGACTGAACGCATCGGTCGCGGTGTAGTTTTCCGTTCCCACTAACTCCGTCGCAAATTTGCGAAGAGCAAAGAGGGCTTCGTTGGTTAAACGTGGGCTCCCCACTACAGCGAGCGAGTTCGGGCCATTCGCATCGACGATGGCATCGAGACTGCGCGCGACGTGTAGAATTGCGTCATCCCAGGTTGCCGGAATCAGACGCCCACCCTTCTGATAACGAATCATTGGGGTGCGAATGCGATCGGCGTGGTTAACAAAGGGATGACCGAAGCGTCCCTTGATGCAGAGAAACTCGCCGTTCAGTCCATTGACGTAACGATCGCGCGCGACTATGCGCAAGAGGTCGCCACCACGGGCGCCGAGCGACATCTGGCAGCCATCTGAACAGAAGCTGCAGGTGGATATCGTTTGCGCCAGTTCCCAGGGCCGAGCCTGGTGACGATAAGTGGCGTCAAGCAGTGTGCCCGTGGGGCAAACCTCGATGCAGTTTCCACATTGCGAACAGTCGAGCCAGCCGCCGTAAGTTCCGATAACGGTGCCGGCTCCGCGGCCTCCGGCTTCGATAGCATCTTCGCCCATCCACTCATCGCAGACGCGCGTGCAGCGCTTACACAGAATGCAGCGCTGTGGATCGTTTGCAACTATCGGCGAGAGAGATTTTGCCGGGCGGTAATGCTGTTGTTCAGTGAAACGCTTTTCAAGGTTACCCCAGCTA
>JBPCMI010000184.1:0-4673 GCA_051002415.1 Pyrinomonadaceae bacterium
TCGATCTCATCACCGTCCGGGGAGCCCGCCAACATAATCTCAAGAACATTAACGTAGAGATACCGCGCGAGCGCTTTACTGTTATTACCGGACTGTCCGGGTCAGGCAAATCCTCACTGGCGTTCGACACGATCTATGCCGAGGGACAACGTCGTTACGTTGAATCTCTTTCAGCCTACGCGCGCCAGTTTCTGGATCAGCTGGAGAAGCCGGATGTCGATTCAGTAGACGGTCTTTCACCCGCGATTTCGATCGAACAAAAGACGGTCTCGCGCAGTCCGCGATCAACTGTAGGCACGGTCACCGAGATCTACGACTACATGCGCTTGCTTTTTTCCTCGATCGGTCAGCCCCACTGTTATGTTTGCGGCGCCGCAATCACGAGACAAAGCGTTGAGCAGATCGTGCAAAGCGTCCTGGGCTTGCCCGATGGCGAACGGGTCATGATTCTCGCGCCCATCGTTCGTGGCCGGAAGGGTGAATTTAAAAAAGAGCTGGAAAAGCTCGCAAAGGACGGCTTTCTTCGCGCGCGCGTAGATGGCGAACTCCTTTCGCTTGATGAAGAAATCCGTCTGGATAAACGACGAAACCACACGATCGAAGCCGTTATTGATCGCTTGTTGATCAAACCTGGAATTAAAGAGCGTCTCGCCGAATCAGTCCGCACTGCTCTAAAACTAACCGGCGGAGCAGTCCTGGTTTCGATCATAGACGGCTTAGAGAAGCTTTATTCGGAGAAGATGGCTTGCGTGATTTGCGACATCAACGTTCCCCCGCTTGAGCCGCGTTCTTTTTCGTTCAATTCGGCTTACGGCGTGTGCAAGCGTTGTCATGGACTGGGAACAGTTCTCGAAGTCGATCCGACGAAGCTAATACCCGACGCCAATGTCCCGGCAGACAGGCTCGCTTTTATGGGTCCCGCGGATCGCCAGGGTTCCGCTTACCTCAAGAGTGCGCTGACCGCAGTAATCAATTACTTCAAAGCCGACTCGCGAACTCCTTTCAACGAATTGCTAAAAGAAGTTCGGGAGGGATTCCTGGAAGGCATAAACGGACAGTTGAATTTTCGACAGGGGGCTTATGCCTATCAGAGTCGCTGGAAGGGAGCACTGCACTGGCTCCGTGACAGGTTAAATGAGGCGCCGTCAGAGAAAGTTCGCACTACCTTAGAAGATATGGTCGCGCCTCGCACTTGCCCTGAGTGCAAGGGAAAGCGCTTACGCTCGGACTCGCTCGCGGTGCGGTTTGGGTCCCGCGGTATCTCTGAATACACAACGATGCCGATCGAGGATGCGGGCGCAGCATTCGCCGGAATCAAACTCAACGCGCGTGAAGAGCTTATCGCCGGAACAATCCTGCGCGAGATCGTCAACCGGCTGCAGTTTCTCAACACCGTCGGGCTGGGTTACCTGACACTGGACCGGACTTCGTCGACTCTCTCAGGCGGTGAAGGACAACGCATTCGCCTTGCTACTCAGATTGGTTCGCAGCTTCGTGGCGTTCTTTACGTTCTCGATGAACCGTCAATCGGATTGCATCCCCGCGACAATCAGAAACTGCTGGAAACGCTCTGCGCCCTGCGCGATCTCGGGAACACGGTTCTGGTTGTCGAACACGATGAGGAAACCATTAGGCGTGCTGATTATGTGGTTGACCTGGGCCCGGGAGCTGGTGCGCATGGCGGCGAAGTGGTGGCGAATGGGACGGCAGAAAATGTCGCCAACAATCCTAACTCGATCACCGGTCTCTATCTGCGCGGCAAGAACAAGATTGACGTGCCTTCTGCACGACGTATCCCGAACGGCAAGAGTCTCATCATCTACGGCGCTCGCGCTAACAATCTCAAGGAGATCGACGTCACATTTCCCCTGGGCCTCTTGACGGTGATCACCGGTGTTTCCGGATCGGGAAAGTCCACACTCGTCGGCGACATTCTTTATCCCGCGCTGGCGCGACACTTGTACGGTTCATTGGTCGAGCCGGGACCATACTCAACCATCGAGGGTCTTGAAAACGTCGACAAAGTAATCGAAATCGATCAATCGCCGATTGGCCGTACGCCGCGCTCCAATCCTGCTACTTACACGGGACTGTTCACTCCGCTTCGCGAACTGTACGCAATGCTGCCTGAGTCTCGAGAGCGAGGCTACAAGCCGGGCCGCTTCTCTTTCAATGTTAAGGGTGGC
This sequence comes from Pyrinomonadaceae bacterium, assembly GCA_051002415.1. Classification (GTDB taxonomy): domain Bacteria; phylum Acidobacteriota; class Blastocatellia; order Pyrinomonadales; family Pyrinomonadaceae; genus PSRF01. Next base: position 2,187 of record JBPCMI010000184.1, read on the forward strand.
CGGTGTGAAGCCTGCGAAGGCGACGGCATGAAGCGTATTGAAATGAATTTTCTGCCCGATGTCTATGTGCTTTGTGACGTCTGTCGCGGCGCCCGGTATAACCGCGAGACGTTGGCAGTAAAGTTCAAAGGTCACTCGATTGCTGAGCTGTTAGATACGACGGTAGAGGAAGCTTTGCCATTGCTGGAGAACATTCCTCAGATCAAGCAAAAGCTGCAAACGCTTCTAGATGTGGGACTCGGCTACATCAAATTGGGCCAATCCGCCACCACGCTCTCCGGCGGCGAAGCGCAACGAATTAAACTCGCGAAAGAATTATCGAAGAGAGCAACCGGAAGAACTGTCTACATTCTTGATGAACCAACCACCGGACTTCATTTTGCCGATGTTCATAAATTGCTCGACGTGCTGCAACGACTGGTGGCGCTGGGAAATTCTGTTTTGGTAATTGAGCACAATCTTGATGTCATCAAGAGTGCGGACTACATCATCGATCTCGGACCAGAAGGCGGGGAGCACGGAGGTCGTGTAGTTGCTTCAGGAACACCCGAAGAGGTGGCCCGCGTTCGCCGCTCTCATACCGGCCAGGTGCTGAAGCCTCTTCTTAACGACCGCCTCGCTCGCAATGGCACCGGCGACCGCAACGAAGGCAAAAAAATCGCGTGATATACTCCGCGGCGCTCGCTTAGCAAAACCACGCCGTGGGTACGACTCACCATGTCAATCTATGACGATCTCGGCCCGCTGAGTCTGGAACACGTCAGCACTTATCCCCTCGCCGATCGCCATAGCAAAATTTCAACAAAGGATTTCGCCCAGCCGCTTGAGCGCGAGGGTTCACTGAGCAACTTCCTGCGCGGCCTTCCCAACATCCTCGCCGTCCAGAATCTGCGAGAACTCGCAGTTCGCGTACGACGGGCTCGCGATCTGGGCAAGCCAATCATCTGGGGAATCGGCGGCCACGTGATTAAAACCGGGCTCGCACCGCTCTTGATTCAGTTAATGCAGGAAGGGTTGGTGACCGCGATAGCAGCGAACGGTTCGGTTTTGGTTCACGATTGCGAAATCGCATTAGCGGGCTCAACCTCAGAAGATGTGGACGCCACCCTAGGAGAAGGAATCTTTGGTGGCGCTGATGAGACAGGAAAACTTCTAAACCGCGCCGGTGCAGAAGGCGCGCGCGACAACATCGGGCTGGGAGAGGCTGCCAGTCGGGCATTGCTCGAGTTGAAGCCAAAGTATCAGGACGTTTCGCTTCTATGTGCGGCTTACAGCGCCCGGCTTCCAGTAACAATTCACCTGACAATTGGTGGTGACATTGTCCACTTTCATCCCGAGGCAAATGGCGCGGCACTTGGCGCCACATCGCACACCGACTTCCGCCTACTCGCCGAACTAGTGCGACGCATGAACGGCGGCGGAGTTTTTCTCAACATTGGATCAGCGGTCGTGCTTCCAGAGGTGTTCCTGAAATGCGTTACTCTCGTTAGAAATCTGGGACATGACTTTGCAGACATCACAACTGCTAATTTTGATTTCATTCAGTCCTACCGGCCCCTCACGAACGTCGTTAGGCGTCCCACCGCCGCTGGCGCCGGTCGCGGGTACTCAATCATTGGTCACCACGAACTGACTCTTCCAGTTTTCGTCGCTGAGTTACTTAGCGATTCGTAACACGCATTCGATTGGCAATTGGTGTTGCTGATTACCCATTGCTCGTAGTGAACAGGCTAATCGGAAATCGCCATTGTCACTGGGCACTGGCGGGGTGGCTGACCTCGATCCGCTGCCGGGCAATCCGACGGCCGCACGCACAGACGCATAAGCGCCAAGGCGCTGAAGTCGCCGAGACGCAGAGCACAGCTAATAAGCAAGCTAAGGCATTTGATCGCCATCGCCTCTTCGCCGTTGACAACGCCTTCCCCGACAGGTCATACTGAAAACGGTTTTCAATTTCAGCCGCTCAAGCAGTTAGTTCCCCTCGTCCGGCTGTCCTAGAAAGAAGAAGATATGCAGCAATCTGAGTCGCGACGCTTCGCAACAATACTAGGCACCATTCTCCTCATCGCCCTGCTTGGCTTGTCCGTTAAAGCTGATAGTGTCCAATCGTCTGTACGCGGAAGAGTTCTGGATCCTGACGGCGCTGTAATTCCCAGCGCCACCATCACAGTAGAATCCAAGGGGCGAACGGTGCTCACCACAACCAGCAACGCGAGTGGAGAGTTTTCCCTTACCCTCGATGCCGGCGAATATCTCCTGAAGGTTTCCGCGGACGGTTTCGCTGAAACCAAGCAAGTCGTCAAATTAAAACCTGACACACCTGGCTCACTCGATGTCGCGTTGCAGCTCGCTGCTTCGAACGCGTTCGTCACAGTCACGGATGGTGGTTATCTAACTGAAAGCCTCGGCAGTGCGACTAAAACTCTTACAGTGCTGCGGGACATCCCGCAGTCAATCACGGTGATTACCTCGGACCAAATCAAAGAT
>JBPCMI010000185.1:0-4076 GCA_051002415.1 Pyrinomonadaceae bacterium
CACCGCTTTGCACGCGGATGTGATCGCCAAAACCCACCTGGCCGCCAATCACGCAATCGTCCTCAATAATTACGCTGCCGGAAATTCCCGTCTGCGAAGCAATAACTACTCGTTCACCGATGTCCACGTTATGACCAACCTGCACAAGGTTGTCGATCTTTGTACCGCGCCCAATGCGCGTGCGACCAAGCGCTCCGCGATCAACGCAGGTGTGCGCGCCCAACTCCACATCATCTTCGATCACGACAGTGCCGATTTGCGGAAACTTGTGATAGCCCATGTCGTCGCGTACATAACCGAAGCCGTCCGCGCCAATACAAACTCCAGCGTGTAAGACAACGCGGTCGCCGATCGTCACAGCGTCGTAGAGAGTGACATTGGGATGCAAGACACAGTCAGCGCCAATCGTGACGTTGTCTCCAACAACCACGCCCGCTTCGATTCTGGTGTTAACTCCGACAGTCGTGTGCTCGCCGATTACAGCGTTCGGCCCCACATATGCAGTTAGCGCGACATCGGCGGTGGTTGCGATAACCGCTGTCGGATGTACCTCCGGCTCTCTTTGTTTCCGGGGATGAAGTAAAGCTGCGATGCGGGCGAAGGCTAACTTCGGGCTGGACACCGAGATGATGGCTTGTTCCGATTTCTCAGGCAGAGGGCGCAGCTCAGGACTATCGGGTACAAGCAGGCAGGAGGCCCTGGACGCCCTCGCGGCCTCGAAGTGTTTTGCATCCTCAACGTAAGCAATCTCACTCGAGGCTGCGCTTTCCAAGGCTGCAACACGAAGAATCGTTACAGACTCGTCGCCGACCACCCGTCCGTTGACCTGTTCCGCGAGTTCGCGTACGGAAAACTGTTCTTCATCACTCATTTGATCGCCAGGTGAACTATTGAGTTCGGATTAAACCGCAAGATGGTAGACGCTAAAGCCATCGTCGTAAATCCCGGAAGACGCATCACGCCCGGATTTGGGAGCGCGACAACTCGAGCGCGGCATCGACCGACCCTAAAGTGCTGACAGGGCACGGCATTCCAAAAATTTTTACAACCATACCGTGTAAACTCCCCTCAAAGTCTTTCCGCTTGCCTTTGAATGGTGGGCAAACTATCATGGCACGGCTGCAAATCGGCTGTAATTCAAGTATTCAGTAAGGATTTAGTGGGTTGACGCGCTTTTTGGAAGGTGCGACTTTGAGGAGAAATAAACTTTGTTCAGTGACCAGTTTCGCAGGGGAGAGTCCGAGAAGGGCAAACTGACTGGGGTAAGAAGCTCCAAGTTGCTTTCGAATATTTCGAGCATGGCTTGGAAGGCTTTTCAAACCGTCAATCGACGCTTGCCCGAAGGTGAAGCGATTCGCCCCAAATGGGCTCCCGGTCCCCTCCTGAAATCCTACGAACGAAGCGCTCCGCCGCTCGGCTTTCCACGCGAAACAGACAGCCTCTGTCCGACCTGCGTGAAAGAAGTGCGGAACGCCGTGATCTCCGGTGAGACACCTCTCGAAACCTTGATGCATCAGCATCCAGGTGAAATCAAAGCACAGATACTTGAAGAAAACGGCCGCGTGATCATGCGCAAAACTTGTCCGAAGCACGGGCAGTTTGATGACGTGATGGCAACGGATCCGGCTTTCCTCGAGCGCATCGAATCACTTTTCTTCGGAAGAGATTTTCGCGTTGCTGAGGATGCGGCGATTCACCGTCACGGAACTTCCAATATTAAGTTTGGGCGCGGTGCGGTGTTGACTGTCGACCTGACTAATCGCTGCAACATGATGTGCAATCCCTGCTTCATGGATGCGAATCAGGTTGGCTATGTTCACGAGCCGACGTTTGAAGATACGAAAGCGATCCTTGATCGCGCCGTTTCGTTCAAGCCAAAGCGGCAGGTCATTATTCTTTTCTCCGGCGGCGAACCAACGCTTTCGCCTTACTTCCTAGAAGCCGTTGATTACGCGCGTAAGATCGGTTTCTACAGAATTCTTGCAGCCACCAACGGCATTCGTTATGCAGAAGACATCGAATTCTGCAAAGCCGCGAAAGCTGCCGGCCAGCATGGTGTGTACCTGCAATTCGACGGCGTCAGCGAAGAGAAGAACAAGCATCGCGGTGTGGGCAACCTCTTTGATGTGAAGTTGCGCGCGATTGAAAATCTCGCGAGTGTCGGTATCAAAGTTACCCTCGTAACCACCATTGTTAACAGCATCAACAACGATGGCATCGGGCAAATCGTGGAATTTGCCGCCCAGAACATCGACAAGGTCCAGACAATCGCCTTTCAACCTGTTTCATTTACCGGCCGTGATGAGGATGTGACTGATGAGGTGCGCCAAAAGCAGCGCTACACGCTCGCGGGCATGACTCACGATCTGAAAGACCAGTTAGCCGGTCAGCTGCAGCCGCTCCGCGACTGGTTCCCGCTCTCGTCGTATTCCGCCTTCACGAGCGTCATGGACATGCTGCAAGGTGCCGATGCGCCCTGGGGCTGGTCCTCGTGTAACTGTCATCCGAACTGCGGCATTTTCACTTTGATGGTCGTCAACAAGAAGACCGGAAAGTTTAAGTCGCTTTTCGAGTTTTTCGACTACGAGCAGTTCATGAAAGACGTTGCCGTGATCACTGACACGGCGCGCGGACGGAAGCTTTCGTACGCTCAGCTGGGAATGGCAATCCTGCGCAACTTTGACGCCGAGCGCGCGCCTGCAGGTTTTCCCATTTCGCAAATTCTGAACCTGTTCAAGCCTTCCTCAACGAACGCCAGCTCGGATCGCAACGATCGCATGAAGACAGAGCAAGCGGACCTCGAAGACAACTGGCGCGTGCTCTGTGTGGAAGGCATGTGGTTTCAGGATCTATTCAACTACGATTTCCGGCGCACGGAGATGTGCGTGATTCCCTACGGCACACAGGAAGGTGAGATTTCCTTCTGTGCTTACAACACGGGAGTGGGTTGGAGACAGATCATCGAGAACATGCACAAGACTGCGAGCTTGTCGGAGTGGTATCAGGAGAATGAGCGTCATGCCGTCTACGCCGCGGGTCACAATGTCCCCGGAATCTCCCGCAAGCATTCATTGAGTTTGCCGATTATCCAAGCCGTTCTCGCCGAGGACGCAGACGAGAAACCCGCAGTGGTTACGCCTTACCTGGTTCATGATCATGAAGAAGAACCGCTAAGTGTTGCGTGAATCTGGAGTCATAATCTAAGCACTTGTTTTACTAGAAGGTCTTCTTCGAACGTTTTGTATTACATCAACCTCAGCGGCTACCTGCGGCTGACTCGCCGCGATTCTCTTTAGATATAATTCAGCTCTGTCTCGCCACCAGAAATTGACAACAATCAAAGAAGCTCAATGAAAAAACGTAATAGCCCTCTTGCTCTCACTCTCGATGATAGCCTTTCCTACGATGGCTCTCCCTAAATCATTCCCGCAAGACCCCATAAAACCCACGTCTCCGTCTCAGCTAACTAACAAGGACATAGTAGACATGATCAAAGCAGGCTTAAGCGTTGATGTGGTAATGGCCAAAATTAGAACAACGCCATCACACTTCGACACTACGCCGTCGGTACTTGGAGAGTTGAAAGCCGCCGGGGTTCCGGACATGGTAATCGCAGCCATGGTTGAACGTCCCTTCGCGTCAACGTCTAATACTCCCGGTCTGCCAGCTTCGAAACCAAAGTTCCAGATGGAACCCAGCTCGAAATTCAATTGAAGAACACGCTGTCTGGTCAAGAGGCTAAGGTCGGAGACGTGGTCGATTTTACCGTTCTAACCGCCGTTGAAGTGAATGGAGTTATTGTGTTTGAAAAGGACTCCGTTGCACGAGCCAGAGTTACAACATCAAAAAAAGCTGGACGATGGGGTAAGGCGGGTAAACTAGAGTGGGCGATGCAAGACGTATTAGCTGTCGATGGAAATCGAATTCCGGCTCGCTTTACGAAGCGCGAATTAGGCGACAGCAAAGGAGGAACAGTTGCAGTCGCGGCGGTAGCCACCACCGTATTGCTCGGCCCTCTGGGTTTGCTATGGGGATTGAAAAAAGGCAAACCAGCCATTATCCCTGCTGGAAATCGT
>JBPCMI010000186.1:0-17077 GCA_051002415.1 Pyrinomonadaceae bacterium
GTCAATGGCTTAACCGTAAACAACGTAGCTGTCGAGCGCCGTAATGGGGCGGGCGCATTGACTACGGGCTTCCCGACGACGGTCACAGTCAAGATCGTCAACTTCAACCACTCTCCACTCTTCAATCTGGGTCAGCTCATGGGCAATTCGTTGTCAATGAATATTGCCATCAAACCCAGCGTCACGATGCGTTATCTGCTCACACAATCACCCAGTTGTTAGTAAAGGGGACTCGATGGTTCGCAGAAATAGCAAAAAATCGGGACAGGAAGGCAGCACGCTCGTAGAGTTTGCGATTGGCGCCTCTGTTTTCTTGCTGGCAATGTTTGCCGTGATCGAATTTGGTCGCGCGTTGTGGGTCCATAACGCATTAGCGGATGCGGCCCGCCGATCAGCTCGCTACGCGGTGAACCGCTCTGCAAGCGCGCCTGCCGGGGTTCCGACCACTGGCTTAAATGTTGGCCCAAGCATCACAGCGATTCGAAACGTTGGCGTATACGGCAACCCGGCTGGCACCGGAGCCGCAATGGTCAACAACCTTACACCCGACAATCTTGACGTCCAGTACAACAACTTCGGTGTGGGCCAAGGCAGTGTCGCTGTGACGATCACGAATTATCAGCACACATTCGTTGTGCCGATTGTTGGGACGACGATAACGATGCCTGATTACCAAACCACGCTCACCGGCGAAAGCGCCGGCACAGTCCCCTAAACCAAGCGCTCGGCCTCCAACCTGGTTTACTTCAACTCATAGGGCAACGAAATGACACAACCATTAACAGTCGTAATCCTCAGCACTGGCTTGGAGAACTTTAAAGAGCTTCGCAATGCGCTCTCAGCGGATAGTCGCGTTCAACTTCTAGCCGGTGGCGACGACGCGGATCAACTGCACGACGAGATTACGCGTCTCAAGCCAATGGCCGCGATCATTTCCCTTGGCACCGAATCAGAACAAGGAATCAGGTTCATCAAGCGGCTCAATTCAGAGTTTCCGAAGATCGCGATCATCTCAACTGCGCATAACGCTTCGCGAGATCTCCTGTTGCAGAGCTTGCGAGCGGGTGCGCGAGAGTTCTTGCCGTTGCCGGTCGCGCCACAGGAACTGGGAACAGTCATTGATCGAGTCGCTGAGTTTTGCCATTCTCACGTTGAAGCTCCCAAGAAAAAAGGCCGCATGATCGCTGTCTTTTCCAGCAAAGGCGGATGCGGCACTTCATTTATGGCCACCAACATCGCAGCCTGCGCCGGTGCGCCGACGATTTTGGTCGACCTAAATCTACAAGCGGGAGATTTGCCTCTCTTCTTAGGTGTCAATCCGAAATACTCGTTTGCCGACATGGCTGAGAATCGCAAGCGGCTCGACGACGAGCTGATCAAAAGTTTCGTAACCCCGTATTCCACAAATCTTTCTTTGCTCGCCGCTCCTCGTGAAGCCGACTCCGCCGATGAAATTGAGCCGGAACATGTTTTTGATGTGTTGCAGAGATTGCGCGAGTCTTACGACTACGTAGTCCTTGATCCACAGCACACGTTCGACTCCATTACGCTCGCTGCGCTCGACCAGTCGGACGAAATTCTCCTGGTGCTGACGCTCGACATTCCGGCGATCCGCAGTACGCAACGCGCTCTCGAGATATTTGATCGGCTGGGTTACCCACGAAAGAAAATCCGGATTGTGGTTAACCGCTGGAGCAAGCAAATCGATCTTGACTTACAACAAGTCGAGAAATTTTTGGGCGAACCAGTCATCGGTTATGTCCCCAGCGATTACCAAACAGCAGTCAGCTCAATCAACCTCGGTCAGCCTCTCGTTCAGTCGGAAGGAAATTCGCGCATTGCTCTGGAGATCAAGCGAATAGCGAAGATCGTTTCGGGTGGCGCGGTTCCGATCGCCGATGCGCCTGGTGAACGCCGCACGCTCTGGAATTCGCTGTTCAAGCGCGAACCGGTGCAAAACCAATTTGACCTGCATGCTTCGTTGGAAAAGGTCTAACCAAATTTACGTTACAGAGAGCTAAACCATGGCACTTAGGGAAAGATTAATTCGCGAAACAGTCGGAGTTCCGGGAACTACCGGAGGTGGTGAAAACGGCGGCCAGTACTCCTTCCAGGAGATGAAGTCGAAGTTGCACCGGTCCCTAATCAATCGGATGGACCTGACCAAACTGGGAGCCCTCTCCACCGAACAGGCTCATTCTGAAGTTTCCCGGTTGGCCGAGACGTTACTGGCACAGGAAGCGATGCCGCTTTCCGCAGCAGATCGCGAGCGCCTGGTGAATGACGTCAAGCACGAGTTGTTTGGACTTGGCCCGCTGGAAACGCTGCTTGCCGACTCCACCATCTCGGACATTTTGGTTAATGCCCACGGCAAGATCTACATCGAGCGTCGCGGCAAGTTGGAAGTCACGAACGTTGCTTTTAAGGACGACGAGCATCTGATGCGTGTAATTGAGCGCATCGTCACTTCCGTTGGCCGGCGCATCGATGAGTCTTCGCCCATGGTCGATGCTCGACTCCGCGATGGCTCGCGCGTGAACGCGATCATCCCGCCGCTTTCGATCGACGGTCCGGTTCTTTCGATCCGTCGTTTCGGCGCCGAACCGCTGCGCATGCACATGCTCATCGAGCATAAGGCTTTAACGAAAGACATCGCGGACATGCTACAGATGTGCGTTACAGCGCGGCTCAACGTTTTGATTTCCGGAGGCACCGGCGCTGGTAAAACTACTTTGCTAAACGCGCTCTCCGCCTACATCCCGGAAGACGAACGCATCGTCACAATTGAAGACTCCGCCGAGCTGCAGTTGCAGCAACCGCACGTGGTGCGCCTGGAAACCAGACCGCCGAATATCGAAGGGCGCGGCGAAGTCACTCAGCGTGATCTGGTGCGTAACTCACTTCGTATGCGTCCAGATCGAATTGTGATCGGCGAGGTCCGTGGCGGCGAAGCGATCGACATGCTGCAAGCGATGAACACCGGTCACGACGGCAGTTTGACAACGATTCACGCGAATACGCCGCGTGACGCGCTGGCCCGCCTGGAGACGATGATTCAGATGACCGGCATGCGACTTTCAGATCGAGCCATGCGCCAGCAAGTCGCGTCGGCGCTCGATTTGGTAGTCCAGGTAGCGCGCCTCTCGGACGGCACACGGCGACTCACTTCAATTTCTGAAATCACGGGAATGGAAGGTGAGACGATCACGATGCAGGAGATTTTCTTGTTTGAGCGCACTGGGGTCGATTCATCCGGCCAGGTGATCGGTAGATTTAAACCGACTGGTATCCGTCCCCGTTTCGCCGAAAAACTCAAAGCCTGCGGACTGCAACTGCCCCGAGTCTTCTTCGAGGAGATGTAAACCCAATGCTGATCTCCTTTCTAGTATTCCTGTTTGGCTTGTTCCTGGTCCTCGGTGCATACCTCATTGCTACGCGTGGCACCGACGCCAAACGAAAGCGGCTGCAAAGACGGCTCACCGAGGCGCTGATCCACTCGGCGAACACCGAGGACGTGGAAGTGATCCTCGCGCGCAACGAGTTGATGAGTGAGATCCCGTTCGTGAATCGTTTCCTGGTGCAGCTTCAGGCAGCGCTCCACTTGAAGCGCATGTTAGACCAGGCCGACATTCACATCACCCCGTCGCGCCTTGGGATGTTTTCAGTGATGGCCGGCATGTTGGGCTTGCTGGCGGCTTCGGTGCTGACAATCTCGATTTTGGTTATTGCTGCTTCAGGGTTGATGGCAGCGATGATTCCGTTTGTTCACGTTTGGTGGAAACGGCGGCAGCGCTTCAATGCCTTTCTCGAGCATCTGCCAGACGCTCTCGACTTAATGAGTCGCGGGCTCAGTGCTGGTCACGCTTTCGCGGAATCACTGCATATGGTTGCGAGCGAGATGCCCGAGCCCATCGCCACGGAGTTTCGCAAGACTTACGAGGAACAGAACCTCGGTCTATCACTTAAGTTGGCCCTCGAAAACATGACGGATCGCATGCCGCTTTTGGACTTGAAGATGTGCGTAACGGCGGTTCTGATTCAGCGCGAGACAGGCGGCAACCTCGCCGAAATTCTCGAGAAAGTTGCCGTGACGATTCGCGAACGCTTCCGCATCATGGGCGACTTGAAAACGCTAACCACCAGTTCGCGCATGTCGGCGTGGTTGTTATGCGGACTACCGATCTTTGTGACGTTCATCATCACGGCGATGAATCCCGACTACATGAGCGTGCTTTGGAAGGATCAGCGCGGCCATTACCTGATCGCAGCCGCGCTGTTTCTGCAAGTCACCGGAATGTTGATTGTGAGGAAGATACTCAATATTAAGATTTGAACTTGGAGCTTTGTGCTTTGAACTTTGTTCCTCAAGCGGACGTTAGGAACTCCCAAAGACGAGCAGAAGAGTCGCGAGACAAACCATGTTACTGATAATCACAATCTCAACCTTTGTCTGCATCTCCCTGATTATGATGGGAGCGTACTGGTTGTTCTATCGGCCGCAGAGTGCAGCCACTGAACGTCTGAAACGGCTGGGCGATAGGACAGGAGTTCCGATCACTGGTCCCATCTCGATCGAAGAAAAGAATAACTCTTCCGAGCTTGCGGAAAGACTGTCGTCGCCCCTCAACAAGCTTTTGCCACCCTCCGCTGCGGAAGTGAGAAAGCTGCAAAAGCAATTAATGCAGGCGGGGTATCGCTCTCCCGGAGCGCCGGCGAGTTTTCGCGCGCTCCAGTTTGTGACTATGGCAGGCTTCCCAGCGCTCGTGGCGCTACTGTGTGCTGTGATGGCGCGGCCACTGAACAGTGCTGTGCTCTACATCCTCTTCGCCTTCGTAATCGGTTTCTTCCTGCCGCGCTACGCTCTGAAACGAGCGATAAAATCGCGCCAGCAGCTGGTGCGTTGGGGACTCGCCGATGCCCTCGACCTGATGGTGATCTCGATCGAAGCGGGTCTCGGCTTGAACGCAGCAATGGTGAAGGTGAGCACGGAGTTGCGGGACGTTCACCCCGACATTTGTGACGAATTCGAATTAGCCAATTTGGAAATGCGCGTTGGGCGCGACCGTGAAGAGTCGCTACGGAATCTCGCCGAACGAACCGGAGTCGATGACCTCTGTAGTTTGGTGGCGATGCTGATTCAAACCGATAAGTTCGGTACCTCGATCGCAAAAGCCATCCGAGCGTTTTCTGATTCATTGCGCACCAAGCGGCGCCAGAGAGCCGAGCAAGCAGCACAAAAGGCCGCGGTTAAATTGCTGTTCCCGCTTGCTTGTTTTCTGTTCCCGACCCTATTCATCGCCATACTTGGCCCCGCAGCCCTCCAGTTGATCGATACGTTCAGCAAGATGTAAAGGAGCTGGCCATGCATAAACGAAGACTTATCGCCATCGCAATCGCTTTGATGTTGACGCTGGTTACGACTGCAATGTGGAGTGCGTCCACGATCGTGCGCGAGGGCGACGCCGACGCCAACTTCCTTGAAGACTCAGGTAGCATTGTGGGGGCCGAGGAAGCGCCGAACACTGAGAAGAAGAAAGGCAACAAGGTTGCCCGCATTTTCACCGCACCGTTTCGCGCTCTCGGCAAGCTGTTCGGCAAGAATGACAACAAGCTGCAACGGATGAGCGATAAAGATGCAGAAAAGTTTGAAAGCGTCGGCGTGATGAGAGTCAGCGATGAGCGCACACGCGAGGCAATGGCGAACCGCGCCGAAACAGCTCGCGAACATCTGGAAGCGGGCCGCGATTACTTGAATCAGGGACGGCTTAACGAAGCCATCTCGCAACTTTCAACTGCGACCTCGCTCGATCCACGACTTGGCGAAGCTCATAACCTGCTGGGCGTTGCTTTCGCTCAGAAGGGACTCGCCGATCGCGCGAAGGAGTCATACGAACGCGCAGTCAAAGCAGAACCGGAAGATGCTCAGGTTCTCAATAACCTCGGCTACACGCTTTATGAAAATGGTAACTATCGCGCAGCCGTAGATCGCTTGAAGCGCGCGCTAAAGCTGGCGCCTCGCGACGATCGAATTCTTAACAACCTCGGGCTAGCACTTTGCCGGCTTGGTAAATTCGATGACGCCTACAAGAGTTTTGCGCGCGCCAACGGCGAGTTAACCGGCCACTTGAATATGGCTCGTATGCTCGAACGCTTTGGCCGCGAGGACGATGCTATTAGGTATTACGAAGGTGCGCGCCGCATTAATCCGCACTCGACGTTTGCCCTAAAACGACTGGCTGATCTTTATCAGCGAGTGGGCAAGACTGAAGAATCCAAGGACGCGCGCAATGCGCTTGCCGCGATTTCAACCGAGACCAATATCGCCCTGAGCGGGAAGTAAGAGCGAGAAAAGAGGACCGCGATGTCACAAACGACAATACTCACGCGCAGCGAAGTTGAATCGATGGGTCCGCCAGTTCCCGAAGAGCTGGCAGACACTGGTATCGCCGAAGGCTTTCTTTGCGACCTCGCTCTAAAGCATGTCGCCATGATGCCTGAGCCGACGACTACGGCAGTCGCAGAGCGGCTTTGTCTGCCCCGCACATTGACTGAGGAGATCCTCCAAAAGCTCTACCGTGAAAAACTGATTGAAGTTCGCCTGCAGACGAGTGTCGGTTCGACTCGTTATGCGATGCTCGATCACGGCTGGGACCGCCTTTCGCGTTTGCTCTCCCTCTGTGGTTATACGGGAGCGGCGCCTGTCTCTTTGCGCGACTACTCGCACATGATGCGGCTCCAATCCATTCCGTCTGAATCCGCGACAATGGAAACGGCGCGGGCCGCATTCCACGATCTCGTCTTGCCAGAGTCGTTACTGCAGACCCTGGGTTGCGTGATCAACTCGCGCCGCTCACTTTTTCTTACCGGTCTGCCCGGCACGGGAAAGACTGCCGTTGCCGAGCGCATCAACAACGCACTCCCAGGTGCGATTTGGATTCCTTACGCAGTGGAGATCGACGGTCAGATCATTCGCGTCTTCGATTCTCACTGTCACCGTCTCGCCGGAGAGGATGAAACGCCGGTCGATCACGATCACCGTTGGGTTTTGATTCGGCGTCCGCTCGTGGTCGTCGGTGGTGAGTTGACACTTGAAAACGCCGACTTAACCTGGAGCGAATCAGCCAAGTTTTACGAGGCGCCTTTCCAGATGAAGTCCAATGGTGGAACCCTCGTGATCGACGACTTCGGCCGGCAGCGTGTTTCGCCTCAGGACCTGCTCAATCGCTGGATCGTTCCACTCGAACGGCGCATTGATTACCTTGCGCTGTATACGGGCAAGAAGATCGAAGTGCCATTCGAGCAACTCGTTGTGTTCTCCACAAACCTCGATGAGAAAGACCTGACCGACGAAGCATTCCTACGACGCATGGGCTACCGCGCGCGTGTGGAGCCGCCGACGCCTTCAGCGTTCTCAGAAATATTCAAACGCGCCGCTTACAACCGTGGCATCCGTTGCGATCAGCAAGTGCTGGATCACTTGCTAACCAAATATCGCGTGGAACGGCGAGTGATGAAAGGTTGCGAACCGCGCGACCTGCTCGATCGGGCCACTGACATTTGCCTCTTCGAAGGGCAGGCTTTGGAACTTACTGCGAAAGTCCTGGATACGGCGTGGCGAAATTACTTCGGAACCTCGCATTCGTTCGCGAATCAGGAAGTTGCTGCACCTGAAAAATCATTAGCTGATCCGCTCGAGCTGTAGGTCGGTGAAAAAGGGGAGTTCATGATCCAACGCATCGGAAGACGTTCGTCTTACGTGATTTGTCTGGCGTTAATTGCCAGTGTGTTTGCGGTAAACGCCCAAGCACAGAATTCGCGGAAGGCAAAACAGAAACCAGCCGAGGAAACTCAGATCGATGAGCCGCTCACTGGATCACAAGTGCAGCTAAAGCTTAAGGACGGCACGCGCATTAATGCCGAAGATGCCTGGGAAAGTGAACAGGGATTTTGGTACCGGCAAGGCGGCATGACGCATTTGATTTCGCGTGAGCGGGTCAAAAATATCGTGCGCGGAAGTGAATCGCAAGAGAAGGTGGAGAAGCAGGTCGCGGATGTTAAGGAAGTAAAAGAATCTCCAGTAAAGATCGACGAAGCAGTTTGGATTCATCTGGTCGGGGGAGCGCGCGTAGAGGCCGATAGCGCCAACGAGTCGGCTTCCGGAGTCTGGTACAAGCGCGGTTCACTCTCAATCTTTATCGAGCGCAGCCGCATCGATCACATCGAGCGCGAGTCTTTGGGGACTCTCGCGGAAGCGGACACGCGCAGACCGCGCGGCTGGAGCACAGGCCGTCCGAAGATCGACGCCTTGATCAGGCAAAACGGCGCGAAGTTTGGCGTCGACCCTTATTTGATTTTCTGTGTGATGGAGCAAGAGTCGCACTTCAACGTGCACGCACTGTCACCCAAAGGCGCGCGCGGACTGATGCAGCTGATGCCGGGGACGGCAGCTCGCTTTGGAGTTCGGAATTCATCTGATCCAGCGCAAAACATTTCTGGTGGCACACGGTATCTCAAGCAATTGATGGCAAAATTCAACAATCGAGTTGACCTGGTCCTGGCGAGTTATAACGCCGGCGAAGGCGCTGTAGTCAGATTCGGCCACCGCGTGCCGCCTTACCGCGAAACACGTAATTACGTGAAGCGGATCAGTTTCCGTTATCGACAAGTTAAGTCTCCCGTCAGTCCCTCTCGCAGCGCCGTGAGTGCTGGGGGATTCTGATCCAACAGCGCATAGGAGTTGCCCTTGTCCAGATCTCATGCTTCCAGATTCTTGGTAGCCGCACTCGCCTTCCTATTAGTTCTGGTGAGTGCAAGCAGCCATCCAGCTTCGGCGCAACAACATCTACCTCTGACCAACTCCGCAGTTGTTAAGCTCGTACGAGCTGGGTTCAAGGAAAAGACTGTAATCGCCATCATTCGCACTCGAGCCAATCGTTTTAATCTCGAGCCGGATCGACTAATCGATCTGAAACGAAACGGTGTAAGCGAGAACATCATCCTCGCGATGCTTTCACAAAACGACGCGATCTTTGCCGAAGATGGTTGGGGGAATGATCCGTTCTTCAGTGGCGGCAGTAGCGGAAAGCCAAAGGGAAACTCGGCGGGTAACGAAACAGACATTTTTGGATCAAGCGGTAGTGCAAGTGGAGAGACACGCTCGCGAGGTGAAAGCGCAGGGAATTCGGGACAAACAACGACAAGTGGCAGTGCCACAGTCCGCATCATTCGACCGCCCAGCGAAGCCGGCGGTGCTGAGTTACGTCTGGAAAAGACGCCGACGCTGACTAACGAGGCGATCATTGATCTTGTCGAAGCGGGATTTTCCGAAGGTACTATCATCAAGCGAATTGAAAGTTCACCAGGCGATTTCGACCTCTCGCCCGCGAAGCTCGCGGAATTGCGCAGGCGACGGGTTACAGATTCGATCATCGCGGCAATGAACAGCGCCATGGACGGATCTGAACCCAAGAGTACAAAGCCTGCCTCTGCCGGAGAAAAATAACGTGATGACGGAGGCTTATAAGGCAGGGGCTGCGCTTCGCGTTTCGCTTTTAGCACTTTGTCTCGGTGCTACCCTCGGCGCGGTTAGGTCCGGACTCGCACAAAGACCAAAGCCGGCTGACTCAGCCGCTCAAACATCCAAAGTCCTACCAACTCCTACACCAACCCCCAATCCCGCTGAACAGGAAATCGATCCCGACGATGTGATCTCCGTTGAGACGACGGAGATACTGTTGCCGGTGACAGTTCGCGATGCTAACGGAGAATTGGTTTCGGGACTGACTCGAACAGACTTTCGCGTCTTTGAAGACGGACTTGATCAGCCACTCAGCGATTTTAGTTTGCGCAAGGTTCCCGTCGATGCAGTTCTGATGGTGGATGCTTCATCGTCGGTCTCGAGTAACCTAGACGATTTTCGCGTCGCGGCCGAAGGCTTCGGCTCACACCTGGCTGTTGATGACCGGATCAGCTTGATTCAGTTTGACGATCGTGTGCTGCTGCTGCAGGACTGGACTAAGAGCCTGGTGCAGTTGCGGCGCGCGTTGCGCCGAGTCTCGCCGGGAATGTTCACCAGATTTAATGACGCCTTGTTGCTGGCAGCGCGTGATCAGATGCCTCGCGGAAATGCCCGGCACGCGATCATTGTCCTGACTGACGGCATCGACAGTGGCCGCGGGGCGACGTTCGAGACTGCATTGCGCGCGGCTCTACAATCGCAAACCACCGTCTATATTGTGAGCAATTCAGAAATTGAGCGGGCGAAGAAACAAGCAGAGCTCTCCGAATTGCTGCGCGGTTCGGACTCGGCGGTTCGTTTTAATGAGCTTAAGATTAATGACCTGCGGCTCGGCCTTGATGCGTTGGCCGCGAGCGAGCGAAACATGGCGCAGCTGACGAGCGCCACTGGCGGAAGGCTTTACAAGCCTATGTCCTTTAGTGATCTGGAAAAGATATACGCTGAAGTGGCTGACGAGCTGCGACACCAATACGCGTTGTACTACTCGCCGGTGAATCGAAAGCGTGACGGCGCCTTCAGACGCGTTAAAGCCGAGACTCGCAATCCGGCGCTTCGTGTGACTCACCACATCGGCTACTTCGCACCAAAATAGGAATCGATTTTTATCTGACCAAAGCCTTCCAGAATTAGAAACGCTTCACTTTTCCGCTCGTAATCAAGCCTCCTTCTGCCGCTTCGGATAAAAGGGAACGCCCTCGATTCGACTAGGGCCAGAATGGCTCATTTGCCTCCGTCAACGGCGATGTGTGCGCTCACGACACACTCTGGTCCACTGAAAGCCGTAAAATTCCGGGAGTGGTTATCGGTCTAAGCCTCAGTATTTCACCACTTAACTCATTCTGCGCCTTGGCGGCATAGTCATTGCCAGATGCTCCGTGCTAGTCTTGCAACCGTTTGACTAGCAATCCCCAGGGTTAGCAAGCAATCAATCAAAAATTCACGAGAAGGAAAACGAGAGTAGATGCGACCAGTTAAACACGCGGAAAAGGGCTTAACCTTAATTGCCGGAGCTCTTCATGACGCTATTCAATCAGTAAATAAGTACAAGCCTAATCCCTCCTTTACGCCCAAGTGGTCAGACAAGCCGTTGCTGAAGTCGTGGCAGAAAAGCAAACCGACACTCGGTTGGCCGCGGACGACGGATTCGCTTTGTCCGAACTGCGTAATCGAAGCCCGCGAGTCCATCCTTAGTGGTAAGCAGGATGTCAGCGTTTTAATTAATGAGAAGGTCGGTGAAATCAAAGCCCAGATCATTGAGCGCAACGGCGAGATCTGGATGGTGAAGGATTGTCCGATTCATGGTCACTTTGAAGACATGATGGCAATTGATGTCGAATTCCTGACTCACATCGAGAAGATGTTTCCGGGTCGAGACATCGATGCGCACAACGACGAAAAGCTGCACAACCACGGGTCGAGCACTGTGAAGTACGGCCGAGGTGCAGTGCTTACAGTCGACCTGACTAACCGCTGCAACATGATGTGCGATCCCTGCTTCATGGACGCGAACCAGGTTGGTTTCGTTCACGAGCTGAGCATGGACGACATCAAAGAAATTTTAGACAACGCGATTACGATCAAGCCGCGCCGGCAGATGTCCGTCCAGTTCTCTGGTGGCGAACCATCTATTTCACCGCACTTCCTCGAATCGATTCGCTATGCTCGCAAGGTTGGGTACAACAGCGTGCAGGCGGCAACTAACGGAATTGAGTTTGCCAAGAGCAAAGAGTTTTGCCGGGAAGCCGCTGCCGCAGGACTACGTTATGTCTACCTACAGTTCGACGGTATCGGCAATGATGCCAACAGTCACCGTCAGGTAGGGAACCTCTTCGACGTGAAGATGCGCGCGATCAACAACCTGCATGAAGCCGGAGTTGAAATCGTTCTTGTGACCACCCTCGTCAACGGCATTAACAACGACCAGGTTGGCTCGATCGTACGGTTCGCTTTAGACAATCCCAAAAAGATCGCATTCCTTTCGTTCCAGCCCGTTTCGTTCACCGGCCGCGACGAAGAAATTACTGAGCAGCGCCGCTTGCAGCAGCGCTACACTCTTTCGCATCTTGCGCACGACGTGAAAAAACAGGTGGGTATCACTGAGCCGACGCGCGCCTGGTTTCCACTCTCGCTCATTGGAGCTTTCGCTGACTTCGCTGATCTGGTTCACGGCCCGCAAGCCGAATGGGGTCAGGTTTCGTGCGGTTGCCATCCGAACTGTGGTGTAGGCACCGCGGTTATGGTCGACAAGGAAACGCGCGAGATGAGGCCGGTGCCGGAGTTTCTTAACATCCCCGGGCTGGTTAAAGACATGCAGAAGATCACCGACGCGGCTCGCGGCAAGTGGATGTCAAACATGATGATGGGATTGGCGCTTTTGAAACACTACAATCCCTACAGCTCGCCTTCGCAATTTACCCTTTATGAGTTGTTCAAGAAGTTCGACAAGTCGTTCGGCTTGACGGGCAAGGATTACGGCAAGGTGAGCGGAGACCGCACCACGCAGGATATTGAGGCCCGTCGTTCCGATCGCTGGAACTTCCTCTTCATTGCCGGCATGTGGTTCCAGGATCTTTTCAATTACGACTTCCGCCGCACCGAAATGTGCATCATTCCCTACGGCACACAGGAAGGTGAGATTTCCTTCTGTGCGTACAACACGGGAATTGGCTGGCGGAACATTATCGAGAACATGCACCAGAATGCGACCGTCGCAAAGTGGTATGAAGAGCACGGCCGTCATGAGATCTTTGCCCGTGGTAAAGAAGTTGAACTCGCGGACAAGACGCATGCGATGGTGATAAATCCGATTGACCTGACTCGGCCCAACAAGCCGGAAATGGAAGGTCCGAAGACAGCGCATGAAGAAGCTGTAATGATGCGCAAACTTTATCAGGAGCTGGTGCTGAAGCAGCAGCTTGATACGAAGGAAGCGGACAAACCAGTCCAGATTCAGGGACTGACTCGCAAGAAGGCAGAGCCCGCGAACGCAGAAGTAGTTGCGGTCTAGCCTCAACATCCTTCGGAGATTTGCAGGGGCGTCCATAGTGGACGCCCCATTTCAGTGTAAATGCGAGTGGCCCGCGAGGGCATGAACCTTAATCAAGCTCGAACCGAGTTAAGGCTCTCAACTTGACCGCAAGCGTCGCTGCCGTGTTAAATAAGTGCGCTGAATAGGCGTTAAACTAATTAAAGTCAATTTAAAGAGACGGAGATAGAATGGCGATAGTTACTGTTAACCAGGGTGAATCGATCGAGAGCGCATTGCGGCGCTTCAAGCGCAAGGTAATGACGGAAGAGATAATTAAGGACGCAAAGAAGCACGCGTTCTTCATCCCGCCTGGCCAAAAGGCCAAGTTGAAATCGGCACTCGCGCGCAAGCGAAACAAGAAGAAAGGCCGCATGCGCAGCGCCCCTCCTCGTGACTAACGAGATTTCTGCCACCGCTTCTTGCGGCGAGCAGAAGTCGTACTTACCTCCCTGCAGTTCCTCTTTGAAACTTGCGTATGAGGTGACTTCCCCCCGACACCACGGGCGGCGCAGCTATGCGTAAGCTTTGACTCCTTAGACTCTGATGACCCGCATCCTGCTTACTAATGACGATGGGATTCACTCCGACGGCTTGATCAAGCTGGAAGAGGCCTTAAAAGAAGTAGGCGACGTATACGTTGTTGCGCCGGAGTCAGAGATGAGTGGCGCGGCTCACAGCCTGACACTCGCGCGACCGCTGCGCATTCGGCAAATCGACGAACGACATTGGACGGTAGACGGCACGCCCACAGACTGCGTTACCCTCGCCCTTAATCGTATTTTACCGGCGGAAGAACTACCCCACATTTGTGCTTCGGGGATTAACCACGGCGGCAATCTTGGTGACGACGCAACGTATTCCGGCACAGTCGCTGGCGCTCTCGAAGCAACAATCCTGGGTGTCCCAGGACTCGCGTTTAGTTTAGTCGCTCGCGAAAACTTCGACTTCTCTGAGCCGGCGCGATTTGCTATTACGGCAGTGCGCAAGGTTCTCACAGAAGGTCTGCCCGAAGGCACGCTACTGAACATTAACTTTCCACGCGGAGAGATTAAGGGAGTGCGCGTGACGCGGCAGGGAATCAAGAACGCGCGCCCCGTGATCAGTGAGCACATCGATCCTCGAGGCAAACCGTACTTCTGGATCGGTGAGGAGTACTTTAAGAAGGGCTCCGCTGAAGGCACTGACTATCAGGCGATCGAACAGGGCTGCATCTCCGTGACACCGCTGCGCAGCGACATGACTGATCATCAGGCACTAATGGGACTCGACAATTGGAATTATGTTGACGCCGCCGAGCTACTGAAAAGTTAGCCGGGATGATTTGTAGGGGCGGCACTCCGTGGACACCCCCCCGCGAACAAATTCTTCTGGGGGCGCCCACGGAGTGACGCCCGTACATTATTTCCGTTGCTTTCTATTTCTAAGCCCAGGCTCTAAACTCAAACGCAGTGGCAGCTCCCGGTCAACAGTCTTCCGAACGAACTCAGGACTACGCGATTCCACGTGACCGGATGGTGGCGCGTCTGCGCGATCACTACAACATTCAAAACCTTAAAGTACTGGATGCGATGCGCGCCGTCCCGCGTCACTTGTTTGTTCCTGAGGCGCTGCAGAGTCGAGCGTACGGGGATCACGCTTTACCAATCAGCGCGAATCAAACGATCTCCCAGCCCTACATCGTTGCGCGGATGACCGAATTGTTGGAAGTCGACAAGGAATCACGCGTGCTTGAGATCGGCGCCGGTTCAGGCTACCAAACCGCGGTGTTGGCAAAGGTTGCCGGTCAGGTCTATTCAATCGAGCGGATCGGGGATTTGGCACGGCAGGCACAAGCGAAAATCCGTGAGCTGGGAATTTACAATGCGACAGTGAAGTGTTTCGACGGCACGCTCGGCTGGGCCGCAAACGCTCCCTACGATGGTGTTCTAGTTGCTGCCGGCGGTCCCAACATCCCTGAACCACTCGTGGCGCAATTGAAGATTGGCGGGCGACTTGTAGTCCCCGTAGGACCGACACGCGAATCGCAACGTCTCATTCGTGTCGTCAAAACCGAGCGTGGATCGCGCAAAGAAGATCACGGCGCTTGCGCCTTTGTTCCATTGATTGGACAACACGGGTGGTCAAACTAACTTATGGATTCTATTTATGAGCTGATCCACCAGCTCCGCGATTTACTTAATCCGAAACTGATTATTGAGACGCTGCTCGCTAAGGGCGGCTTGTTTGTGTACGTCGGATTGTTCTTTATCGTTTTCGCTGAGACTGGGTTGGCGTTGGGATTTTTTCTTCCGGGCGATTCACTCCTGGTGGTGGCGGGATTGTTCGCGGCTACCGGCAAA
This sequence comes from Pyrinomonadaceae bacterium, assembly GCA_051002415.1. Classification (GTDB taxonomy): domain Bacteria; phylum Acidobacteriota; class Blastocatellia; order Pyrinomonadales; family Pyrinomonadaceae; genus PSRF01. Next base: position 15,386 of record JBPCMI010000186.1, read on the forward strand.
CTAAATGTTGCGCTTCTGATCGGTCTCTTGTTTGTCGCTGCGGTAGTTGGCGATGCGGTTGGTTATTACACTGGTTCGCGACTGGGACCACATCTCTTCAAAAAGAAGAAGTCATTCCTGTTCCGGCCCAGTCACCTGCAGAAGGCACACTCGTTCTACGAGAAATACGGCGGCAAGACGATTGTCATAGCGCGCTTCGTGCCCATCGTGCGCACGTTCGCGCCGATTGTCGCGGGCGCTGCCGACATGCCTTACAAGCGCTTTGCCCTTTTCAATATCGCCGGTGGTCTGCTCTGGGTCACAACGATGGTCCTAAGCGGATACTTCCTCGGCAGTCTGATGAAGACGAAGTTCGGCATCGACCTGGATGAACACATCGAATGGGTTGTGATTGTTGTCGTAGCGCTTTCCCTGATCCCGCCGGTGGTTGAATATCTTAAATCACGACGCGAGAAAGCGCGGGCTGCGAACGAGGCGCGCAACGCTGAAGTGTAGTCATTCCAATTGCCCATTTGCGATTGCCAATTCCCGAGTAGCGACTCGGCTAGCCGTTTTGGTTGGCAGTTAGGCGCAGCGTTAATCCGGATTTCAACACTCGTCTTTGCTTCAAGGTAATCACACAGAATGATGCCCCTTACTTCTTATCGGCGCCACCAATCGGCAATCGGCAATCGCCAATTGGCAATCAATTTTGTCGTGTTTGACTTAAATAGGCCTAGCACCTAGAATCCAGTCCTTGTCGGGGCGTGGCTCAGCCTGGTAGAGCGCACGGTTCGGGACCGTGAGGTCGGAGGTTCGAATCCTCTCGCCCCGACCATCAATCTCAGGTGTGCCGAGCATGTTCGGCAGCTCAATAACTTAGGGCATCCATCGCGGATGCTCTTTTTCGTTTTGTTTGCTTACATTCTGCAAGGTCAATAGGTGGACCGACTTGTTCTGTTCCCGGCAGAAAGGAATTCTTCAAAATCTCCGGCTCAGGGAGCATGTCCTCCAAATCGTTATCGCGCGTGAGTGGGCGGATGGCTGCACTTATATAGGACACGAAAAAGGGTCTGATAATGTTAATCGACGCGCGCATGTACCAGCTGCTCAGCGCGCATTTTAACTCTGATGGTGATGCTATGATTCATTAGCGTAACGTGTTCTTCAAATCAACTGGTCCTGCTTACCTTCAACATGCACAATCGCAAGCGCTACAGTCAAACGTCTGTTGCACGACTGCGCGGAATAATCCTGAATCCTCCCCGTCGCGTTCAGCTCGATGCTGCCAGGCTCCTGATTATTTTCGCTCTGACATTGTTATTTCAATGGGCCTCCGGTGCACATTATGCGGCATTGGGTGCGGAGCCGGACGAAGCCAGCCACTATGTTACTGGTGTTATGATCCGCGACTATGTTGCGTGCGGTCTGCCTAACAATCCAATCACATTCGCCAAAGATTTTTATGTCCACTACCCGAGAGTAGCATTCGGGTTATGGCCGCCGTTGTTCCATATGTTGTCAGGTGTGTGGATGCTGGCATTCGGCACGGATCGAATGTCGGTCATGTTCCTGCTCGCCGCACTCACAGCTATCTGGGCGTTCATCTTTTACCGGATTGGCCGCCCGGTGCTCGGAACAAGCGGCGCAGCGGTATCTGCATTCCTGCTTGTTTCCCTGCCAACTACGCAGATGAGCACATCAGAAGTGATG
>JBPCMI010000187.1:0-45946 GCA_051002415.1 Pyrinomonadaceae bacterium
CACTGGACGAATCATGCAGGTTCCGGTGGGCGAGGCCCTCATCGGCAGGGTGGTCGACGCTCTCGGAGTGGCGATAGACGATCAGGGCCCGATTGTGACGGAAAGCTTCAATCCCATTGAACGTGTCGCTCCCGGCGTAGTTGACAGGCAACCGGTAAAAGAACCGCTGCAAACGGGTCTTAAGGCGATCGACGCGATGGTCCCGATCGGGCGTGGGCAACGCGAATTGATTATTGGTGACCGCCAAACAGGGAAGACGGCAGTTGCGATCGACACGATCATCAATCAAAAGGGCAAAGACGTAATTTGTATCTATGTCGCGATTGGGCAGAAGGCGTCGACCGTTGCTCAGGTAGTAAAAACGCTGCATGACTTCGGCGCGATGGAGTACACGATTGTTGTGAAGGCCACGGCGTCCGACCCGGCGGCCATGCAGTTTCTCGCCCCCTATTCTGGCGCAGCAATGGGCGAGTACTTCCGCGACAACGGTAAGCACGCGCTTACCATTTATGATGACCTTTCAAAGCAAGCCGCAGCTTATCGAGAAATCTCGCTGCTGCTCCGGCGACCGCCAGGACGCGAAGCCTACCCGGGCGACGTTTTTTATCTCCACTCTCGTTTGCTGGAACGTGCCGCAAAACTCTCCGACGCGAAGGGCGGTGGTTCACTAACCAGCCTGCCGATTATTGAAACCCAAGCGGGCGACATCTCTGCTTATATTCCCACGAACGTGATTTCGATTACCGACGGCCAAATCTTCCTGGAAGCCGATCTCTTTAATAGCGGCATTCGTCCAGCAATCAACGTTGGTAACAGCGTTTCGCGCGTGGGCGGTTCGGCTCAGATCAAGGCGATGAAGCAAGTGGCCGGCACGCTGCGAATTGACCTCGCTCAATTTAGAGAGCTGCAAGCATTCGCTCAGTTTGGCTCGGATCTCGACAAGGCCACTCAAGCCCAGCTCGCACGCGGTCAGCGGTTGGTAGAAATTTTAAAACAGGCCCAATACCGTCCGATGGCGATTGAAAATCAGGTGGTTGGTATCTGGGCGGCGAGTAATGGTTTTACTGATGACGTTGCCGTTGAAGATGTTCGAAGCTTTGAAGCAGAGCTGCTCAAGTTTATCGAAAACTCTCAACCGGGATTGCTGCAGAACATCCGCGAAAAGAAGAGCTTGACTGACGAGATCAAGAACGATCTCCAGGTTGTTCTCAAAGACTTCAAGGATCTCTGGAAGGAAAAAACGGAGACCACTGATTCCGCAGCGGGTGTGGCAGCAAGTACGGCAACCACTACCGCCTAAGGTCGGGCACGAAACTTCCGGTGAATTAACAAACCACGATGCCGAATCTGTTAGATATTCGCCGCCGGCTTAAGTCGGTAAAGAACACTCAGCAAATTACCAAAGCCATGAAGATGGTTTCGGCGGCAAAGCTGAAGCGCGCCCAAGATCGTGTGGTCACCGCGCGCCCCTTTGCCAACAAGATGATCGAAGTGATTGGTGAATTGGCCGGCAGGACGAATGAGAATTTTCATCATCCGTTGCTGGATGAGCGTGGCGACGAACGCTATCTCGTCGTGCTGATCACTGCGGACAAGGGTCTTTGCGGAGCGTTTAATACAAATCTGATCAAGGCGGCCCAGGCGTTTGTTCGCGAACATGCAGGCAAGACGATTGAGATTGTCGCGGTTGGGCGTAAGGGTAGAGATTTTTTCCGTCGCCGCGGAATTCTCAATAGTGAATACATCGGACTTACCGGAAAGGGCCGCGTAGATTTTGCGGAAGCTATTGAAGTGGCTCGTGATGTAATCAAGCGCTTTACTGAGGATCAAGAACTGGACAAGGCTTTCGTGATCTACAACGAATTCAAGTCGGTGCTGCAGCAACGAGTCGTCGTTGAACAGCTCTTGCCAGTCTCACGCGCAAAGACCGATAGCGAAGCGAATGTTTCGGCTCAGCCGGTTTCTTTAGTTGAGTACATTTACGAACAACCACCAGCCGAAATGTTCAGTCAATTATTGCCGCGTTTGATTGAGACGCAAATCTTCCGGGCACTGCTTGAATCAGTCGCTTCCGAGCAAGGCGCACGTATGACGGCGATGGATTCTGCTTCGAAGAATGCCAGCGAGCTAATTGATTCCCTGACGTTGAATATGAATCGCGTCCGACAAGCTGCGATCACAAACGAGATTATTGAGGTAGTCTCGGGCGCAGCTGCACAGTAACAAGCGACTTGTTGATGAACGCTGATGGGAAGCCGGCTTGTTGCGGCTTCCCATTATTCTAGATTCTTACCGCAACTGCCAAAACCACGATTCTGATGGCTGATCAATCCGGGCAGTCCAGGCAACCTCTTCGAATTCGGATCTGGCGTTACGCGCCCGTCTTGTTTTGGATGGCAGTGATATTCTTCGCCTCCACCGGCGCATTTTCGGGTGACAACACCTCGCGCTTGCTAAGGCCCTTCCTGCTCTGGCTCTTCCCGGAGATCAGCGACGAGCGAATCGCTTTCCTTCATTTTCTTACTCGTAAGCTGGCGCATTTTGCCGCTTATGCTGTGTTGGGATTGCTAGCCGCGCGGGCTTTCGCAAGTTCATCACAACGCTGGCTCGAGGAACACTGGATCACTGCCAGCGCTATCCTGGTCGCCGCTTACGCACTGTTGGACGAGTTTCATCAGAGCTTTGTGGCTTCGCGCAACGCATCTATCTTTGACTGCCTGATCGACATCGCAGGCGGTCTTTGTGTTCTGATTTGTCTTAAGTACTTCAAAAGGTTTCAAACCAAATTGGAATACCCGTAAAAGTCATGGGACACTGATACCAATCTACTTTCCCCAGACGACTGCTTTGTGCAATATTGATGAGGACGTTGAGCTATTGCTCAGCGACTAAAGCGTCAGACCGATCAAGCAGAAGAACTGCTTCACGAAGGAGATTTCAGACATGGGAATTATGGATGCCATACGCTCGCAATTCATTGAAGTCATAGAGTGGCTTGACGACTCTGGCAACACGCTGCTTTATCGCTTTCCGGTTCAAGGTCAGGAAATCAAGAACGGCGCCCGGTTGACGGTCCGTGAGTCGCAAGCCGCGGTGTTTGTATATCAAGGACAGATCGCCGACGTTTTCACTCCGGGGCTTTACACAATCGATGGCGGCAATACTCCGATCCTCTCCAAACTCGGCGCCTGGATGCTCGGCTTTAATTCGCCATTCAAGGCCGAAGTCTACTTCGTAAATACCAAACAATTTACCGATCTCAAATGGGGAACGGCGAATCCCGTCATGATGCGAGACACTGATTTTGGGATGGTCCGACTGCGTGCTTTCGGCATTTATTCGATCCGCCTCAGTGACCCGCGAGCTTTCATCAAAGAGGTGGCGGGAACGAATGGACACTTCGTTACCGAGGACATTGAAGGGCAACTTAAGCGCACACTCGTCAGTGGTTTTAGCGACGCCCTCGCTGAATCAAAGATCGCCGCGCTCGATCTTGCGTCCAACTATGATGAGCTGAGCAAGTTTGTGCGGAGTAAGTTAGCTGACGAGTTCAAGTCGTACGGGTTGGAACTCACGAAGTACTTAATCGAAAATATTTCCTTGCCGCAGGAAGTAGAAGCGGCGATGGACAAACGAACCTCGATGGGAGTGATTGGCGACGTGGGCCGGTATGCGCAGTTTCAAGCGGCCGACGCAATGAGAGATGCGGCGCAGAACACTTCCGGGGGTGCAGGAACAGGCGCGGGCCTAGGAGCTGGATTCGCAATTGGGAACGCAATGGCCGGGGCCATGACCAACGCGATGAATCCGAAACCGAATGACACCGCAGCGGGTGGCGCAAAAGTCAATTGCATCAAGTGCGGCGCGCTAATGCTCGCGGGCGGTAAATTTTGCAGCGAGTGTGGCGCGAAGCAAGAAAAGCAAAAATGCGCAAACTGCGAGACAGAATTGCCACCCGGAACTAAGTTCTGCAACGAGTGTGGGACGAAGGTAGAAGGTTAGATCTGAATACTGATCGAAATTTGCTGGGGTCGCTTGTGATGCAGACGAGCGACCCCTTTGCCTTTCTCGTGTCCCACTGATTTGCACCCGGCAGTGTTATTCTTCTAGTGACACCCGAATCGCCAACGCTTATTGGAGAAAGCGAAATGTTTAGCCGGTTGGAACGCCTGCGCCGCGTGGTAATTACGGGGATGGGGTGTGTGACGCCGATTGGCATTGGACGAGTCGCATTCTGGCGTGCGTTGATTAATGGTGAAAGCGGGGTCCGCCGGATCACTTCATTCGATACCGCAAACTCAACAGTCAAGATTGCCGCCGAGGTCGATGGCTTCGATTGGCAAGCACAACTCAATCCTAAAGATCGCAAGCACGTGCCACGGACCGTTCCGCTCGCGCTTGCCGCAGCCCGCGAGGCCCTGGAAGATGCTGGTCTAAATCCAAGTGAATTCACCTTAGACCAACGCCGAGAATGCGGCGTCATACTTGGCACTGGCGGCGGCGGTCTGGCATTCACTGAACGTCAGTATGAATACTGGTACATTGGTCCTGCAAACAAAGCCAGTGTCTACACAATTCCTGCCTCAACTCACGGAGGCCTCTCAAGCGAACTTTCAATGGCGTTCGGCCTACGCGGTTTGTCGCACATTGTCTCGACCGGATGCACCAGTTCTACTGACGCGCTGGCGTATGCTGCAGAACACATCGCATTGGGACGTCAGAATGTAATGATCGCCGGTGGTGTCGATGCACCGATTGCTCCGGGAATTCTGGCGGCCTTCAACTTGATGACCGTACTGACGAATGAGTGGAACGAGGAACCGCAGCGAGCTTCGCGACCTTTCTCGCGCAATCGATCGGGCATCGTCCTGGGCGAAGGTGCCTGGTTGTATGTCCTGGAAGATCTAGAGCACGCCCAGGCTCGTGACGCAAAGATTTATGCTGAGATTATTGGATACGGCGCTACCTGCGATGCTTATCATCGCGTGCGTCTCGAAGAAGGCGGCGACGAACCAGCGCGCGCCATGCGACTCGCGTTGCAGGACGCGGGCCGCGGCCCGGAAGATGTTGATTACGTCAATCTGCATGGCACATCGACGTTGCTAAACGACCGCATTGAAACGAGCGCGCTAAAGTTGGCGTTTGACGGTCATGCTCAGAGCATTCCGATGTCAGCAACGAAGTCTCAGGTGGGCCATCCCCAGGGTGCGAGTGGCGCAGCAGGGTTAGGCGCGGCGCTCTGTGCTATGCACGAGAAGATGATTCCGCCGACGATAAATCTCGATGAGCCAGATCCCGATTGCGATCTGGACTACGTGGCTAATCACGCGCGGGCGGCTGACGTAAAAGTCGCACTCTGCAACTGTATCGGCTTCGGATCAAAGAACAGCGCGTTATTGGTTGAAAGGATGTAAGGAAGGCATCGGGTGCTGGGGTGCCGGGTAATCGGGTGTCGCGTGCCAGGGGAGAAGAGGACCGGGCAGCATGTTGAGTGTCAGGTAACGTCGCCGATGCTGACATCTGATACCTATACACCTATCACCGACACCCAAGTGCTGATACCCGAATCCTAATATCTGACACCTGTTTTCATGTTTTCTCGATTTCAAAAACGCAGCCATGAACTTGAGCACCTCGATAAGGGCGACTACACGGCTGAGGAATACGAGGGTTGTTTGGTGGAGCTGCGTCGCATCAATGCCTGGCTGGGCGACACGCGAGCGTTGACTCAGACATTATTAGCTGAAGTCGAAGAACTAAATCTAAGTAGCTTCTCAGTTCTCGATGTCGGCGCCGGTTCGGGTGAACTGCTACGAGCCGCGGCGCGGTGGACTAAACAATCGAACCGGGCTGGTACGTTTGTTGGGGTTGAGCTTAATGCTCGCTCGGCTCGAGCAGTAGCGGAAGAATCGCGTGAGTTCGCGGAAATTAGTGCTGTTCAAGCCGACGGCTTTCAGCTGCCATTCGCAGACAATACTTTTGACTATGCGATCTGTTCGCTGATCACCCATCACTTTAACGATTCCGCAGTGATTGCTTTTCTGAAAGAGCTTAGTCGAACGGCGCGACGATCGATTTTCGTGATCGATCTGCATCGAGAACCCATTCCTTACTATTTGTACCGTACCGTTGGCCGTCTGTTCCTCCACAACCGTTTGATACGCGAAGACGGCGCACTTTCCATCTTGCGCAGTTTCCAGCCCGACGAGCTGGAGCGACTGGCACAGAAAGCTGGACTAAGAAACATCAAGGTGAGGCAAATATTTCCCGCTCGATTGGTGCTCAGCGGTCATTCGCACCACCGCGCAGAGGTTTCCGAAACGCAGCCAACCGTTGAATTAGTCGGCGCGAACTCAGAACTGAGATGATGAGCAAGCAACGATGACTGACGAAGCTTACGACGTAGCGATTGCCGGCGGCGGACCCGCGGGAACGAGCGCGGCGATTCATTTGGCTGAGCGAGGGATAAAGGTATTGCTTGCGGAGCAAAAAAAGTTTCCGCGAGCAAAACTTTGCGGTGAATTCATTTCTCCGGAATGCATCAATCATTTCGAGCGGCTCGGCGTGGCTGACAGCATCTTTGCCGCACACGGCGCCACACTAATCGAAACCAGCTTTTACTCGCGGCGCGGCAACAAAGTAACGGTGCCCAGTCATTGGTTCGGAAGCGATCGAGCTGCGATCGGTCTCAGCCGCGCAGAAATGGACAGGCTGCTCCTCGAGAGAGCAAAGCAGGTAGGGGTTACTGTTTTGCAGGAAGCTCAGGTTGTCGATCCAATTCTAAAAGCGCAGCGAGTTTCCGGAATGCGCGTGAGACTCAACGATCAAATTAAAGAATGCCGCGCCTTAATAACTATTGATGCCACCGGAAGAACGCGAGCTCTCGCGCGTAAAGTCAGCGCTACGAGCGACCGCCAACGCGCACGCTTAGTCGCCTTCAAAGCTCATTTGCAGCACGCACAAGTCGCTCCCGGCGTCTGTGAAATTTACTTTTATGCCGGCGGGTATGGAGGGTTGAGCAATATCGAAGGCGGTTTGAGTAACCTTTGCTTTATTGCTGCAGCCCGCGATGTGCGGCGTTACGGTTCGGATCCGGAAGAAGTTTTGCAGGCCACAGTACTGCGAAACTCACGAGCGGCATTCGCGCTCGCCAACGCTCAGTATGCTAAGCCGTGGTTAAGTGTCGCCTTGGAAAGTTTTGGCCGGCATAAGCTGGTACCGGCGGAGGGACTGCTGTTGATTGGTGATGCAGCGGCGTTTATCGATCCCTTCACCGGGAGCGGAATGCTGATGGCGCTTGAAAGCGGCGCAGTTGCGGCACAAAGCATAATTGACTGTCGCAATAGAATCGGTGACGAAATTTCGTTTTCCGAATTGGCAAATCGTTTTCGACTGAACTACGCCCGAACTTTCAATTCCCGCTTGCTCGTTAGTAGCCTGTTGCGGCGTGCTGCGTTTGTTCCTCGACTTGCCGAGGCAGCGATGATCTGTTTTGGAGCTAGCGATCGGTTGCTCCGAAAAGTGGCTCGGGCAACACGGCCATCGCTGCCCTCAAAAGTTCCCGTTACCAGCTCGGATTACCAACCGTAAACTCCCTAACCCTCGTCAGATTGTACATTTAATAAGCCTTGCCACCAGCGAACTTTTGGAGTAAAAAGACGGAGCGTAATTGCTTAGTACTCTTGGCACCTTTTCTCCAGCGGGGCCTGGCTCAGGTCAAAGGCTTAATTGGCCGATCACTCCCCACAAGCCGTGAAAGATTAAGAAGGGGTGATCTGGTTTCGTCGATACCAGGAGCATTGTCGTCCACTTCACCGAAAAAAACTGCTCAACGGAATTCGTGAGTTTCGAATTCTAAAATAGTTAAGGAGACTAAGATGATGATCCCGTCCTCCAGGCAGTGGAATCACGCCTCGATTCGGCTCACGCTCTTTTTTGTTATCGCTGCTTTCTGCGCCCAAGGTGCTTTAGGTCAGTCGCAATCAAATGCCGCTGACTTACAGGGTTATGTGCGCGACCCGTCAGGAGCGGTCGTAGTCGGCGCCACTGTGGCGGTGCGCAATGCTGCGACAAACTTCTCACGTGAAGTGACGACGAATGAGGACGGTTACTATCAAATTACCAACCTGCCTCCTGGTAGTTATGAAGTGACGGTGGAAGCCCCCGGCTTCTCTAAAGGAAGAATTGCGAGCGTGACATTGACTGTCGGTCAGCGCGCGGATTTGGACATTCCGCTGACTGTGGGTGAGGTGGGCGCAACGGTTGATATCTCGGCGGCCGAGGTTGCACTGATAGAGTCATCAAGCACGACCGTCTCCAATACTATTGATCAGGCACGGATCAACAATCTTCCGATCAATGAACGGAGCGCAACGGGATTCGCGTTAACCATTTCCACTGTTGGTCGCGATAACGGCCGTCCGATCGGACCAGCTCCGACTTCGGGCCTGAACATTGGCGGCCAGCGCGGGCGTTCCACTCTGGTTCAGGTAGATGGCGCTGACTATACCGACAACTCCATCAACGCTGCGCGCAGTACTGTTAGCCAGGAAGGAGTGCAGGAGTATCAGATAGCGACTAATTCTTATGCTCCGGAGTTTGGCCGAGCTACGGGCGGCATCGTGAACGTAGTCACTAAGAGCGGCACCAACGATCTGCGCGGGAACGTTTTTGGTTTTCTGCGACACAAATCAATTCAATCTCGAAATCCCTTTGCGCCGGTTATCGATGGTGACCCCAGCAAAAGACCTCCCTTTACTCGAGTCCAATATGGCGCCACCCTCGGTGGGCCCCTCGATCGAGACCGCACATTCTTCTTTACCAGTTTCGAGCAGCGCCGTCGCCAGGAGTCGGGATTCTTTACCGGTAACGTAGGTGCCGGCCTAACCAGCACCGTTACGATTCCCATTCCCGGACTCGGCAACCAGGTGTTTTCCAACCTTACTCCGGCCCAGGCGGCCTTCATCGGTGGCGAGTTGGCAACCGGCGATGCCGGACGCATCAATCGCGCAATAAGTTATGCGTACTTTGCTTCGACTGGTGGGCAGATTGGCCTTAATGGCGTCAGCACGCTGCGTAGTCCCGGGGGCGCAATTGGTGCGGGTCAAATCATCGGCGGACGTTTCTTTTTGACTGGCGCACCTGTGCCTACACTTGCTAACAATGGAATCCTTCCGAATTTCCAAACGGTAGATGCGAGTGGCCGGGCGATAGCGTTTCGACCGCTCAGTACTCTGTTGCGCATCTTTCCTATTTCTGAAGACACGAGTTACTTTTCGTCGCGTTTAGACCATCAGATTACTGACAAGCACCAGTTCTCAATGAGGTTCGGCTACAACCCGAGTGAGCTGACTGGGATTCAGGATGAATCGCAGAATCAAACAGTCGGGCAGAACGACTTCTCGCGAACTGGTATTCAGAAACTGACAGACGCTTCATTCGTAGCATCTCTGGCGTCTACACTCTCCGACCGGGCTGTAAATGAGTTTCGCTTTAACTTTGGCCAGCGCAAGGCCTCTTTCGATTCGCAGATTCCGGGCGCAGCGATCCAGATTATCGGCGCCGCCTTCCTCGGATCGAATCCGTTTTCGCCCGTCGATCGGAGAGAGACTCGTTACCAGTTCACCAATAACTTCAACTTCCTGCATGGGAGTCACACTTTTAAGGTTGGAGGCGACTACAGTTTTCTCGATATCAGGGCACGCTTCGACCTAAACTTTCCCGGACTCTTCAATTTTAGTGGTGTTCCAGGTGCGCTCTCGCAAAGATTCCTGGATAGTTCTGTGTCGACTCGGGCCGGTTGTGTCGTAGCGCCTCCTACTCCAGTTCCGGCATATTGCACCCCGCCAGACCTGGCGCCCGTTCAATCTTACGGATTCGGTGTTCCTTCCGCCTTCATCCAGGGGTTCGGAAACCCAAGCAGCACAATCAAGAACCGGCCGATTGCGTTCTTCGCCCAAGATTCGTGGAAGGTCCGTCGCAACTTCACGGTGAATTATGGTGTCCGCTACGACGTGGAGCTGACTGACACCATTGCGCCGATCGGTTTCACAGATCCACTTACTCGCATCACGCTCTCCGCGGCCGATTTGCAAAGGGCTCAGGATGCGGTCGGAGTGCAACAGGGATTCCCTCGCGACAAGAACAATTGGGCGCCACGCCTGGGCATCGCCTGGGATATCGGTAACGACAGCAAGACAGTGATTCGTGCGGCTTTCGGTCTCTTCTACGATCACCCCCTGCTTGCTGTTGCTTTCAACTCAGACATCGCGGATGCCGCGCAGCAGCAGCAGTACTTTAATGTGTTGCCCGGCAGCCCGTCGCCGGACCAACTTCTCAATCCGCTACAGATATTTCAGGGAACTGTCTGCTCACCCGCAAGTGGTAATCCTATCTGTGCTCCGTTAGGCGCTGGCTTCACGACACCGGGTGTTGCCACCACGGCACAGTACCTGCCCGGAAGAGTCCGTTTCAATGACCAGACCTTTGTTGGTTTTGGCCCGATTTTCCCGTTCACCCTTGCGGTCGACAAGAATTTTGAGTACGCCTCCGCCAGACAGGGCAACTTTACGATTGAGCGCCAACTAACAAAGAATATGTCGTTCTCAGCTGGCTACATATTTGTTGGCGCGCAACATCTTCCCCACCCACAGGACATCAATGCTCCACGCCAGGATCTGTTGATTGAAAACTTCAGGCGCTTTGCGGGGCGCAACCCGGCTAGCAATAGCGAAGCCTATCTGTTCACGATACCTAATGCGTGTCCAGGTGCCGGTTGTCCGCCAGGATTCACCGTCATCATTCCGGGAATCGTTGGACGGAACGGTTTGGGTCAAGGCGTTGTAAATCCTATCGTTGCCAACTTCTTCCGTCCCAATGCACCTAACTACTTCTTCGCCAACTCGGTGACAGGTGGTCTTGTGACAAAGGCAGTGCTCGACGCGGCCCTCGCGGCCTCAAACAGCCTCCGCACGGCGGGTTCGCTCACTCCATTCGGAGAAATTGACGCTCAATTATCGAACGGTAACTCCACTTACAATGCAATGAACCTGGAATTGAAGCGTCGCTTTTCAAACAACTTCCAGTTTCTCGCTTCCTACACCTGGTCGCATTCGATTGATGATTCCAGCGACCTGCAGACGCTACTCAAGCCGCAGGACAATCGGAACTTCGCTGCTGAACGAGCTGACTCGCTCTTCGACCAGCGTCATCGCTTTGTCTTTAGCGGCGCCCTGACTTCTCCTGCATCATGGCGGGGTTCGTCGAGCGCGGCTCATCGCTTCCTGGCAGATTTTACCGTCGCTCCTATATTCGAAATTTCATCAGGGCGACCTTTCAATATCTTGACCGGCGTTGATGCGAACGGCGACTTACAAGGTTCGACGGATCGCCCGGCCGTTGCCGCGGATGGAACCCTGTTCATTCCCACCACGGCATTTACCACCGGCAGCCTCGGCCGCAACATGGGCATCACTCACAGTTACGCTTCTCTCGACCTGCGTGTGATGCGAGCAATCCGTTTCGGCGAGCGGGTGCGTCTCGACCTAATTGCCGAAGGCTTCAACCTCTTCAATCGTTTCAACGAAGCAGCGGCGTCTCCTCTCTTCAGCGACGTTAACGCGTTTCATCAGCGAGCGGGTAATGGCAGATACTACAGTTCACCAACAGCCTCGTATGATCCACGTCAGTTTCAGTTTGGAGTGAAGTTGAATTTCTAGGAACGACACAACGTTGGGTAAACCAAGGCGATCGGCGCAATTTGCCGGTCGCTTTTGTTTTCGGAAGGAAGCAAAGATTCCCGCCGCTTTGAGGGATCGGAGCGTCTTATCATAGCCGATTGCCGTTTGAAGATTGACCGACTCGCAAACAAGAAGTCTTTCGACGCAGAGATCAACAGTCAGCAATCGGCAATTGGCAATCGGCAATTGCCAATGTCGCGGTTTGAACCAGCCCTCCAATTGAGCTAAATTGCCAGCAGGCGAACTAATAAGAGTTCATTAGCATCCGAAGGCTGTTGTTCCAGCACCTTTATTCGCCACAACAATCCTCTCCCCGGAAGAAGTCTTATGATCAACCAACATTGGCAACGGCTAATTTCCCTTATTGCTCTCGTGTTTATCCTTAGCGGGGTAGTCGCCGCGCAATCAAGCAGGCCGCGGCGTGTCAGGCCGGCGGCTAAACCAGCCGAAGATCCCCTCTTGCGCCCCGAACCGCGTACTACGACGACGGCGCGCACAGATCCCAATGCCCCTTTGATCACGGTCCAGCCCGTGAGGCCGGTCGCCAATCCGATCGCCTCGGGTGATACGGCCAACGCTTATCAGTTGCTCCAGCAAAGACAATTTGCCGCCGCGGCAAAAGAGGCAAAGGCAGTCGCTGCTAATTTTCCTAATGACGCGGAGGCTTGGAAGATCGCCGGCTTTGCAGAATTGAACTTGAAGCAATACACCGAAGCCGCCGCTGATCTTGAGAAAGCTGTCACGCTACAACGAGCCGCAAAACAGGAAGATCCAAATACCGTTGACGCGCTCGCCCAAGCTTATGTGCTTTCTGAAAAGTTTGAGCCCGCTTTGCCGCTACTGGTGAATGCGACGTCTCGAGCGGGCTCTAAACCTGATGCAGCGATGCTTTACTACCGCGGACTCGCTGAATACAAGACTGGTAAAGCAGAGGATGCGGAGCGGACCTTCAATGCGGTTATTAAACTTAACCCGCGCGACACGCTCTCGCTTTTTTATCTCGCACAGATTGCGCTCGGACGTAACGATTTAGATAGTGCGATCGTGTCTCTTAATCGCGCGACTGTTAACGACGCGCGCATGGCTTCTGCCTGGTCGTTGCTGACTTCGGTTTATCTCCGCCGCGCTGCTGCGGCCACTGACACTGCGAAAGCTGATGCAGATTATTTGAACGCCGTGCGCGCCGGGGAAGGGCTTATCAAAGTCCGCACGGACGCGGAAGCGGTGACACTTTTTGGCCAGGCCCTGATCGGCGCGCAGCAGTACCCGCGCGCAGCGGCGGCGTTGGAACGTGCGACGCAGGGGGGCGATGCTCCCGGAGTCACGTACTATTTACTTGGCGTCGCGCAATCGCGCGCCAAAAATTTTCCCAAGGCCGTCGCCGCGCTCGAGACCGCAGCCACGAAGACGCCTAATGATGTTAACGTCTATCGGGAACTTGGTTACGCTTATGAAGTCTCAAAACAATATGGCAAGGCGTTAGGCGCTTACGAGAAGGGTGCGAAACTGGCGCCCGGCGATGGCGACTTCAAGGAATCGATCGAACGCGTGCGCCCATTCGCTAAATAGGACAATCGGTGACTAGTATCAAGCGTCGGATCGGCGCAACACCGTCACTCATTACCGCACACCTACGGAGTTACCAATGAAAGTTTTAGTTTTAATCTCAATTATGCTTGGCGTGGTCGCGTTGGATGTAAAAGCGCAAAAACCGCGGGTCATCGATAACAGTACCAACAAGACCGCGCCGAAAGCTACACCCGCACCGGATACCGTGAAGGCGAAATACGAAGGCGGCGTGTTTGGTTATCGCAAAACAATGGAAGGCACATTGACCTTCGACGACACCAACAGCCGTCTTGTTTTTAAGAAAGAAAATAAGGAAGTTTTCTTCATTCCCTACAACGCTGTCACTTCAGCTTTTGCGGATACGCAGAAACGTCGACCCGCAGCCGCAACCGTCGCGAGCGCCATCCCTCTCATTTATGCCCTGCCGGCTCAATTCATCAAGACGAAGGTCCGCTACCTGACGATGAATTTTTACGATCCGAACACGCACGTTTCGGGGATTACTAGTTTTCGCATGGAGAACAAGGAAATACTCGCATCGGTTCTGCAGCGCTTGGTTGAAGAGACTGGAATGGTGGCGCGAGGCGAAGTATATGTAAGGTCTCGGCCCGTGGATCCAACAAAGACAAATCCGTAATCTTCCCAATTCAGACAAATAAAACCGCCAAGTCGGCCAGGACTTGGCGGCTTCTTCTTTTGAATACCTCCGCACTCTACCGACCTGCAAAACTAGTGCAGACGCGCGGCACGGAGAGAGCGAGACAGTCTACCGATCCTTTGATCTCTTCCTAAGATTAGTTCGCACGCCTTAAAAGCATGTTCCTCAAACTCCGGCAGTCGCGAGGCGAGCACAATCCACGCCTTCTTACCCGAACGCCAGATCTGCCGCCGCGGTAAATCACTAAACTCCCGAGCCAGACCGTCAGCATGCTCGGTTGTAGTGTAGAGCCACATTCCATTCGAGCCAGGTTGGGTGGCGCTCTCGCGCAGGGAGAAGAGCAACTTGTCGTCCAGATAGAAATGAGTGAAACCGAAAACCGATCTCGCCGTGAGGCGCAAAGACTCCAGCTCATCAATCACGAACGGAAACGGAATGCGTTTTCGTTTTGAATCACCTTTCATAAGACTTCTTGCCAAACCGCAGACCGCTTGCTCAAAAGTCAGGGCCGTAGGCGGATAATGTTTATAGAATCAAATTGGATCAAGACCAAGAAGTCCCGCTAAGGGACTCAATATCTAAACATTTCGCTACTAAAAGAGCTGGAGGTTTATCAGTTGGCCCGCTTCTATAATCATTTCGTCTTTAACGGGACGGTGACACCTTTACCTCCCAACGCTGCGCTGATCTGTCAGCGCATTCAAACCAGCAACTATCCACTCAGGCCTGACTTGGCTGCGACAACTTGTTGCCGCTTCCTGATCATTGGCGCTGATCTAACAGACCGTGAATCTTTTCCGGCGCGGTTAATTTCCATGCTTCGCGCAGGTGCATTTTCAGTTCCTTGTCGCTCACGCGTTGCAACTCAATTCCTACCCAGCCGGCGCCGCCAACATAGGGCGGCCGGTAATACTTCCTGGGCTCCGCTTCAATCAGCATCGGCTGAATTCCAATCGCCGCAGGCACCGTTACGGCGATGTGACCATCGTTATGGTGGTTGATCGAGCACATGGCGAAGACGCGTTTTCGAACAAAGAAAGTGGGCTCGCCGTGCGAGACCTTTTCCATAGTCTCGGGCAGCTCCAGACAAATAGTTCGCACTCGCTCTACGTGGTGTTCATCTGTAACCGGTTTGTGCTTTTTCGTGGATCGCTTCATGGTGATGAGACAAAACCCCGATGCGAAGAATATCAGCGAATTCTGTAGACGTTAATCAGGACTGGTAGTGAGTCACCTTTGTAATTAGGTCAGTGCCACCACGCGGTGGCGGTGGGCTATCATCGCCAATCGAGCTAACGGTAACCCTCTGCTTGGAGAGAGAAGAGTTCGCTGTACAATCCGCCGCGAATTACAAGTGCGTCATGCGTGCCTTCCTCCACGACCCGACCCTCATCAAGAACAACAATGCGATCAGCCATGCGGACTGTAGAGAAACGGTGAGAAATGATCACGGCCATTCTGCCCGCCATCAACCCGGCAAACCTGCGAAAGACTTCGTACTCGGCTCGAGCATCGAGCGACGCCGTTGGCTCGTCAAGTATAAGCACCTGCGCGTCGCGCATGTAAGCACGCGCGAGCGCGACCTTCTGCCATTCGCCGCCGGAAAGATCAACACCACCCTGGAAACGTCGCCCAAGTATCTGCCCATAGCGTTCCGGTAAGCGCGGCAGCAGTGAGGCGGCAAGAGACTTTTCCGCCGCTGAAATAATTATCGGTGGAGTGGCGTCACCGTCTGTGTTTATTGAGTCCGTTTGCGACCCGTAAGCAGCGGTGGCAAGCCGCCCTTCCGGACTGAGCATCCCATTCAGGCCTTCCGTGGAATCGAAGTAGTCGCGGACTTCCTCGATCTCGCCCACACCAATGTTCTCATCAAAGCGCAGGTCGTAACGGTAGAAGTCTTGAAAAATCACTCCGACATTCCGTCGCAAGCTTTCGAGATCGTATTCGCGCAACTCAACACCATCGAGCAGGATGCGGCCTTCCGTCGGATCGTAGAGTCGCGTGAGTAACTTAACCAGGGTGGTCTTGCCGGCTCCATTACCCCCGACCAGTGCCAAGCGCTCGCTCGGTCGTAGCGAAAAGTTAACTCCTCGCAACGCCCACTTTTCATCGTCGGGATAACGGAAGCCGACATTCTCGAATACAAACCCTTCGCGCAAAGGTCTTGCAACTGCCGGCGCTCCTGGCTTTGAGGTAATCGACGGTTTGGTTTCGAAGAAGTCGAACAGATCTTGCAGGTAAAGACTCTGTGAGTAGAGGGTGCCGGCTCCGGATAGCAGTCTTTGAATGATGTCGCGACTGCGCATGAAAGACGCGGCAAGAAATGTTAGGGAGCCAAGCGTCAGCGTGCCTTGCACAGCGCGTAGCAGAATGATCGCGTAAGCGCCGTAATAACCCAGCAATCCCACGGCCGAAAGGAGCGTGGCGACGGCGCTGCGGCGAATTGTCAGCTGCTTATTCTCTTCGTAGAACCTTGTCGAAAGCTTTTGATAACGTTCAACCAGCCACGCCGCGAGTCCAAACAATTGCACTTCTTTCGCCGGACGATCACTAGCACCGAGATAACGCAGATAGTCGAGCTGGCGGCGCTCGGGCGTACGCCGAAACAGCAGCGAGTACTCAAGCGCCGCGTAGTGGGCTTCACCCAAAAACCCCGGAACGACTGCAACAGCCAAAAGCAGTAACAGCCACGGACTATAAACAGCAGCACGGCCCCGAGCGACGCTAACGTCAGCGCATCTTGCGACATGGAAAGCAATTGCGCGAGCAAACCGATGCGCCCGGTTGTCTGGCGGCGGGCGCGATCCAGCTGATCATAGAAAGCGGGATCCTCGAACTGGTAGAGGTCGAGTAAGGCGGCATGCTGCATCAGCATTATGCTTGTGCGATTGGAAAAGAGATCTCCGAGCAGGCTCTCAACGACGGCCGATAAACGAGCCAGAACCTCTCCGAGAAATGCCAGAGCTATTTCCAGCCCCACCAGCTGCCACAGATATTTCGAGTCGAAACTGCCGCCGCGCGCCGCCACTACCGCATCGATGATGAGTTTTCCAATCCACAACACTGCGACTGGTACAAACGCTCGCGCGAGCCGCAACATGATCATTGCGATCGTCAAACCGCGATGTGTTTGCCAGACGAGTTTTACAAACGGCGGGATGTGCCGCAGTACAACGATTCTTTCGCGTAGAGTGGGAGATTCCGCTGAGAGCGAGGGTTTCCATGCAGAACGCGACGACATGTTATCGGCAGGAAGTTCGTTTCGGTAGTTCTTAGACTTATTATTGGGCTTCGGGACGCATTATTGATCATGGGGAGTCAGGCCAACAATTGACTCCCAAGCACCAAGTGCGCGCGGCAGATCGTATTCGTTAACACGTTCGCGCGCGGCCGCGCCCAATCGCGCTCTTAAGTCACCGTCGTTGCCGAGCCGGCGCAGGGCCGCTGCCAGTTTTGCAGGATCGTTAACAGGGACGATAAGACCGGTAACGCCGTCTTCCACCAGTTCGAGTGGGCCAGGAGCACCATCGCTCACCACCACAGGTAACCCGCAACTCATCGCTTCGAGCAGCGCATTCGGTGTTCCCTCAACCCGCGAGGGCAAGGCAAAGACGTGTGCCGATCGATAAAAATGATAAGGATCCGGCACGATTCCATGCCAATCAACGCGCTCGGCGATACCTAGTGCCTTTGCCTGCGCTCGCAACTGTCCGCCCAGCTGACCGTCGCCAACAATCGCGAGCCGCCAATCCTTAAATGCGTCGCCAGTTTGTGCAAAAGCGTCGAGTAAAACGTCCTGCGCTTTGTCTGGAACTAAACGTCCCACTGTTAGGACGAAAGGTGCAGCAGTCGTCGCCAGTTTATCTGAGCGATGACCATTGCCATGATGGCCGTTACCGTTACCGTTTGGGAGTTGCAGCGGATTCGGAACAAAGGCCAACTTTCTCTGTGAGACGTAGTCGCGCATGTCCGACAAAGCACTTCGCGTGTTTGCGGTAACCACGTCCGCCAACGGGTAGTACTGCTGCCAGAGATGCTCCCAGAGCTTAATCAGGCGGCCCGGATCGTTACGTTCGGAAATCACTACGCGCCGCCCGAGCCGGTGGCACGCCTTCAGAGTGATGACGTTTACGGCAGTGCCGAACGAAACCACGAGATCCGAATCAATGCGTCGGAGGGCGCGTCGCAAACCCAAAGTCTCAAAGGCGAGATACAGCGCGATAAACGCTCGATGCCCGGTTTCAGAAATGAAGTCGTAGAGAGCCGGACCAAGCAGCGCTATCAGGAAAGGCCTGGCAGTCTTAAGCTTGACGAAGAAATTTCGGGTGATGCGTAGGAGGTAAGTGAGACGACTGGCGCCGTGTTCTTCGACAACGACGTGATGGACTGCTGGGTCGAGAGTATAAAACCTACTCCCATCGTGAAGTGTAACGACCGAGACTTTGCGCCCGCGACGGCTCCACTCGTTGGCGAGCGTAGACACCACTCGCTCAATGCCGCCAGCGTCAAGACTGTTACAAACAAGTATTAGGTCGGCAGCGAAGTCCGCTGGCTGCATTTAGGCTGGTTCAACCCTCTCTGCTCAAGAAGTTACTCGGGATTCGGATGATAGCACAGGAAGCGAAGGCCATTTTGGATCCGATTGCCAATTGCCGAGTGACGATTTGTGATGATCGTCCGTTACGCGTCAATCGGCAATCGCCAATCGAAAGGTCCATTCGACTATCCCGACAAGCCGGGATACTGACGTCAACCTAATCGGCAATCGCCAATCGGCAAGGGCGCCCGCCGTCTGAATGCTATTTTCGTTTCGCGAAAAACTCGTCGGCTTTGGCCTGGCTCTCTGCGGAAGTCTGCTCACGCAACTGTTGGTTAATGCCCCACTCGTGGCCAAACGGATCGACAAATTTTCCATAGCGAGCCCCCCAAAACATATCTTGCGCCGGCATGTTCACGCGCGCACCGGCAGCGGCCGCACGTTCTATGACTACATCGGCATTGTCGACTTGGAGCGTGATGCGCACGTCCGTTCCGCCAAGGGTCTGCGGCGACTTACACGTACCACCTTGGTCTTCTGAAAACTCATCCGAGACGAAAAGCTTGTGTCCATCCAGAACGATCTCGCCGTGCATGAGCTTGCCTCCATCCGGAGCCATCATCCGGTCTCCTTCCACGGCGCCGAACACCGTTTTGTAAAACTCGATGGCGGCAAGACCGTCATGAACGATCAAGTGGGGAATGAACTGGTCTTCTCGTTTCATCACTGCTCCTTCGGTGTGTTGATGCAGCGTTGCATCAACAGGTCAGTCTGCGGATCGTCTCCCAATTGGAACCGGTGCGTTCCCATTTCATGAAAGTGCCATTTACGATAAAACGACTGGGCGCGATGATTGTGTTCCCAAACTCCGAGCCAGAGTGTTTGCTGACCGCTACGCTTCGCCTCGTCAATGCAAGCCTGCATCAATGCCGCGCCGACGCCGCTGCCAAGACTGTCTCGCGAAACATACAGCCGAACTAATTCGATTGGCCGCTCGCCGGTAACTTGTTCCGGTGCCGCCCCAGTGCGAAGCATCCCGTACCCCACTGCGACTCCGTAAGACTCGGCAATCAGAAAGACGCAGCGAGGGTCCGCTAAGTCACCGGAGAGCTGTTGGGAAGTGAATGCCGCGGCAAGATAAGCGGCCATGTTTTCTGGCGTGTTGTCGACAGCAAATGTTTCTGAGAAAGTCCGCGCCCCGAGATCAGCCAACAACCCAGTATCCTTGTTCTCACCTCGGCGGATGATAAGTTCGGACTCAAAGCGTGTTATTGGTTTCATTGTTAACTTGCGCGGTCTCCAAACACTTCAACGAGAGAGTTTCATGTCCTTCAAGGCTCGTTCGAGCAGTTTTGCGGAGAACGCTTCCCAGTGTTCGGCCAATCGACCGCCCGCCGTCAGGTCAGCGGCAGTTATCTCCACCAAGCTTAAGTCTTCAAGATAGATAATCATCAACTCATTGCGCTTCGCTTTATCGACTAGGTGAACGAGACGAACAAAGGCGACTTCCTCACTCACGAAGCGATAACTCTTGCTGGCGAGAAAAGCACGCGCCCGGCTGCCATCGGAGTCGGGCCGACCGGGACTTGCTTTGATGTTCCGCGCATAGGCGTCTGCAAAAAAATCCAAGCCGCCGATATTTACCGTCTTGGGGCTCTTGTAATCGTAGGCGTGGGTGTTACTGGGCAGGTAGCCTTCAAACTGGATCCAGTACATGCGTTTGATCCGGCCGTCTTTGTCGGCGTCGACAAAGAAGTGCTGCTCTGCGTTAGCCACCTCGTAAAGAATGAACGAATGTCCGCCTGCGTACCGAAATGGCTGACTGAACTCCAGACGCACTGCGGGCATGTGCGTCGAAGTTAAGGTGCGATCCTTAACTGTGCGGGTTTGCGCCACGCCTGCTATGGGATCAGTCGAAGTATTAACCGGTCGAACGCAAGCTGCTCCTGATGAAATTGCAAAACTGAACGCAACGAATAACCACAAACTAACTATCATCTCTATTCCTGCCTTTGCTGGGTGGACGCCTAGTCTCTGTAGGGGCGGCACTCTGTGGTCGTCCCTCTTTTGAGATTATTTGGGCGCCCACGGAGGGACGCCCCTACAACTGCTCGCTGATTGACTCACTGCATCCAAACCGCCGGCGCTTCCCCCTGCCGGCGCACTACCGGTAAATATGGCCGCCCGCTGCCGCAAACTCTTCCGCTTTCTCTTTCATCCCCACAGCTAGCGCCGCCTGCTCATCGATCTCTTTCTGTGCCGCGTACTCGCGGACGTCCTGGGTGATCTTCATGGAGCAAAAGTGCGGGCCGCACATGGAACAGAAGTGCGCCAGCTTCGCGCCTTCCTGCGGGAGAGTCTCGTCGTGATACTCGCGCGCGACTTCGGGATCGAGTGAGAGGTTGAACTGATCTTCCCAACGAAACTCAAAGCGAGCTTTCGATAAGGCGTTGTCGCGATACTGCGCACCCGGATGGCCCTTCGCGAGGTCTGCTGCATGCGCGGCGAGTTTGTACGCGATCACGCCGTCCTTCACATCCTTCTTATTCGGAAGGCCGAGATGTTCTTTGGGCGTGACATAGCAAAGCATCGCGGTTCCGTACCAGCCAATCATCGCCGCGCCGATCGCCGACGTAATGTGATCGTAGCCGGGCGCGATGTCAGTAGTGAGCGGGCCGAGTGTGTAAAACGGAGCTTCATGACAAGTTTCGAGTTGCTTGTCCATGTTCTCCTTAATCAAGTGCATCGGCACATGACCCGGACCTTCAATCATTACCTGGCAATCGTATTCCCAGGCGATCTTCGTCAGCTCACCTAGCGTTTCCAGCTCCGCAAACTGCGCTTCGTCATTTGCATCCGCAATCGATCCGGGACGTAATCCATCTCCAAGCGAGAAGGAGACGTCATAGGCAGCCATGATTTCGCAAATCTCGCGAAAGCGCGTGTAAAGAAAACTCTCTTCATGATGTGCCAGACACCACTTTGCTAGTATCGAGCCGCCTCGACTCACGATCCCCGTAGTGCGTTCAGCGGTTAAGGGGATGTAGGGCAAGCGAACTCCCGCATGAATGGTGAAATAGTCGACACCTTGTT
Source organism: Pyrinomonadaceae bacterium (assembly GCA_051002415.1). Taxonomy (GTDB): domain Bacteria; phylum Acidobacteriota; class Blastocatellia; order Pyrinomonadales; family Pyrinomonadaceae; genus PSRF01. Next base: position 21,596 of record JBPCMI010000187.1, read on the forward strand.
CGGCCTGTTCGATCAAGGTGTCGCGGAAGATTTCCCAAGTGAGATCTTCAGCTTTCCCGCCCACCTTTTCCAACGCCTGATAAATCGGCACGGTGCCAATCGGAACCGGCGAGTTGCGGAGAATCCATTCGCGCGTGGCATGGATGTTCTTGCCGGTGGAAAGATCCATTACCGTGTCAGCGCCACAGTGAATCGCCCAGCGCATCTTTTCCACTTCATCATCGATTGACGAGAGCACGGCCGAGTTGCCGATGTTGGCGTTAATCTTTACGAGGAAATTGCGACCGATAATCATCGGCTCTGCTTCCGGATGATTGACGTTGGCGGGAATGATCGCGCGGCCGCGCGCCACTTCATCGCGAACAAACTCAGGCGTAACGAATTCCGGAATTGCAGCGCCGAATGATTGGCCTCGGTGCTGGTGGGATAAGGATGAACGGTCGTCCCTATTTTTAGTGCTGCCTCCGCACTCCAAAGAGCGACCCAGGTTTTCGCGGATGGCAATGAATTCCATCTCGGGCGTAATGATTCCAAGCCGCGCATAATGCATTTGCGTCACGCAATGCCCGGTCTTCGCGCGTAACGGGGTCCTGACGAGCGCGGAAAACTCTTCGAGGCGGCCCTTGTCTTTCAGTCGCGCGAGGTTAGCTGCGTCAAAAGTCAGATAGCCATCGTCGATTGGTTTGATGTCTCTGCCAGCATATTGCTCAACGTCGGCGCGTTCATCGATCCAATCGCGTCGGGTAGTCGGCAGCCCTTTTCGTACGTCACATTGCTGGTCCGGATCACCCCAGGGACCATCCGTGTCGTAAACACGTAAGGGAGGATTCTCTTCCAACTCGCCTTTGAAATTGCGCGTTTGATTCTGCGCGATTTCGCGGAAGGGAACGCGGACGCCGGCTTGATTGCCATGGACGTAGATGCGGTTCGAGTTTGGCAGCGCGTTGGACTGTGAATGCCCAGGTTCAGTTGCGCTAGTGGGTTCGTTTTTAATCGCGGTGCTCATCAGAACTCCTTACTTATTGCAAAAACCAAAGCGGTGTCTCCCGATACATCGGGATTGAACCGCATGCCAAAAATAAAAACCGTTCAGTCCAAAGGGACGGAACGGTCATCAAGTGGCTGTTTCTCCCTTCGACGGTCTTAACCGTATCAGGTTCAAGGGGTCTCGAGATTGGCGATTGCCAATTGTAGATTGCCAATTGTTCGCTAATGAAATAGAGCTGGATCCCAAAGCGACCAATCGGCAATCCCCAATGACAAAATCGGCAATGTCCCGACTCTCAGCCCCGATTAAGATCGGGGCTCCCCCGAAAACTTTGTAACTGCAGTCTACTACATAACAGTTTCGAGTTCAGCGTTCCGAGTTTCTAAGTTGTGAGTTCACGGTTCGAGTGCCCACTCGGTTTACCGCCAAGGCGCAAAGAAGCGCGGGGTTCGCCAAGAAGTTTCGGCCCGCTGCCACCGGCGCATCGCAAGGGCGCATAGACAGCACACTCTATGATCCCGAGCGTTGAGACGGCGGCTAAACACCACCCGACGCTCCGCGCACCCCTTTGCAAGCGAGACGCCCGCGATATCGTCGAAACCCGAACTCTCAGCTGGTTTGGAGTTATAATTCCCGTCCCCAAAAACATTTTCTGGAGAATCTATGACCAACCGACGCTTCGTGGCTCTGGCGCTCATCCTTTGTTTACTCGGTGTTCCCACACTTTTACCGGCGGCTCAGGCTCAGAATTCCGATCGCGACGAAGAAATGCTCGCGCGCATTCGCAAGGAAGGCATGGAGAATTCACAAATTCTAAAGACGATGCACATGCTGACCGACGTTTATGGGGCACGTCTCACCGGTTCACCAAATCATAAGCGCGCTGCGGAATGGGCCATCAAGCAGATGACAGAATGGGGTTTTGAAAATGGTCGTCTGGAGCCGTGGAACTTTGGTCATCCTGGGTGGCTCAATGAGCGACTGAGCGCGCACATAATTTCCCCCGTGAAGGATCCACTTGTTTGTGAAGTGTTGGCCTGGACTCCAAGCACGCGGGGACCGGTCAAAGCAAGTGTCACACAAATAATCTTGCCGGAGAGGCCGACACAGGAACAGTTCAACGAATTCATTGCGAGGGAGAAAGGACGAGTGCGCGGGCGCATTGTCCTCGTTGGCAAACCACAAGTCGTTCCGGTAAATCTTACACCTTCGCCGAAACGTGCTGACGATAAACAGATCCAACAACGGTTCGATCCCGATGCGCGCCCGTCTCCTACACCGACGCCCACTCCTACACCGACGCCGGGGCCAACGCCACTGACGGGACAACAACTAGCCGATCAACTCGACAAGTTTCTCAAAGACAACGCCGCGCGCTTGCGCGTGAATGATGCCGGCCGTGAGCATGGACAGATTCGTGCCTTTAATAATCGCACGTTCGATGTCGACAAAGCCGTCCCCACTGTGGTGATGCGTAATGAAGACTACGGCCGCATCTCACGAATCCTTGCTGACGGGACCGAGGTGATCCTGGAGTTCGAGATCGTCAATCGCGTCTATCCTGAAGGCAAGACTTCATACAACACGATTGCTGAGATTTCCGGCTCAGATAAAGCTGACGAAGTAATCATGCTGGGCGGCCACTTGGATTCGTGGCACGCAGCCACCGGAGCGACTGACAACGCCATCGGTTGCGCGATCATGATGGAAGCTGCACGCATCCTCAAGAGTATTGGTGTGAAACCCAGACGAACAATTCGTGTTGCGTTGTGGAGTGGCGAAGAGCAGGGACTGCTCGGCTCGCTCGCTTATGTGAAGGAACACTTTGGGTCGTTCGAAAATCCCAAACTGGGTTACGAGAAGTTCGGCGGTTATTTCAATATCGATTCCGGCACAGGCCGAATCCGCGGCGCCTCAGTTTTTGGTCCGCCGGAAACCGGCAAGATCCTGCGCGAGATTCTCAAGCCGTTCAAAGATGATGGTGTCGCGGGCGCGATTGCGACGCGCAGCCGAGGAATTGGCGGTACCGATAGCACCTCCTTCAATAACGCCGGCCTGCCGGGCATTGGCCTCGCGCAGGACTCGATCGAATATGGCACGCACACCTGGCATACGAATCTCGACACCTACGAACGCATCCTGGAAGACGATGTAAAGAAGGACGCGGTCGTGGTGGCATTTGCGCTTTATAAACTGTCAATGCGCGATGAATTGATACCGCGCTTTTCCCGAGAGGCGATGCCCCCACCACCTCCGACACCGTCACCGACGCCAACACTTACTCCTGCGAATCCCCGAAGGTCGTGAGCAAAACAACTGACCCCGTGCTTGTCAAAAAACTTGATAACACGATGATTGTGCTGATCGGCTTTGCCGGAACCGGCAAGTACACGATCGGCCGTGAGCTTTGCGAGCTGACTGGCGCAAAGCTGATCGACAGTCATCTAATTAACAATCCGGTGTTCAAGGTCGTTAACCCCGATGGCATCACGCGACTTCGGCTACCCACCGATAAAACTCATGGTGCGTGAGGGAGTGACGAACAGTGGATCGTTGATGTAGTGACGGGGTTCCTTCTTCAATACCACTGACTCGATATACTCGACAATTTCCTGTCGCGACGCGCCGCTACGAACGACGTCCCGTAAGCTGTGCTCGGTAGTGGAGAAGAGGCAAGTGCGAATCTGACCGTCCGCTGTGAGACGAATCCGAGAGCAGGCGCCGCAAAATGGTTCACTGACGGGAGCGATGATTCCGATTTCACCAGGGGCGCCATCCGCGAAGCGGTAGCGCGACGACGTATCCGAACCGCGCGCCGTATCAACAGCCACAAGCGGGAAACGCGCGCTGATTCGTTCGCGAATTTCCTGGCCGGAAACAACCATCTCTCGCGACCATTCGTGCCCTGAATCGAGCGGCATGAATTCAATGAAGCGCATCTTCACGTCATGTTCGCGAGCGAACGCCGCAAAGTCAGCAACTTCGTCTTCGTTATGACCCCGAACAATAACAGCGTTAATTTTGATCGGATCGAGCCCGGCTTTTTTAGCCGCTGAGATCCCCGCTAAAACGCGATCCAAAACATCGACACCCGTCATCTCTTTGAAAACTTCGCGTTTCAAGCTATCCACGCTGATGGTGACTCGATCGAGTCCAGCTTTCTTAAGACTTTGCGCCCGGTCGGGCAGATAGTAACCGTTGGTGGTGAGCGCGAGATCGAGCAATCCCTTTGTTTTTAAGGCCGAGAGCTTAGCAATAATCGTTTCGATGTCGCGACGCAGCATCGGCTCGCCGCCAGTGAGTCTAATTTTCTCGATGCCCAAACTTACAAAGATCTCGCAGACGTGTTCAATTTCTTCGTACGAAAGCATTTGCTCTTTGGGTGCAATTGGCGGCTCACCGTGCGGCAGGCAATAGAAGCAGCGGAAATTACAGCGATCGGTTAGCGACACACGCAGGTCGCGAATCGGACGGTTGTAAGAATCTTTCAGAAGCGTGTTCATCGGATCGTTTGCGAGTAGATGATACGTCATTTCAAGCGTGCGAAGCACGCGTGGGCGTAAAGCCTAGGGCGTAAGCCCTAGGAGCGAGTCAGTTAAGAGTCGAGGAGCCCGCGTCAGCGGGCGGAAGAAAGCGATTCGAATTATGCTAACCTAGGGCTTACGCCCCAGGCTTTCCCACAACTGCGCCGAGTGTCTCTAAACCCCCAACCCTTCATTCGTCATGAAAACCGATGCGCGTAACCGTCTGTCCGTTCCCGGTAACCTGATCGTTCGCTTCAAGACATAATCAAACAGCAGGGGATTGTAATCGTAGATTTCATTCAGCGAGTCGCGCTCCGCGGCATTGATGTAACCGGCTTTCACAAGAGGCGCGGTTCGAATCAGAACGTTGATGGCCGGAAGCGGATAGTCGCTGCCATTAACGAGTCGCCCATGCAAGTCTTCTCTTTGCAAAACCGTCATCAAGGATTTCCCCGCCCGATTGAACTGCGTCATCGCCGAGATATCTCCGAACACGAGACCATTGTAACGTTCCTCATTCATCAGCCGCATGAACAAGTCGAAGTTCGGGATCCGCTTCTTGTCGGGGTCATCCAGATCCTCATTCTCACCAAGTCCGGCGCAGTGCGCCACGATAACTTTCACTTCGTGATCAAGCGCCCGCCGCAACAAAAGAGGATTGCCGAGTTTCTGATCTTCTTCCGCCTCAACTGCCTTTTCTTCGCCGCCATGGCTTAACAGAACCAAATCCAGCTCCTTCATCTTCTGATAAAAGCGATCGCATTTGGGATCGTCAGGATTGATACCCATTGCATTCGGCAACCACTTCAACATACGCGCGCCGCGGCGGGCACACCGTTCAAGTTCTTCGAGAGCATCGGCCCGGTAAGGATTGACGGAGATCGTGGGAATGAAAAGTTCCGGGTGCTGTTCCGCGAGTTCAAACACATAGTCGTTCGGCACATAGAACTCAGTTTTCCCTAAATCCGGAGTGCCATCGGACCGGTAGTTCTTGTCGAAAGCCAGCAGCCTGTGCTTGCCGTGATCAGAGGCGTGTTTGATCAGATTGACGAGACGGTCGACGAGTTGCGCATCGGCGTCCGCAACATCAGCCACGCCCGCTGCGCTGAGATAGACTTTGAATTTCAGATGATGAAACGGGTGGACCCAGCTTCGCATTTTGGGATTGATGAAGGCGCCGCTGGAACTCGTGCCGATGCCGGCGATATGAGTGTGGTGATCGACAAGGCGCGTCGGATCGATGTCGTCGAAAGCGCGTTTGATCAGATCCTGCGCCTTAACACTGACACGATCGGCTAGCTCTTCAGGTTGGCGCTTAAACGCGCCACCAATGAAATGCACCAGGCACATAATCTAAAGTTTCGAGTTTCGAGTTTCAGGTTTCAGGTTTGAGGTTTCAGGTCAAACGCTGAACTTTGAACTCGGACCCCGGAACCCGAAACTCGAGACTCGACACCTAAGTTCGGAACATCGTGCCAAGCATCGTTGCCACCAGACTTCTTTTCGTCCCTTGAATTGCAAACACGTCAGCGCTCACAACGGTTAGAGTCTTTCCCGGCTTGATTACTTCCGCTCGCGTTAGAAACCTTTCGCCGTGGGCCGGGCGCAGGAGATTTACTTTGAACTCCACGCTGAGCACGCTCGATCCCGCAGGCATGAGACTGAAAGCAGCATAGCCGGCTGCTGAATCAGCAATTGTCGTGATGATGCCGGCGTGCAGATAACCATCCTGTTGCGTCAGGTCCTTTCTATAAGGCAAAGAAATTTCGACCACACCGGGTTCAACGAGAGCGAGTTCAGCGCCGATCAGCTGCATGATCGACTGCGCGGCAAAGCTCTTTCTCACGTCTTCGGCAAATGAGGCGTTGCGGACTGCGATTTCCATTTAGCGTTGCGCCAGCCAGCGCGCGGCGTTGCCGGCGTAGATCTTGATGTCGTTCAGCGCTTGCGGATTGCGTTTGTAACCATCGCCCGGCGCTTCCTCGAGGAAACTGGGACAGCCCATATCGGTATCCCAATTGTAGTCGGCGAAATGATGGAAGCTTGATTCAGCGATGCCGCGGCCGAGTTGATTGCCGTGCTCGTCTGGTGCGCTTTCGAAGGCAACAATGAGGTTGAAGTTTCGGCCGGTGGTTTTACTCTGTGCGGTAGCTACCACTTGGGCGAGTGTCTCGTCTTTGGGGATTCCAACAGCACCTTCGTGCGGATGCGCGGGAAAGAACTCCACAACACCCGCGGTCGATCCGGGATTGCGTAATAGTTCATGCGCCGCCTGCGCCGTAATCGTTTGATAGTCACCATTGGATCCAGAGTGATAGTTGGGCCAGGAAATGGATGTGTTGAAAGAGTCATCCGGCGCCTGGCGCAACGGGTCAGGTTCCTGATGTTTGGAATGAAAGTAATGCGCGCGTCCGATGCCTCCCAACGTGCACAGTGAGCTGCCCAAATCCTGATGATCCCTCGTGGCGAGAATACCGCCACCGCGCTGGCGAAAGCGCGTGATGCCTTCGCAATCCGGGACAGTCAGTCCGTTGCCCAGGTCGATGGCAAACAACCACAACTCGGAAAAGTCACTCTTATCCAATTGCGCTAATACAGGTTCATTGCCGGCGGCATCGGCTTCCCGATTGCGCGCTACAACGTCGTACAAACGATTGCCGTCGTCATCTTTAAGAGAAGCGAGATGATCGCGCAGGAGTGAAAAGCGACCGATATGCCAATTGTCAGCTTCGAAGGGAATGGTGGTTTGCATCAAGATACGAATCGGATCAGGCATGAAAAACTTCCTTCTTTAAAGCACGAGACTGTAACGACGGACATCCGGCGCTTGTAAAATCAAACCGTGGAGTCTGGCGGCCGCGTCTTTAAGATGCGGGCTGGCTGCGTGGGCGTCAAGCGCAGCGTCACTCTCCCACTCTTCAACGAAAGTGAAATCCGTTGCATCAGCTCGGTTTTGCCATAATTCGTAGAGGATGCACCCGGCTTCCTTGCGTGTGGGTTCAATCAAAGTCGTCAGGACCGCTCGCACGTCACTAGCCTTATCTGGGAGCGCTTTGATGCTCGCCACTACTCTTACTGAATTGTTCGGCATGGCATTCCTTTTTGCTGAGCTGCAACGGAGCTGCTCCCTGATAACGCTTTCGAGATAGCTTCCCCGCTACCCACCGGGCGAATGGGAAATACGTCGACAGCGGTCTGATCACGAACCACGGTGGGATTTTTCAGACCTTCAATAAGATGGCGCCCGACCTCATAACTGGCCGGTGTCACAAGAGCCAGCCACAGTCCCGAAAGATAAGGTGTCAGCAGCGGCACCGAGATCAGCCAGCGCAGCAAGCCTCGCTGCCTTGCGTATTCGCGAATCATGTCGAGATATCTAACCACATCAGCGCCACCTACTTCGAAGATCCGACTACCATTCACAGCGACATCTTTAGCAGCGAGTAGATATGCCAGAACGTCGTCAATAGCGATTGGTTGCGTGCGCACGCTCACCCAGCGGGGACAGATCATTATCGGCAGGCGCTCGGTTAGGGACTTCATCAATTCATAGGAAAGGCTGCCGGCGCCAATGACCATCGAGGCCCGAAACTCGATTGTCACCACACCGGAATCGCGCAGAATCTGACCCACCTCATGACGGCTGCGCAAGTGTGGCGAGAGTTGTGGATCGCGGTCGTCACCGAGACCTCCGAGATAGATAATGCGTTTGACACCAGCTTCCTGCGCAGCCTCACCAAAGTCAATCGCCGCCTGTCGATCATCTTTTTGAAAATCCGCCGAACTGGACATCAGGTGAACCAGATAATATGCGGTGTGAACACCTTCCAGCGCTTGCCGGAGTGATTGCATATTCAATACGTCACCGGAAACAATTTCAGTGGCGCCACTAACCTGAGACTGAAGTGTCTCCGGTTTTCGCGCGAGACAACGAAGGCGAATCGGTTGCTGTTCCAGCAAGGGAAGCAGCCGCGCACCGACGTAGCCCGTGGCGCCGGTTAGTAGCACGAGCGGGCTGTTTGGATCTGGTTTAGGAGGCATCAGACTCTGGCACGGTTCCGTGGCTTGTGACCAATCGGAGAACTCATTTGAAACAAAACGGTCCTTCACAGATTGTCTCGTCAAGTTTGCGACGATCGCTGGGGGCTTCTTTCGCTTGCAGTTTCTCCGGTAAGACTTCCGGACTGGCAGGAAAGCCAACGGCCGCCATTGCTTCAATTTGAAAATCGTCGGGAACATTCAGCTCGGTGCGGGCGCGCTCGTAATCGAATCCCTGCATCCCGTGAACGACATATCCCTTGAGCGAACCTTGCAGCGCCAGGTTTTCCCAGGCGGCGCCGGTGTCGAATGAATGAGTAATCGCGGGTTTGCCGTTATGGGTGAAGGTTTTCTTTGAGAGAAAGAGCAACAATGCGCCGGCATTCTTCGCCCAAACCTGATTGCTTTCCACAAGCAGATCGAAGAACAGCTGCCAATGTTTGCTGTCTCGAGTGGCGTAGAGGAAGCGCCACGGTTGATTGTTATAGGAGGAGGGCGCCCAGCGTGCTGCTTCGAAGAGTGTCATCAACCCTTCAGTGGGAATCGCCTCTCCTGTCATCGCGCGCGGCGACCAGCGATCGAGAAAAAGTGGATCGATTGGATGGTCGGCAATTCGTTTCTCGCTTCCCTTAATCATGAGTCTGCCTCGTGTTGATGCTTGTCCTGATAATCGTCAGTTAAGAAGGCTGGTTTACCCCAACTGCTGGAACCAATTAACCGAAGCGGGGGGGGGGCAAGCCCGCCTTCCCAACTGAGCATTTCTTTAAGGACTGAGCATAACTGACGCGACCCAGATCGGCTACTATGGCCTGCAAACAATGGCAAATGACTGCACCTCCAAATCCGGACTTCACTGTGAAACTTATGGGAGCGGCAATCCGGTGTTGTGCCTGCACGGCCTGGGAGCAAGCACGCATTCCTGGCGAGAGTTTAGAGAGCCACTCGCAAAACAGAACAAGCTATTCTTACTCGACTTCAAAGGCTTCGGAGCTTCACCTAAACCTAAAGACAAACACTACGCGATCAAGGAACATGCTGAGTCCGCTTATCAGTTCATCGTCGAACAGGATCTGCGCAATCTAACGTTGATCGGGAGTTCATTCGGCGGCGCTGTTTCTTTATTGGTTGCTTTGCGCCTTTGTGAAGAGAAGTCAGGGCGCTTAAGACGGCTAATATTGATCGATAGTGGTGGTTACAATCAGCATCTGCCGAGGCATCTGAAGATGATGCGAACTCCGATCCTCGGCTGGCTAATGATTCACCTCTTGCCACCTAAACTTGCGGCGCTAACTGTTCTGAAAGATTCTTATTATGACGATAGCAGGATCACGACGAAACAGATCGAGGTGTACGCGCGTCCGATCGCGGACTCGGGCGGCCGTCATGCATTGCTGCAAACTTCGAAGCAGATCATTCCCGAGGACATTGATGAGCTGATTGCGAAATATCCGAAGATCACGGTGCCGACACTGATTATCTGGGGTGGGCAGGACAAGGTTATTCCCCTCGTAATAGGCGAGCTGCTGGACGAGGCACTGCCGGATTCTCGTTTAGTAGTAATCGATCATTCAGGACACATTCCTCAAGAAGAAACTCCGGAAGCAGTGCTCCCGCTCGTTTTGGATTTCCTGAAAAGGTAATCAATGTAGGGGCGGCCGACGCTCTCACGCTGTAGGCGTGAAATTTAATAGCGTGGGCAACGCCCACGGGAGCATCGAAAAAATGTAGTCGACCCTGAAAGGGTCGACCAGATTCGACCCTTTCAGGGTCGGATATGCTTGAAATCGAGTTCCGGGGGCGTCGCGAAACGCTTGCCCCCGGCTATTAACTTTGCCCCTTTCAGGGACATTCTTTAGCGTCTAAGGCAAAGGCTGAGTGTCTAATAGAATCCACTCAACAATTGAGAGCGGTAAACTCCCGTTCTTTAGCAAGTCGTCGTGAAATTGTCCGAGCCGGTAGTTTGCACCTTGCTTGTCCCGATATCTTCCGAGCAAACGCATGATCTGCCACTTGCCCACCATGTAAGTAATCTTCTGAGTCGGACTCGCAGCTGCACCCGCTGCTTCCCCTGTGGCCGCCTCGCGATCGAGTCCTCCCGCTTCCATGAAGTAATTCACTGCCTGTTCAAAGGTCCACTTACCAGTGTGCAGGTTTACATCAACGCCGATGCGCGCCGCGCGATAGCGCGAGAGGCGGAGCACTTGTCCGTTGCCCGCAGAATTCGGTGGATACAGTCCCGCCCGTAACAACATCTCCTCGCCATAAAGCGCCCAGCCTTCAATGAAGATGCCATCTCCATGCTGGCGCCGGATTTCATTCGACAGATGATTGGCAATAGAGAGTTGCAGGAAGTGCCCGGGAATTCCTTCGTGACCGAGAATGGGCCGCGGGTCTTCAATCGCGGCGCGAATATAGAAATTCTTACTGGTAGGGCTGTATGTCGGAATGAAATAGAAGCCGCTGTTATCTTTATCGTAAACTCCAGGCGGGTTCATGAAACCGCCGGGACTCGTCGGCTTGAAGGCTTCCGGCAGCTGCCGAATGGTAAATGGTCCTATGTAATCAGGAATAGTGATCAGCCGATTCGTCTTGAGAAAACTAATCATCTCCTCCTGCCTGCTCTCATACGCCTTTAAGAAAGCCTGCTGATCGGCCGGAATGTTTTTGCTTCGAGCCGGATTCGGATCAGCAAGCGCCGGATCAGATAACAGCGACTCCAAGCCGCGATAACGCGCCAGCTCCGCCTGACCTAACATGTCGACCTGCTTGGCATCAAGCGGCAGCAAATAGATGTTTTGCAAAATGTAGTTGTAATGCTCTTCGCCCATCGGCTGGAACGCCACCATCCCGGGCAAGCGCCGCTCTAACCAATCGGCATAACCGTGCAGCGCCACTAGCGCAGCATCGCGCGCCTTTACGAGATCATTTCGTTCTGCCGGGCTCAGGCCACTGGCGAGGGTCATCAAACTCTCACTGAAGAGACTGTCGATGGAGCGCGCAGATTCCATCGCCAGCTGAGCGTAAAGTCGCACAGGCTTGATTAAGTTTTGTTTGCCTTTCTCGAGGAGCTGCGGCATTTGCTGTAGACGCGCGGTGGCGGAAAGCGCGCGGTTCCGCGGCGTGTCGTATTCCTTCTTCAGCAGGGAAAAGATGCCGTTGCTGCATTCGTTGACATAGAGCTCCGGATCGCGCTGTTCAAAGTCCATTACTCGATTGAAGAAAACAACACCATCGATCTGCGCGCGAAAGAGCATCCAGTCGATGCGATCGTCCTTGCTCCAGCCCGCCGTGGGCATCGCATCAATCTTGGCAAGCAGCTCCTTTGCATACAGGCGCCGCGCTAAAACGGCGGAGAGCGAATAGTCAGTGAGACGGTTGTCCCAGGTGTGCAGGCCGGCGTCGCTGGAGGCCACGGGAAAATTCTCGTTACGCCAGGTGTAATAATCTGTCGCCAGTTTGTGCAGGTCTGCTGCAGTTTTTGGTTGCTGCGCAGTTGCGGGAACAGCTAAGTAAGAGATTAAGGCTAACGCTAAGACAAAGAAGACGAAAAATAGACGCTTCATACCTGGTTACCTCGTTGAGTGTGTTTTTCTACAAACTGAAACCGCCAAGTCGCCAAGAATCGCCGAGTACGCTGGGAGAATATGAATCAGAAAGTCCGCGACAGTGACCCATGATTTTTGGACGCTGCCCATTTGTTCCGAGGCCTTGGCGTACTTTGCGGTTCTTGGCGGTTTTATTATCAGAGGCCGCCAACTAGCTCAAGAGCGATTAGACTCCAGCAATGCCCGCGCGTTGCGCTGCAGTCCTGTCAGCTTTGCTCGCTTCATTGCACTCCCGCGGAAACGCTCCGCGTAGTCGTCCGCAGTCAACTCAAACATTGCTGCGAGATCAGCATTGACGTTTCCGGGACGGGGCGTAAAAGACTCTTCGTCTGTAGTTTCTGCAAAACGATTCCAGGGACAAACGTCCTGACAGATATCACAACCGTAAAGCCAGCCTTCGAGGTGTGCGGCGACGGGGCTGGGGATTTCAGGCGCACGAAGTTCGATGGTGGCGTACGAGATGCACTTGTTGGAATCGACAACGTAAGGTTCCACGATTGCGCCGGTGGGACAGGCGTCAAGGCACAGGGTGCACGTGCCGCAATGGTCTTCAATTACTTCCTGATTGTATTCGAGATCCAAATTGGTTATTAGCTCGCCTATAAACACCCACGATCCGAGCTCGGTTGTGATGAGGTTGCTATGCTTGCCAATCCAGCCGAGTCCGGCCCGCACTGCCCAGGCTTTGTCCATCATCGGTTGAATGTCGACGCAAACTTTGCCGGTCGCGGTAGGAATTTGAAGTTGGATCCACGCCAGCAAGTCGCGGAGTTTCTTCCCGACAACATAGTGATAGTCATCGCCCCACGCGTAACGAGAAACTTTGCCGGTGTCGGGTAAGGAAGAATGTTGCTCCGGAGTGTAGTAGTTAAGAGCGACGACGATTACGGAGCGAGCTGCGGGAAAGATCTTAAGAGGATCGGTGCGCCTTTCCGGATCGCGCGCCATCCATGACATGTCGCCGTGGTAGCCGCGGGCGAGCCATTCGCGCAATCGTTCCTGTTCGGAGTGAAGCGACGCCGCCGGTACAATGCCCACGAGCTGAAACCCCAGCTCGCGAGCGTGCTGCCGAATCTGGTCGCTAAAACCCGGAGAAGGTGGATCGAACGCTATTGGGTTGAAAGTTTCGCTACCCTGGTACACGCAGGTCAGGATAAGCGTGGACCGGCAGGGCGTCCAGCGATGGCGTCAAGGAAATGCCAGGAAGCTAGTCGATTTTTTGCAGCGTCACGCTAATGAGCGGGGACTCACCAGCAGTTTTGCTGTACGAAAGCCAATAGCCCGCTTTCGGGTAACGCGTCATCTTATAGAGCGAGCCGTCAGGCTTCGCAGCTAACTCTTCGCCAAACAGAACCTTCGGAGTTGGGACGTTCTGGGCACCGCGCAGAAAGTTGGCTGAGATCGCCATCACCTTCTTGGTCTTGTCATAGAAAATTTGCGCACTTTCGGCATCGTTGAGCATGAAGAAATCCTGCTCATCACCTTTATCAGTCGGATTGCCAAGCTTCTTGCGTACTTCATCGGCGGCCATTCCTAACTGGATGCCGCGATATTCCTGGAAAAGCGGTTTGTCGGGATCTTCTGTTCTTTTTTGTGCCAGCGCGGTCGGCATGACGAGCACCGCTCCGCAAAGCGCGGCACACAGCACCAGCAGGTTCCTGGATCTTGCCGGACGCTTGATCAGTGAATAACTCATCGGGGTTCTCCTAATACAAACGACGTCTTTAGTTGAAAAGGGTCTGTAGGCCGGAACTGGCGGATGTTCTCAACGAAGCTGCCGAACGGCCTGTCCAATCGGGTCGATTGGGGCGACAATAATCCCATCAGTTTCGTCCTGTCAATGCTTCACTCAGGTGGGGTGAGGTTGAGTTTTGGAAGGGCGGCGGCGAACTCTCTCCCCAAAGAACGCCGGCGCCCTTTTCCGTGGAAGGACGGTGCACCAACCATCCTTGGCCGTGCCTCAGCCTGAGGATTGAATTGCCGTCGTTCCACTATTGCTAAAGAACAAATCAGGTAAACATTTCTGGGTTAGAAAGCGGAAGAGCCTCAACGTGAGACAATTGTGATATCTAGCAGCAGCATCGGCCACTTAGGTCCTCTAAGGGTCTCAAATCAGCCAGTTTAGCGAGGCCTTTAAGGTCCCCAGTTGCCCTTACGGATGAGAGCCATCAAAAATCGGCAATTGAAATTGGCTTAGGTCATTGACTCGCTGAGTGTTTTGGCATATAGCCCATGGCCCGCAATCAATAAGACGTCTTGTGCGACCCGGTACGCAAACCTAAAGTTTGTGTACAACAACAAAGGAGCTGCTCAGATGAGAAAAACAAGCCTCGCGGCCGCGCTGGTAGCGGTCGTCTCCCTTTTCACTTTTTTTCAAATAGCCTGCCAGCCTGCGGCAGATACAAATCGCTCGGAGTCTGTAGCTCCTAACACCAATTCCGGAAGAGAAACAGTCGACACTGCCGCGATCGAGGCAGAACTGCTGCGCATCGAGAACGACTGGCCGCGCGTTATCAAGGAGAAAGATGTAGCTGCGGTAGGTCGCGTTGAGGCCGACGATGTTGTCATCGTCTATCCCGATGGCAATGTGGGAACCAAGCAACAGGATCTGAATGACATCGGCAGCGGCGCTTTGACTGCAGATGACATCGATATAACTGATCTCAAAGTGAGAGTCCTGGACAGCGACGCTGGAATCGTCTCCGGGCAAACTGAAATCAAAAACGGTAAGTACAAAATGCCTGACGGCAAGATGATGGACATCACGGGCAAGTATCGGTTCGTTGATACCTTTGCCCGGCGCAATGGCGAGTGGAAACTCGTGGCAGGCATTTCGACGAAGATTACGGCGCAGCCTGCGACAACCGCATCTCCTGCAGTATCGCCGGCAGTAACGCCGGCAGTAAGAGCCTCACCAGCAGCTTCACGGCCAGCTGCCTCGCCGGCAGTTCGGGTGCCAGCGCCTACGCGGTCGCCAGTGGCCGCTCCGACTCCCTAAGATAAGGCAGAACTAGAAAGGATTGCCGCGCCGAGGACCTGGTAAATTCGCTTCGGCGCGGCTTCTCGTTCTGAATTAAGAGTTGCGGCTTATTGTCGCAACACGCCTTCCTGTCGTGCATCAGTACTGATTGCGCATGATCCTTGACTAATTGCGGCAATTGACATAAAACCGCCGCGCTACATCCAACCTAAATTCAGGAGTTCATCATGAAGAAGACTCTCGCACTCGTGTCATTCCTAGTCCTTGCCGTGGCCTGCGCCGCGCCGCCGACAAACGATGTGGCGCTGGACACAAATCGCAATGCCAATGTGGCGCCGTCAGTCTCTCCGGCAATGACCGAGGCGGATGCGATCGCCAAGGAAAAGGCAATCTGGGAGACCATTAGAGTTAAAGACTACGAAGCCTTTGGCAACATGCTGGCCGCTGATCAGGTCGAGGTTCTGGATGTTGGGGTCACCGACAAAGCCGCAACAATAGCAGGCGTGAAAGAATTCGAGCCCAGTGAGGTCGTGTTCAGTGACTGGAAGTACTTGCCGATCGACAAAGACGCGTTCGTTGTGGTCTACACCGTAAACACGAAAGGAAAGTTTAAGGGCAAAGAGTTTGCGCCACAGACGGCGCGCGGGAGTTCAGCTTGGGCGAATCGTGGTGGGAAATGGCTAGGGATCTTTCACCAGGAATGCCCAGTCAAGCCACCGATGACTCCCGCAGCAATTCCGGCTACTTCCGCCAGGCCAACGGCGTCACCTTCAACCGCGCCTGTGGCGGCGGTTACAACGGGCCCGGATCCGATTGCTAATGAAAAGATTGTTTGGGATTTGTTCAAAAGCAAAAATTATGAGGCGTTTGCAGACTTGCTCGCCACCGACTTCATGGAGGTTGAGCCTGACAACGTTTACGACAAGGCCGCATCCGTCAAAGGTGTGAGCATGTTTAATGCATCGAAAGCTGTCTTAAGTGATTTCAAAACCGTCAACATCGACGCAGATGCAGCTATTGTGACTTATTCGGTCACGAACCCGGGGGTCTCTCCGGGGCCCGAACGTCATTCATCTATCTGGGTGAATCGTAACGGTAAATGGATGGGCCTCTTTCATCATGGCGGCACTCCGGTTGTGAAAGCGCCCGCAACGCCCGCAGCGACAGCTTCACCCACAGTCAGATAGGGTTAAGTCTCAAGTTCGAGGTTTCAGGTTTCAGGTTTCAAGTCTCAGGTCTCAAGTCCCAAGTCTCAGGTGCTGAGTTTTTTAGCCCAGTGCACGGGACTTGGGATTTTTGTTTTGAAATAGAAAGTCTCGCTCGTGAGAGCCGCATCGCAGAAGTCATTGCTTCTTATATAGCGAAATTTGAGACCTGACATCTGAGACCTGACATCTGAGATTTGAGATTTGAGATCTGAGATTATCTTAATGCCAGATTCCCGGTATCTTCGTGCCGCACGATGGGCACGAACCGGCACGCGAGACATTCATCTGTTGGATTAGATAGCCGTAACGCTCCACCAGCAGTTCATCACACGTCGGGCAATAGGTGTTTTCCCAACGTCCCACCTTGCCAGGCAAGTTTCCCGCATAGATGTAGCGCAAACCCGCCGCACGTCCAATTTCACACGCGCGCACTAACTGCGCGGCCGTCGTGTTCGCGTTTTCCTGCATGTGATAGTCCTGGTGAAAGGCGGTCACGTGCCAGGGAATGTCCGGAGAAATCGAGGCAATGAATTCAGCGGCTAGTTGCAACTCGGCTTCAGAATCATTGAATCCGGGAATTACGAGCGTAACTATCTCTTCCCAAAATCCGCGCTCGTACACCATCTTCACAGTTTCTAAAATGTTATCCACCACGCCGCCGAGTTGGCGATAGTTCCGATCACTCATCGACTTCAGATCGATCTTGTAGCAATCGGTCCAGCGGCGCAGATAGTCGAGTACTTGCGGGGTTGCGTTGCCGTTTGAAATGAACGCCGTGCGAAAGCCTGCTGGCCGCGCTTTCTTGAAAACCTCGACTGCCCATTCGGCCGTAATCAAGGGTTCGTTGTAACTGCTACCGACGAGAGAGGCGCCATACGCCTTCGCCATGGCGACGAGGCGATCCGGCGTCACCTGTTGCGGAGCGGTACCCGCGGCCTTGTCGCGTAGGGCTTGCGAGGTGAGCCAGTTTTGACAGTAGGAGCAGTGCAGATCGCAGCCGAGCATGCCAAAGGTGAGCGTGTCAGACCCCGGCAACACATGGAAGAAAGGCTTTTTCTCGGTGGGATCGCAGGCAAGAGCCGCCACGTAATTGGTGGGCACGCGCAGCTCGCCGGCTTCGTTGAAACGCACTTTGCAGATGCCGCGCTTGCCGCTATTGATCAGGCAACGATGACCGCAGGCATAACATTTCAAGGCATCGTTGGCGAGGTGTTCAGTTAGCTCCGATGCGCCTGTCATCGTTAAGGCGTCGAGCACTTCTGCCAAAGGATTCGCTGTTTTAACACGTGGCATGACGAAAAGCCTTGATTAGTGGGATAAGGTCAAATTATACGTCAAGATACGGTCTTTGGCCTTTCGGCTTTGGCCTTCGCTCTTATATCGTTCCAAGTACTTCTTCGGAAGGTAGTTTTCAAAAGACCAAAGTCCCAAGGGCAAAGACTATTTTCAAAAAAAGATGATCATCGAACAAGTCACCGTCACTGCGTTTCAACAGCACACTCGCATCCTCGGTTGTGAGAAAACCAAACGAGCAATATGTATCGACCCCGGAGATGATTCGGATGACATCGTTCGCGCCATCGACAAACATGGATTCGAACTCGAGGTTATCGCTTGTACTCATGCGCATCTCGATCATGTGGGAGGAGTCTCGGCGTTAAAGCAGCTTAGACCGCAAGCTCGAATCATGCTTCATCAGGCCGACGAATTTATCTACCAGGCGCTGCCGGAGCAGGCCGCTTGGATTGGAATCCCCAGATCACAGTGGGCGGCGCTGGGATTTGATTTTGCCCCACCGCCGGGTGTCGATGAGTACTTCAACGATGGCGACACTCTGCGGATCGGCGAGCTTGAATTTCAAGTGTTGCACTGTCCCGGTCATACGCCGGGTCATGTCGCGTTATTTGCGGCAGCCGAAAGAAAAGTATTTGTGGGGGATGTGCTTTTTGCGGGATCGGTGGGGCGAACGGATTTGCCCGGAGGATCTTCGGAGGAACTGATCGCCTCAATCAATGAGAAGTTATTGCCCCTTGGTGATGATGTTGAGGTTTACTCGGGTCATGGGCCAGTGACTACGATTGGCATCGAGCGCACAACGAATCCGTTTCTGACCGGAGCTTATCAAATGGGAAGCGGCAGGATGTGAAGGCCAAGTGATTAGTCGGGGAACGCAGCTAAGACATTTTCCATTTGCCATTTGGAAAGAACAAGCGGTCAAGAGCGCAAAGGACCCCAAGAAAGAGAAGAACTTGAACGCGGAGCTATGCACTCTTTTTGCTGACGGATTCTAAACGACCGAGTTACTACTAAACACCGATTAGGCAAGGTACTAAGCACAAAGCACCAAGTTCGTTTTATGCTACGGTTCCTTTTGTCCGGGTGAGCGCAGCCGGCTGGCCTTAAGTTCTTCCCACTTTTCTTTTTGGTCGTCGTCGAGCTGGCTGGGCAGAGATTCAACGGGGATGTTGTTCGACGAGCAGAAGTGTCGCCATAACAGAAAGCGAAGATCAAACTGTCCCGTCTCGTCCGAGATCACATTATCAACCGGGGGCGGTTCGTCTTTCTTGTTCATCATTAATTCTCCCACTCGCCTGCTTGATCAGTCAGAAGTTTAGCAGCTTCTGAAAAATAGATCATTCACAAGTCACGGCTCGAAAATCAATAAGACGAAGGGCTGGGCAAACTAGTCGGCGGGTTATGCCCGCCTCGCCCGAGTGGTCTGCTCGGGGCGCGACGCACTCAGAGAGGCAAGTGTGTTTCTGGCAATTTCTGCCGGTCTCAGGTCGAATTTCAAATTGAGCTTGAGGGCCAGTTGCAAATCCCGGGCGGCACTTCGCCGGTCACCAAGTGCATTGGCAATCATCCCTGAGTGATAGAGAAGCCGCGCGTTGCGACTGCCCGTCCGCAGCGCTTCCTTCATCAATTGCTGGGCTTGCGGAAGTCGGCCATTCTTGAAAAGCGCCCAGGCCAGAGTGTCACACGTGAAGATATCTTTTCGTGATTCGTACTCTCGCTGGGCATGTTCCAGCGCCAAAACCAAACTTTTATCGTTATCCAGCCAGTAGTTAATCATGTGATGCCAGGAATTCTCGACGATCACATTTTCTCGTTCGAGAGACTCAAAGCTTTCGTACTGTTTACCGGCTTCCGCCTGACGACCTGTTTGCGCATAAAGATCGCCCAGTGCCAGGGCCACGTCGGCAGAGGGTGTGGCTTTTTGTTCTGCTTCGTATATCTGAATCGCGGCGTTCAAGTCGCCGGCTGCGATTCGGCTGCGTGCCTTTGCATCGAGGGCAAGCTTATGATTTGGAAATGTTAGCAGCGCCTTATCAAACTCACGCTCTGCTTCCGCCAACTTTCCAGCTTGCGCCAATTCGAGACCGAGATGAACCCGCGTCCAGGCGGCAGCTTCAGGATCTTTCGGATTAGAACTTTTTACCGCCACCTGCATCGCAGCAATTGCACCTTCAGTGTCCCCATGGAGTGATCTAAGGTAAGCGACGCGCGCATAGGAGGATGAATCGGGGCGCAGATCCACCATTTTCTGCGCAGCATCAATAGCGGCGGGATATTCCCCTAGCTCTACATACGCGTCAGTAAGCGCTCCGTAAACGTCGTGATCCGTGGGGCGAATTGATTGGGCACGGCGAGCTAAATCCAAGCCCTCACGAAAACGGTGATAAGTCAGCAGGAGCTTCGCCCGAAGTTTCAGGGCATCGTAATTATCCGGTTCCACTCGGAGCGAGTTATTGAGTGCCTCATCCGCCCTGGCGTTGAAGCCGAAGTCGCCGGTCTCCCGCGCCTTCTGCATCCAGGCGGAGGCGAGCAGATTGTAGCCTTCCGGCTTGTCTGGCCGCAGCTTGATTTGATTCTCACCTGCGCGGATCCGCAGGTCGGCAGGAGTTTTCTGTTCTGTGACCGGCTGAGTCGATGCATCTTCCGCTTGCATTGCGGGACTCGAGCTCGAGCGGATGCCGAAGACAACAATTGACAAGAGCGCCGTCGCTCCCGCCAATAGAAGTACTATTTCCTTTTTTTTCTTCATGGGTATTACTCGATTTGAAGATTGAGGCTCGAAGAGCGTTGAAGTTATCCTTCGCCGCTCTTCGAGCTGTTACAACGATTGATGCGACCCCGCGATCCTCTAGGGGAGCACTCCATTTGCGCAGCAAATCACGTGATGCTCGTGTGGTTTGCCCGTCTTAGTGTTGCCCGAATGTGGCACGCCCAGATACGGGAATCGCTCAAGGTAAGGCACATCATTATTGGACACGGCATCCGAGAGCACATTGTTCGGGAATACGTTGAAGGCCGGCGTGAACGGCGTGCCGCCCGCCACCGCTCTCAACTCGATATCAACTACATCGTCAAACACACGCCGCCCGTTCGGGAAGCCAGCGAGATCGTTGCCCAAGAGCCCAAGCCTGCTGCGCATTCCGGCAGGTGTCGGGGCGATGGCGACATTAAGTCGTTGATACTCATGCGGCTGTCCGTCCGACAGGAAGTTGGTGTAGGTCGGCGCCCCCGGCACCGAACCAGCGGGAATGCCCGTGGCGAAGATTGCTACCAGATCAGTTCGATTCGCCGGAGGCGCTGTGAATGCCGTTGCCGGGGTGATCGGGCCGGGCACGTTGATGCCGAACACCGCCGAGATCAATCTGGCGAGTTGCGGATCCAAAACAAACGGAGCGAACTGTGAATCATTCTGCGGTTCAGACGCATTGAACGTGTCTTTCAGCCGGAGCGGAATCACGAGTTCGTTGACCAGGGGGTTGCCGAGCCGCGACACCTGGCGGTAAGGACCGGCGTTCAGAGTAATGTCGCGGCCCTTACCGATGGAGGGCCTGATAACCCGCGTGGTCTGGCGGCTGGCGGTGGCCCACACTCCAATGACCGCGTTTGGATCAGTCGGATTGGTGGGCGCCGAATTGTTACGTGTCAGCGCCTGGATCGGGGCCTCGAACGCAATGGTGTTGACGTTGAAGCCGGACGTGCCATCCACGCCGCCTGTGGGGCTGATGCCGCCGCCTCGCAGGGCGAGCGTGTCAAAAGTAGCTCCCACATCAATGTAAAAACCTTCGTCGCGCTGGCCGGCGAAGACCCGCGCACCGCTCGACAAGGTGTTCACCGCCGGCAGGCCGAGCACGGCTTCATAGTTGGGTGTGGTCCGTTCGCCGATATTGCTCGGCGGCATACGCAGCCCCCTGGCGAGGATAGTCCTACTGAGTTGTCCGTTTGTGCGCCCTTGCGCAAGCCTCACCGTGTAAGTCTGGTATTCGTTGTAATCAGGATCGGTGAGCGAAGTAATAAGAGGTTCGATCCCCCCGGTTCCGGCAGCAGCCTCATTTGGCGCAGCCATTCCGAGTATAGAATCCCCGTTGACGACCTTCGTTTCGAAAGTGAATTGGTAAGTGATGTCCTCGACGCCGTCGCCTGTGTTGTCAATCTTGATCTCGTAGAGGACGGTCGGGTCAAACAGGTAAAAGTGTGGCCCGCCCGAAGGCTCCTGGAACGGTATGAAGTTGGCAATCAGGGTCACGAATCCTTCGCGCCCCGCCTCATAGCTGCGGAACGAGTAAACGTCCGTGTTGTCGGCGAGCGGGTCGGCGATGATAAGCGGGGCCTCGCGGTGGCTCGACGCCTGCGTGGGTTGGGTGTTCGGCCCGCCGGCGAACAGCATAGCCAGCATTGCACCGAGCAGCGCAAGGGCTAACATTTTTCTGGTGAATAACTTTTGCATTTCTATCTCCCTTTCGTATTGGACGGGGGCTTTACTTCAATCCCGTCAGTTTAATAAGCGCACGACCATGATCGTGTTGCTTTGGTTCAAGCAGCCGAAGGGCGGCTCCCTGTTATTAAGTATTGGCCGCACCAATGGGTTTCGCTACTCTTCACTTGTGCTCTCGTTGCGTAACCGGCGCCGGCGCAAGCCCGCGACTACTCCTGCCAACCCCGTGCTGAGCAGGAGCATAGTCGCCGGCTCAGGTATCGGGGCAGCTTGGGTTACGCCGGAGCCCGAGATTTCGAGAGTGAAATTCCCCCCCGTGAACCCGAAGTCGGCAAAGGTAAGCTCACGACCGAACTGGTCAGTGGCGAAAAAGAAACCTTCGCTCAAATTGGAGCCTGGGAGGAGCGGAAGCGGTGTTACCGCGAGGAGGTATGTTCCGGGCATTAAAGAAAAGTTGCCGAATTCATCCTCCAATGTTGCGACGAAAGGGGGGCCGAGGCCGTCCTCATCGATGGCTATGTTGATCGTGTCGCCCGCAGCGTCGAACAAGGATAAGGCAAGGTCGAAGTTGGCCGTCGCCCGGATCAGCACTGAGGAAGAGCTACTGATATCGAAACTAAAGAGCTGAACTGGGCTTCCCGGAGACAAAGTCCCGTTCAAGGTGAATGCGTCCGCTTTAACGTTGGGCGCGGCGGCGAGCCCGATCACGACGAGCGTCAGCAGCGCAAGTCCGAGTTTGCGAATGCAGATCATGATTTCCTCCCCTCCTTGTAGGCAATGCGCTCAAACCAGACGAACCTCGCGCTGGAGCAATTCGTCAGATTCTCGCGTTGTTTGACACATTCAAGAGCTGGAAAACTCGGCGCCGAGAATGTCGTCCTTTTGGGGGCAATTCAGCTAGCGAAGTAAGAAGCAGCCGGCACGCTTTGGGCGATCGAAGGGCCTTCCCGCTTTTTGATTCTGCGATCAAGTTAGTTACGTTTCGAACAAGGGCTCTGGATTTACCTTCTTCCCACTCCCGTAAAGAAAGTGTACAATCCGCTCCATCGGAAAAGCCTCGAGGCTTGCGTCGAGAAACTTAAGGATGTCCGCGTCGCTTTGCCGGAAGAGTTGGTGTCCAGACTGCGCAGGAACTCCACCATGTCTGCGCGCTGTTTGGCATCGGACAGATAAAACGGGTGCGGAGCCAACGGACCACGCGAAGGGTTCAGCAGATTTTCCATAGTCGGCACGGAATCATCGTGCAGAAAGACAGGCTTGCGTGCGAGATCCAGCAAGAGCGGCAGGGCTATGCCGCGCTCCTCGCCGCGCAGACTGGCATTCACCACAGCCATTTTGTCGTCGAAGATGTTGCCCGCTGTATTCAAAACTGGATTAAGCGGCGGCATGCGTTGCGCGAGCACGACCGGCTCATCTCCAGGAAAGATTGTCTTCATCGGGACGATGAACGGCGGCACAAACTTGCTCTGGTCCACGTTGTGACAAGCGGTGCAACCGGCAGTGCGGAACAACTGACGGCCGCGCGCCATGGCTTGCCTGTCACCATCCACGCCGGCGGGCGCCGGCAAGCTGTCCAGGTACGCGTTCATATCCAGGAGCTTCGTGTTATTCACACGCACGCCGAGGGGAGCTTCTTCACTGCCCGGCATCGGGTGCGCGCTTGATTTAACAAAGGGATAGCCTTTGACCCCGGTGTCTTTCAAAATCTTGACGTAGTCGTCAGCGATCTCATCTCCGGCTGCGCCACCGAGCTTATGAAGGAACGCGCGCCCGCCGGGAGTCGTTAAAGTCGTCTGGTCGAAGAGTCCTGTGTAAACGAGATTGCTAAAGTTATCCAGCTTGGCGATAGCGCCTTCACTGCCAAAAGGAAACGCCAGATCCTGGCGAAACAGCGGCGTGTTGTGCATCGGATCGCCGTTGCCGTCGAAGCTATCGTCAAACATACCGACCGGATAAAAAGCCGGATTGCTGAGATAGGCATCAACTTCTTTCTCGGTTGATTTTTCGGTCAGACCCTTAGGTGCTCGTCCGAGAGTCTTATCGCCGTTGGACTTGAGTGAAAGTTGCAGGACGGGATAGAGGGCGCGCGAGTTGTCAGCCATCGCAAAGATAGCGCCGAGATTGATCGTATGGACCGCGCGCCCGTCGAGGCGCCGCCCAATGGATCCACCATTGGGTAAGTCAAACACCGATTTGTCTGTGATGGTGTGACAGAGCGCGCAACTAACTCCGACCTTATCGCCTTTGGGCACCATGCCGATCACGGCATTGGCCGCAATC
>JBPCMI010000188.1:0-31743 GCA_051002415.1 Pyrinomonadaceae bacterium
GTTTCGCAGGAACACATTGGGCTGACCCTGCCAGCTGCCCGGACGAAACTGCGAACCGAATTCACCATGCCACTCGTTACCACCGCCCTTGGTCACAACATTGATCACGCCACCGGTCGCGCCGCCGAATTCGGCTTCGAAACCTGAGCTCTTGATCTGCACTTCCTGAACTAGCGAGAAGGGCAGGTTGTCGTTCGCTCGCAGCACGCCGGTACGGAAGTGGGTAACTTCCTGACCGTCGATGATGAACGTGTTTTCAGAGCCCGAAGCACCGTCCACCTGGAAGCCGCCGTTGAGTGGCTCGGGACGGGTTGATGGAGCAATCTTCAGCAAGCTGGAGAAGCCCTGGCCTTTGGGCAGCAACTCTGCAGTTCTCGCTGTGATGTTCGTCTGAATTTTATTATCTGTAGGGTCGATCGTCAGCTCGTTAGCAGCCGTGACATCTACTGATGTCTCGACGCCACCGGCTTGCAGCGAGACGGCGACGGGAGTGGTCTTACCGAGCACTACCTCAACGTTGCTGCTGGTCGAACCGCCGAAGCCCGAAGTCGCCGCGGTGGTAACCGTGTAGATACCGGGCGGAACCTGCTGGATTCTAAAGAACCCTGCATTGTCCGTGGTCACCGTGCGCGTAAAACCTGCGCCGGTACCCGTTCCGGTAGCTGTAACGGACACACCGGGAACTAAAGCGCCCGAGGGATCCTTGATCGTGCCTTCAATGCTACCTGTCGTTTCCTGACCGAAACTGATTCCGGTAAGGCCTAAGACAAGTAGCAAACTAAAGAGCACAAGTTTAAAAGTCTTCATTCTCTTTCTCCTATTTTAGGTTGTCTTCATTAGCCAAAAGCACTTACTAGGGAAAATGCCCGAGGCAGAACGAAAGTTCGTCTGTGGGGCTTTTCGCAATTCCCATGCCCACTACGAACCTCCGGAGATTAGTACCTAAGATCAGCGACTTAGCAGCTTTTCGCCGTTATCAGGACGCGGGTAAATCCAAAAAATTGGGAAGTATCCATAAATCTAGGCCGGGCGGGAGGCTCCGGCGCCGGGGCGTTTTGAGCCCTGGGCAGCGGCCGATTTCCCGTCCTACGAGAGCTGTGGCACGGCAGCCTATTCAAAGCCGGCTGAAAAACTCTTGCAGCAAGTCTGATCATGAGAGCGACCGGAAACGAGTTTCATTTAACACCTGAATCCCGAGCTTACTTTTCAGCGTGATAGACTCTGCGGGAAACGAACTACAGAACGAAGAAACTCATCTTGTCTGAACGCATCTATCGCGATCCTGTTCACAACATCATTCGCCTTCGCACTGATTCTGACGAAGGCGAACTAATGATGCGCTTGATTGACGCGCCGGAGTTTCAGCGGCTCAGACGTATCAAACAACTCGGGTTGGGTCTTTACACTTATCAGGGAGCTGAGCACTCGCGATTCACTCACTCGCTGGGCGCGTTTCATCTGATGACTCGCGTGCTCGATCGGCTCTGCGAAAATCACAACATTCAAAAAGAAGATCGCGCGGCTGCCCGCGCGGCGGCGTTACTGCACGATGTGGGCCACGGATCTTTTTCACACGTGATGGAGAAGGTCCTCGGGTTTCACCATGAAGCTTGGACTGTCCAGGTCGTGCTCAGTGACCAAACCGAAGTTGGGCGATTGCTACGAGCGCACTCGACGGAGTTGCCGGAGAAAGTCGCAGCGATTATTGAAGGCAAGTTTCAGCCTGCGGCACTTGCCCAACTTGTTTCTTCGCAACTCGATGTTGACCGCATGGATTATCTGTTGCGCGATTCACTGATGACGGGTGCGAAGTATGGCATCTACGATCTCGAGTGGATTATCAATGCATTGGCGATCGACGAAGAGGGTGATCGCATCTATGTAGCGGCGCGCGGTCTTTATGCGGTGGAAGAATATCTGCAGGCTCGTTACTACATGTTCCGGCAGGTTTATTTTCATCGCAGCTTGCGTTCAGCAGAAGCCGTGCTGCGTTCAATTCTGCGGCGGGCCCTGGCGTTATTGGAAGCCGGAGAACCGGTTTGGTATGCGCCGGAGACTGCCTTCGAAAAGGTATTGCGTAAAGAGAAACTGACGATCGCTGAGCATCTGGAGATAGACGACTCCGATGTTTTGTTTCATATCAAACAATGGCAACGCTCGCAGGATCCTATCTTGAGGGACTTGAGCGCGCGCTTTACCGGACGGCGCCTTTTCAAGGCGGTCGATTTGGACATGAACGCGACGGAACAAGCAGATTTTCTCGCCGCGGCGCGCGAATGTGTGAGCCGGGCTGGATTTGACCCAGAGTATTATTTCATCGAAGACCGCGCCAGCGATGTGCCTTACTACAACTACTACACGGTCGCCGGCGCTGAGCCGAAGTCGCGGATCTATGTTGAGGATGGATATGCGCGTCCGGTAATCAGGGAGATCAGTGAGGTAAGCGACGTTGTTCGGGGTCTACAACGAGGTTACGAATTACATCGGGTGTGCTTTCCAGCCGAAGTTAAGCAAGAAGTTTATGCGCTCTATCACAAGAGTTCGGCGGGAGCTGACCGACTAAACCAAGCGCACGCCTTTGGAGATTAGTATGGCGAGAATCGAAGGTGTAGATCCGGACCGGGTTGACCGTTACGCAAAAGATGTTTTCGCCGCGCACACGAAGACCTGGGGCGCACCATTGCTTAATCACCTGCTATACGCGAGACGTCCCTCGATTTTTCGTGGCGTGCGCGGGATGTGGACTGGTATCGAAGCATCCGGACTAATTGATCCTCAACTGCAGTCGCTGTTGAATCGTCGGGTGGCAGCGCTCAATGGTTGTGAGTTTTGACAGGACATCAACGCTGCCGTGGGCAGTGACCTGGGAGTGGCGACGGAAAAAATTGACGCACTGCCCGAATACGCTTCGAGCGCTTACTACGATGAAGCGCAACGGATCGCACTTGCATACGCCGACGCAATCACGCTGAGCGATCAAGACGTCAGCGATGAGTTATTTGCGAAGCTAAGAAAGTCTTACAATGAGGATGCGATCGTGGAACTGACAGCGATCATCGCCTGGGAAAATGCTTCGAGTAAATTCAACCGGGCCTTGCGAGTTCCCTCACAGAAACTTTGGCAGCGCCGCTGACGGGCTGACGGTGTTATGGTTTTCCACTCAATTCTTCTGGTCGTTTTGTTCACCTCCCTCGCGGTCTACGCTCCAGCTCAATCGGGCGAAAGACGTACAACAATAGCCGCTGTCCTACTAAACAATTCCGAATTGGAACGCCACGTTTCGGAATTTTACGCGGAGAGTTTCCTGGCTGCAGATCTCGACGTCTTAGACCTCGATCTAGTCAGGGCTGCCGCCCACGGAACAGGTCACGCACCATCCTTAAATATGGCCGTCTCCGAAGCGCGCACCTTCGGGTCCGTCATCGGCAGTGACTTCTTCGTATTGATTGATGCCCAGACGCTAAGGCGTTCGCCCTCTTCTAACCAGATCTATTTCGACTCCTACGCTTCGATATTTCTTGTCAGTTCGCGAACGGGCCGGCTCTGGAAGTTCCAGTGGATCAAGATTCAGGGGCCGTCACCCGCGCAGGCGGAAAAGCAATTGTTGCAGGGCATGTCTGACAACAAACATCCAGAGCCCTTAATAGAGGTAATTCGCCGGGCCCGGGAGGAGGAGCGAACCCTTCGTGCGTTAGCGGTGGGCCGCGAAGTCCCCGTGATTGAGGTGGCTCCGGATGATAGCGAGACCGCCACCGCGGAGGGTATCCAATTACCGCGGCCCTATCGCCGTCTTCAGCCTCCATACCCAATGAACGCCGCCGCTGCTGAAGTTGAAGCGGTGGTCGATGTAATTGTTGACATCGACAAGAATGGCGAGGTTGGTTTCAAAGAAATCGCGCGCTGGGCTGGCTTTGACCTTGATGAGGCCACCCTCGAGACAGTTAAGAAACTTCACTTCTTTCCCGCGATGCGAAACGGCACTGCAATCCCGCTGCGAGTCCTCCTGCGTTACAACTTTCGCAAACCACCAAAATAGATCCGTTCAAAGCCCAACCTCCAAAGTCCAACGTCAGACTGCCCGAGTCGAATCTCAGGTGTGCGAGCGAAAGCGGAATTTGGAGATTGGACTTTCGACAGTGGACTTTTGGGCGTCGAACGTCGGACTATCTGATCCATGCTTTATCTGTCGCAAGTATTGGGTCGCCCCATTCGCGATCTCGAAGGTGAGAGTGTGGCGACTGTTAAGGATGTCATCACGCGGCTGGGCGAGGATGATCACCCACAGATTACCGGCATCGTAGCGCGTTACCGGCGCCGCGATTTTTTTGTCTCACGATGGCGCATTACGGAAATCAGCGAAGCCGGCGTGAGATTGAATTCCGACGTGCTCAACTTGCAACCGTTCGAACGGCGCGAAGGTGAAGTGTTGCTCGCGCGTAACGTGCTCGACAAACAACTAATCGATGTCGACGGCAAACGGGTGGTCCGTGTGAATGATGTGCAGCTGATTGAGGTGGCCGGCGCGTGGCGGGTAACCGGCGCCGATGTCAGCTTGCAAGGACTTTGGCGGCGGCTTTCTCCGGCAGGATTTATGGGGACTCGAAAGCCAGTGGAAGTAATTGACTGGTCGGACGTTGGCTATCTGGCGACCGATGAAGCGACAGTCCAATTGAAGTCTGCGAGCGGTAAGCTCGCGCGGCTCCATCCCGTTGAAATTGCGCGACTTGCCGAGGCACTTTCCTACCATCACGGATCCGAAGTGGTAGGTTCGCTCGACGATGAAACAGCGGCGGAGACTTTAGAAGAAATGCCGGCCGCGCAACAGGCCCGCATCATCGGCGATATGGATGAGGAGCGCGCCGCGGACATTCTGGAATGGATGTCTCCCGACGAAGCTGCCGATGTGCTCGGCGATTTGCCAGAGGAAAAAGCTGAAGAGTTGCTCGGCCTGATGGAAGGCGAAGAGCAAGCTGATGTAGCCGAGTTGTTGCCTTATGAAGACGACACAGCTGGCGGCTTAATGACAACTGAGTTTGTCACGCTGCCGCGCGAGCTTACGGTGGGCGCCGCGATCGCCAGGCTGCGCGAAATGGCTGAGACGCCCAACATGATCTACTACCTTTACGTTGTCGAAGCCGAAGACTCGTGGCAATTGATCGGAGTGATCGCGTTACGAAGTTTGATTCTGGCTGATCCGATGGCGCCGCTCGATGCGGTAATGCGCACTGAGTTTCAGTCGGCCCATCCAGGCGAGCCGGCAAAGGAAGTAGCGCAGCGGATTGCTGAGTACAATCTCCTCGCTTTGCCGGTCGTCGATCAGGCAGGTGACATCTTAGGAATTATTACTGTCGACGATGCGATGGAAATACTTCTGCCAAAGAATTGGCGGCAGCGGTTGCCGCGACTCTTTGCCTGAAAGCTCGCGCATTGTTCGTTATGAACGACGGAGAACCTCCAAGTGTTAGAACGAAGAGCAGCCGTGAGGGCCGCAGGGCGCCGTTTATTGCGGCGCGGCGCTCGTGGCGTGCGGAACGTTACACCGCGCAAACGCTTGCTTGCCTACCTGGCCATTCTCGGGCCAGGGATGATCACGGCCAACGCTGGTAACGACGCCGGCGGCATCGCCACGTTTGCCTCGCTCGGCGCCGATCACGGTTATCGACTCCTTTGGATCCTAATTCCGATCACAATCAGTCTTGGTCTGGTCCAGGAGATGTGCGCACGAATGGGCGCGGTCACTGGCAAGGGTCTGGCTGATTTAATTCGGGAACGCTTTGGCGTTCGTTGGACCGCACTGGTGATGCTTGCTCTATTGATCGCCAATGGTGGCGTGACGGTTTCGGAGTTCGTGGGAATCGCTGCCGCAACGGAGTTGTTTGGCATTCCGAGATTCTTCTCTGTGCCGCTGGCTGCGGTGAGCATCTGGTGGCTGGTCGTCAAAGGATCCTATCAGCGAGTCGAGCGAGTGTTTCTGCTGATGACGTTGGTCTTTCTTGGTTACGTCGCCTCAGCGTTTCTCGCCGAACCGGATTGGACGCAAGTCGCGGCGGGCCTGGTCCGGCCCAGTTTTAGTTTTGATAGCGCTTACCTGTTCACGCTCGTAGCTGTCGTCGGTACGACAATCTCACCGTACATGCAGGTCTATATTCAATCATCAGTAGTTGAGAAAGGTGTAACTATTGAAAACTACCGGCGCACGCGGATCGATGTTTGGGTGGGCACCCTCTTCGCCGTCCTGATTGTTTTCTTCATCGTGATTTCTACAGGTGCCACGCTGCATAGAAGAGGTATTCAGGTCTCGAGTGCCGCGGACGCCGCGCGTGCCCTACAACCGCTTGCTGGTGTTTATGCCGAAGCGCTTTTCGCCGTCGGTCTCTTTGGGGCCTCAATGTTGGCGGCCGGTGTGTTGCCCCTGGCAACCGCGTACTCGGTCAGTGAAGCACTGGGCTTTGAGAAAGGCGTCTCGCGAAGTTTCCGCGAAGCCCCCATTTTCCTGGGGATTTTTACGTTTCTAGTGGCTGTCGGGGCCGCGATTGCCGTGTTGCCCAACCTACCTTTAATTAAGGTGTTGCTGGTCACGCAAGTCATAAATGGCTTGTTGCTACCAATAATACTTTTCGCCGTATTGCGTCTCGTGAACGACAAAGAATTAATGGGCGACCGGGTAAACGGACCTTTTTACAATATTGCCGCGTGGGCAACCGTGATCGTTGTTACCTTGCTCTCCTTACTTCTGATTCTCGTGACTATTTTTCCGCGGCTCGTGATCTTCTAAGTGGCGTGGCGGCGTTCGTTTCTACTCGCCAAGCTCAACAATCGGTGATAAAAGAGAGGCTGTTCCTGCAGTCCAAATCTTCAACGCTTGCCTGCAAATTTAGTAGCAAAGTGATTCGCTCCGGATCCAACAACAGGCGCATTCTCTTCGTCGTAACTGCCGCGGTCGTGCTGCTGTTGCTCTATCTCGTCGTTTCATTCGACTTACAAATCCATCAACTGCTGGCCGCGCGGATGGGCTGGCTCGCGTCGCGCGCAGACACGGTTGTCAATGTTATCCGGTTGGTGCTGCTGGGAATTCTCGCCTACTTGCTGGTACGCGTCTTCAACAGCCTGATCTTCGGTTTGATTTACCGAATGCGCAGCGGCTATGAGGCGCCAACTCTCGTTCGCAATATCTTTTCAATTATCGCCTTCACGGCGTTGTTTCTCCTGATTTTTTCTTCGATCTTTGAAGGCGTTAATCTCGGTGCACTGTTTACAACGTCAGCCATCTTCGGCGTGATTCTGGGTCTCGCGCTGCAGGACACTTTGGGAAATTTCTTCGCCGGCATCTCGCTGCAAGCTGATCGACCTTTCCAGATCGGGGATGTAATCACGGTGGGCGCCCAACGTCACTCCGGAGTGGTCGAGGAAATAACCTGGCGCGCCGTTAAGATCCGCACTTTCTCTAACCATGTGGTCCTGATTAGCAACAGCACCGCAGCTCGCGAAGCCATCGAAGTCTGCCCGCGCGGCAATCTGAACTGCCGTCATGTGTTCTTCAACACTCTTTATTCCGACTCGCCCGCAAAGACTATCCACGTAGTGCGGGAAGCGGTCCGAGAGGCCGACAATGTTTCTGACAAGGTTACCCCGGTCGTTCGGATCAGGAACCTGGGAGAGAGTGGCGTCGATTATGAGGTGAAGTATTGGCTGAATGATTACGCCAAGTACAACGACACCGACGCGCTTATTCGTCAACGAATCTGGTATGCCTTCCGGCGTGCCGGCCTGAGTTTCGCATTTCCCACTCGCACACTGTTGGTTGAAAGAATGGCGCGAACCGCACCGCCAAGTGGCGCTGGTAGCAGTGCCATCGTTGAGCGCCTTTCAGCGGTCGATATCTTTGCGCCGCTATCAGTCGAAGAAACCGCCATGCTCGCACACGCGGCAGTCAGCCACGTTTTCGCGCCAAGCGAAACTGTGATTCGCGCCGGCGAAGCTGGTTCCTCAATGTTTGTAGTCCACAACGGGCGGGTGTCTGTGCAGATAAATGAGAACGGTGTAGCGCGCAGCGTGGCCACCTTGAATGAGGGCGATTTCTTTGGCGAAATGGCCCTCTTCACGGGCGAACCGCGCGCGGCAAATATCGTCGCCCTGGAAGAGACTGAAGTGCTTGAGATTGGCCACGATGCTATGAAAAAGGTGTTCGACACCAATCCTGACCTTGTCGAATCTTTAAGCTTCATCATTGCCGAGAGACGTAAAGGTCTGGCCCCTCAAGCTCACGCCCGCGATCGCGGGCAGGACGAATCCGCTGGAATCCTCTCCTCAATCAAGCGATTTTTCGGCCTAAAATGACTCGGTCCCGGAGTTCCCAGACGTGAACCCTCCCTGGTAAGCTAAATCTCATCGCCAGACTTGACAGTGCGGGACTCAGATATTATTATCCGCCCGTGCTCACTTACTTGAGACCACCAGTTTACTGAAGACCGAGTAAGGCAGAGCAGAAACAGAAATATCAATTTAAGGAGGAGAGGTTTTCCAATGAGCATTACTCGTTATGACCCGTTCCGTGATCTGCGCTCTCTTCAGGAAGAGGTGAATCGCCTGTTTTCGACGAACCTGACGAGAGGGTTTGGCGAAGAAGGCATCGGCCGCGGCGCCTGGAATCCCAGTGTGGATATCTACGAAAACAAGGACCAGATCATTCTCGAGGCAGAATTGCCGGGGATGAACCGGGGTGACTTCGAGCTTACCGTCGAAAACAACGTGATCACCCTGCGCGGTGAACGTAACTTTGAAAAGAAAGACGATAACGATAACTACCATCGCGTCGAGCGGTCCTACGGCTCGTTCACTCGTTCTTTTACCCTTCCGCAAACTGTGTCTGCAGAGGGCGCCACGGCTGAATACACCAACGGCGTGCTGCGCGTGACACTGCCGAAGCGCGAAGAAACAAAGGCCCGTCGCATTGAGGTGACTGGAAGCAAGACCGGGAGCAATCAAAAGACCATTGAAGCCAAGGCCGAGAACGTCGGCCCTGCCGAGAAAGCGAAAGAGGCCGGCGCTGGTCGCTGAGTTAATTAGTTAGTATCGGTAAGGTAGCCATACGGCAATCGGGCGGGGCCTTTATCATGCGAGCCGCATGAGCTTAAATGGCCCCGCTCAACTTTCACTAGAGGAACTCGCAAACAGAATTAGATGAGATTAGACAAGTTCACACTGCGGGCACAGGAAGGGATTCAGTCGGCGATTGAGCTCGCTGAGCGTAATCACAACCAACAAGTCGAGCCCGAACATCTGCTGGCCGCCATGCTGGAGCAGCCGGAAGGAATTGTTCGTCCCTTGCTTGGCAAACTCGCAGTGAATCATCCGGTGTTACGCAACGACGTGCAGGCTGCGATTGCGCGCTTTCCGCGAGTTGAGGGTGGCCAACAGTATCTGAGTCCGCGACTAAATCAGCTCTTTACCACCGCACAGAAACAGGCTGAAAAGGCGAAGGACGAGTTTGTTTCGACGGAGCATCTACTCGTCGCCATTGTTGAAGAGAGGGATGGTGAAGGCGGAAAGATCCTGAGACAACACGGCGTTAAGCGCGATGATTTGCTCAAGGTTATCGAGCAGACGCGCGGCGGTTCAAGGATCACGGATCAAAACGCCGAAGACAACTATCAAGCACTTTCAAAATACGCTAAAGACCTTACCGATCTCGCGCGCAAAGGAAAGCTCGATCCGGTGATTGGTCGTGACGACGAAATCCGCCGCACGATTCAAGTCCTCTCGCGACGCACTAAAAACAACCCGGTGCTAATCGGCGAACCGGGCGTCGGCAAGACTGCGATCGTCGAAGGCTTGGCCCAGCGAATCGTTTCCGGAGATGTTCCGGAGACATTGCGCAACAAGAAGCTCGTGGGACTCGATCTCGGATCGATGCTCGCCGGTGCGAAGTATCGTGGTGAATTTGAAGATCGGCTCAAGGCCGTGCTGAAAGAAATTGAGGGCGCGCAAGGCCAGATCATCCTTTTCATCGACGAGCTGCACACGCTCGTGGGCGCGGGGGCGGCCGAGGGAGCGATTGACGCTTCCAACATGCTGAAGCCGGCTTTGGCACGCGGCGAGTTGCGCTGCGTGGGCGCCACCACCCTCAACGAATACAAAAAATATATTGAAAAGGACGCGGCGTTAGAGCGGCGCTTCCAGCAGATCTATGTCGGCGAACCCACGGTGGAGGACACGATCGCCATCCTGCGTGGTTTGAAAGAAAAGTACGAAGTCCATCACGGCGTGCGGATCAAGGACTCAGCGATTGTTGCCGCGGCCACTCTTTCCAATCGCTACATCACGGACCGCTTCCTGCCTGATAAAGCAATTGATCTGGTCGACGAAGCAGCTTCTCGTTTACGCATCGAGATCGATTCCCTGCCCCAGGAAATCGATAAGTTGGAACGCGAGACGATCCAGCTTGAGATTGAACGGCAGGCCCTGCAACGTGAAGAGGACGCCAAATCGAAGGCGCGTCTGAAGGAGATCGAACAGCGCATCGCGGACCTGAGAGAAGCTTCCTCGGGCATGAAAGCCAAATGGCAATCCGAGAAGGAAGCCATTGAGCGGATGCGCAAAGCAAAAGCCGAACTGGAGCAACTCAGGCTGCAGCTAGACCAGGCGCGCAATGCCGGCGATCTCGGCAGAGCTTCGGAACTCCAGTACGGCAAGATTCCTGAGCTCGAGCAGCAGCTGCAAGCGGAACAGGAGAAGCTCGCGGCCTTTCAAAGCGATGGTGTCATGCTCAAGGAAGAAGTTGACGAGGAAGACATCGCAGAAGTTGTCGCTAAGTGGACCGGTATTCCGGTCTCCAAGATGCTCGAAGGCGAGATGCAGAAGCTAGTGACCATGGAAGAGCGCTTGAGCCAGCGAGTGATTGGACAAGACGACGCACTCAACGCCGTAGCGAATGCCGTGCGCCGGGCTCGTGCAGGTTTGCAGGATCCGAATCGTCCGGTTGGGTCTTTCATTTTTCTGGGACCTACCGGCGTCGGTAAAACTGAAACGGCGCGCGCCCTCGCTGAGTTTCTCTTCGACGATGAACGAGCAATGATTCGGTTGGACATGTCTGAGTACATGGAGAAACACGCGGTGGCACGGATGATCGGTGCGCCGCCCGGTTATGTCGGCTACGAGGAAGGCGGGCAACTTACCGAAGCCGTGCGCCGCCGCCCATATTCGGTGGTTCTTTTCGACGAGATTGAGAAAGCGCATCAGGATGTTTTCAATGTGCTGCTGCAAATTCTCGACGATGGCAGGCTGACGGATTCCAAAGGTCGAACTGTAGACTTCAAAAACACTGTGCTGATCATGACTTCGAATTTGGGATCGCGGGAAATCCAGGCGGCCGGGGGTGATGAGGAACAGGTTCGCGACGCAGTGCTTGAAGAATTGCGTGAGCATTTCAAACCAGAGTTCCTGAACCGCATCGACGACATCATTGTGTTCCACCAGCTGGGCGAAGAGGAGATTGTGAAGATCATCGACGTGCAGCTGGAACGTCTAAAACAAATGCTGCATGACCGGAACATCACGCTTGTGCTGGATGATTCTGCTCGCCGCCTCTTAGCTCGTGAGGGTTACGATCCGGCCTATGGCGCGCGACCCTTGAAACGAGCAATTCAAACGCTGATTCAAAACCCTATGGCGGTGAAACTTCTAAACGGCGAAATCTTGCCGGGTCAAACGTTAAATGTTTCCGCCGCCGGAAATCAGATGAAATTTCAGACGGTAATGGCTGCCGGCGCCTAAATCGCTCGGCTTAGGAAAGGACGAGAAGCATTGTCGAAACCCTGGAACCCTTTGCAAGACCTGATGCTCTTGCAGGATCGAATGAATCGTTTGTTTGAGGACGCTACCGAACGGCGCGCGCGCGCCGCAGATAGCGATGAAATCGAAACCGCAGATTGGCATCCCACCGCTGATGTTTATGACACGGATGCGGCGTACCTAATCGCCGTCGATTTGCCGGGCGTCGAGCGCTCCTCACTCGACATCGATCTCGATGATGAAAAGTTAGTGATCCGCGGAACTCGTACCATCGATCAGGGCGGAGAAAAAACGAGGGTGACGAGGCCGCACGGCCGTTTTCGCAGGAGCTTTACAGTTCCCGCGAACGTTGCCAACGATGGCATTCAGGCCTCATACAAAAATGGCGTGCTGGAGATCACATTACCGAAGCGCAACGAACCAAGAGCGCAACGAATCCAGATCAAGGTGCAGTAATTATTTCAACTAAAGTATGCGCGAACCCTCGGGAGGCAACTGATGAAGCATAGGGATCGGGAACATAGCGAGCAGCAGGCAGACGAAGGCGAAATTCGCGTCACAGATCGCCGGCGCCGCTATCTGAATAATGACGAAGCGGGCGGTTCCGATCGGGAGAATTCTGCAGCTCCGAGTCTCAAGCCGAGTTACGTAGAAGAGTTGGAAACGCGCTCGCGAGCTGCCGAGCAGTTGGCCCTGGATATTCAAGACCGATTTGAAAAATTCAAGAATCGACTGCAACAAGAAACTGATGAGACTAGGCAGCGTCTGAATCGTGCCGCTGATGAAAGGACTGAGCGCAGCAAGGCCGAATTCATTTCCAGCCTGCTTCCCACCCTTGACAATTTAGAGCGGGCTATCGACGCGGCGGAAGCGGGCGGCTCTATGGAGCAACTGATCACGGGGGTGAAGCAAACGGCTGAAAGTTTTAAGACGGCCCTCGGCGCGGCGGGTGTCGAGCCAATTGGTGCGCAGGGTGAACTGTTTGATCCCGAATTACATGAAGCTGTCGAAACAACTCCTGTGGAACCTGAATTCGACGGAAAGGTAATGAATGAGTACACGAAGGGCTATCGCCTCGGCGAACGACTGTTACGTCCGGCTCGAGTGACTGTGGGACGCGCGCCGGAAAAAGCGCACAGCGCAATCGAATAAGAGTTTGGATCATTTTAGTTACGCAAGGAGAAGACTGTGGCTGCCAAAGACATAAAGTTTCACGAAGACGCTCGTAAAGCGATGCTTCGCGGAGTAAACACGCTGGCTGATGCGGTACGCGTCACCCTCGGTCCAAAAGGCCGCAACGTAGTTTTGGCCAAGAAATTCGGGTCGCCGGTGATCACAAAAGACGGGGTAACCGTAGCGAAGGAGATTGATTTGCCCGATCGCTACGAGAATCTGGGCGCGCAAATGCTTCGCGAGGTTGCCGTCAAGACCAACGACTCCGCCGGGGACGGCACCACCACGGCAACCGTGCTGGCCCAGGCTATCTTTCGTGAAGGCATTAAGAATGTGACGGCAGGTGCTGATCCCATGGCGTTGCAACGAGGGATACAAAGCGCGACCGATAAAGTGGTAGCCGAACTCGAACGCATGTCGCAGAAGGTAAAAACTAAAGCAGATCTAACGAACGTTGCCACGGTGTCCGCTAATAATGACCGCGAAATTGGGCAACTCATTTCCGAAGCGATGGAGCAGGTCGGCAGGGACGGCGTCGTTACAGTCGAAGAATCAAAGACGCTCCGCACGGAGCTAGATATTGTCGAAGGGATGCAATTCGACCGCGGTTACTTATCTCCATATTTCGTTACCAATCCAGATCGCATGGAAGCGAATCTGGAAGAGCCGCTGATTCTGCTGCACGAGAAAAAGATTTCTGCGATGCGCGATTTGCTGCCGGTGTTGGAACAGTCCGCACGAACCGGACGCGCTCTCCTGATCATTGCTGAAGACATTGACGGTGACGCGCTCGCTACGCTTGTCGTAAATAAGCTCCGCGGCACGATTAAAGTTTGCGCCGTTAAAGCTCCAGCATTCGGCGATCGTCGCAAGGCGATCCTTGAAGACCTGGCGATCCTGACGGGTGGAAAAGTTATCACCGAAGATTTGGGAATCAAACTCGAAAACGTGACAACCGAGGATCTGGGATCGGCGAAACGAGTGGTTATCGATAAGGAGACCACCACGATCGTGGAAGGCGCCGGCGAAGCGAAAGCGATACAGGGACGTGTGGCAGCTATCAAACGTCAAATAGAAGAAACAACTTCTGATTATGACCGCGAGAAGTTGCAGGAACGTCTTGCTAAGTTAGCTGGCGGCGTGGCGGTCGTGAAAGTTGGAGCGCCGACCGAAACGGCGATGAAAGAAATCAAGATGCGCGTCGAAGATGCACTTAATGCCACGCGCGCCGCAGCACAAGAGGGCATAGTTGCTGGCGGCGGAGTCGCTTTGTTGCGCGCGGCAAAAGCTCTCGACACGCTTACCGATGACGATCCGGACGCTGTAACCGGAATTCAAATTATCCGGCGCGCACTGGAGGAGCCGCTGCGGCGAATCGCGCAGAATGCCGGAGTCGATGGGGCGGTGATCGCGGGCAAAGTTGCAGCGATGAAAGGGGCCAAAGGTTTTAATGCCGGATCCGGGGAGTTTGAGGACTTGATCGCGGCGGGAATCATCGACCCGACCAAAGTTGTGCGTACTGCTTTGCAGAACGCCGCTTCTATCGCCGGACTGTTATTGACTACTGATGCGGCGGTTACGGATGCCCCTGAACCTAAGAAAGCCGCGCCCTCAATGCCTGGCGGTGGTGGCGGGGACGATTACGACTACTAATAAACTGAAAGCGTGAAGCCAAGTTTCCAGGAATTCCCCAAACACAAAGAACTTCCCGCTGGCCGGAGATTTG
Organism: Pyrinomonadaceae bacterium; assembly: GCA_051002415.1. GTDB lineage: Bacteria > Acidobacteriota > Blastocatellia > Pyrinomonadales > Pyrinomonadaceae > PSRF01. Next base: position 14,690 of record JBPCMI010000188.1, read on the forward strand.
CAAGCCATCGCGCCGGGAGATAGCTGTTGCATTGAAACACAACGGCGCATATGCTCAGTTGCATCCAACCTGCGGGTTGGATCTTGTTAATTTGAACGATCGATGTCGGTCTTGCTGAACAAAGCACGCGGAATATCCGTTGTTTATTAAGGCCGGCTGAGGCATCAGGTGAATAACAATGGTTGATCTGGGAGCATACAAAGATAAGTTTGGGGAGAGCGGTCAACGCATTTTAGAACATGCGCTGAGCGAGTCGCGGCAACGCGATCAGAATTACGTTGCCGTTGAACACATTCTGGAGGCTCTCATGCATGAAGAGCCGGATATGTTCAACTCCGCAATGCGTGAGCTCTCCCTCGATCCAATCACCGTAAAGATCGCCATCGACAAGCGGCTCGAGACTAGCCGGCAACAGCATGTAGGCAAGGGCTTTCGCATTGCGCCTGACACCACCGACCTGTTCAAGCGCGCCATGGAGCGAGCTCGGGCCCAGGGTCGCAAAACCATCGAAGCTACAGATATCTTTGAAGCTCTTACCAACTACGACAGTCTGTTCGTAAAAGTACTGCAGAACATGGGCGCCAATCCCGACCTCGTCGCGGAAAACGTCCGGGCGCAAGTGCAGAAGCGCGAGCAGGAAGAAGAACAGTATCGGAAGAAATTTGAGCTGCCTCCTTACTTAAAGCACTTCGGCGTTTCCCTCAACCGCTTAGCGAGGGCCGACAAGATCGCTCCGACGATCGGCCGCGAAAAAGAAATTCAACAGATGGTGGAAATCCTCTGTCACCGCGAACGTGCGAACTCACCGATGCTGGTGGGCGAGCCAGGCGTCGGAAAGACTGCGGTGGTGGAAGGTCTCGCGCGCCTGATTGAGTTGGAGCCGGACAAGGTTCCTGCGCGCCTGCGTGGTTCTCACGTCGTCCAACTGCAAATGGGTGGTTTGGTCGCCGGCACAATGCTGCGCGGCATGTTTGAAGAACGTATTAAGGGAATCATCGATGAGGCTAAGGAGCATGCAAATCTGATCCTGTTCATCGATGAAGCACACACAATCATCGGCGCGGGAGCGGCGCTGGGCACATCGTCCGATGCCGCCAACATGTTTAAGTCGGCACTTGCCCGCGGCGACCTGCGCATCATCGGCGCCACCACTCTGACCGAGTATAAGGAATTCATCGCCGAGGATGAGGCACTCGCACGTCGCTTCCGGATCGTGAAAGTAGTCGAGCCTTCAATCAGTGAAACTCGTGAGATTCTGCTGGGCGTTCGCCCGCGGCTCGAGCGAAACTACTCCGTAAAGATTTCCGACGACGCCATCAATACGGCTCTCGAGATGGCGCCCAAATACATTCGCAACCTGCACCTGCCAGATAAAGCGATTGGCTGGCTCGATACTGCCGCTGTGAAAGTTGAGATCAACGAACCGCAGACGATGGTGGTGAAGCCCGAACACGTAATCGACGTGATCTCGCAGGAGTCGCGTATTCCGCGCGACATGATTTTCCGGGATACCGGCGATCGCTTCGCTTTAACCGAAGCAATGCTGGGCGCCCGCGTGATCGGTCAGAAGAATGCCATACAGGCCGTCGCACAACGGTTGCGCTTGAACAAAGGTCCGCTAAAGGATTCGCACTACAAACCTGATGGCGTGCTCTTGTTCCTCGGTCCTACCGGAGTGGGCAAAACTGAACTTGCGAAGGCCGTTGCCGAATTCATGTTCGGCGATGAAGAGAAGATGGTCCGGATCGACATGTCGGAATACAGCGACGGCACGGTTAGCATTGAAAAGCTGATCGGTATGCCGCGCGGCATTGTCGGTTCTGAACGTGGTGGCATTCTTACCGAGCAACTGCGCGAGAATCCCTACACTGTCCTGCTGCTCGATGAAGTAGAGAAGGCCTCGCCGTATTTGATGAACTTGTTCCTGCAGGCCTTTGATGAAGGCTGGCTCACGGACGGACGCGGCAAAAAGGTGTACCTCTCTGACGCCATCGTGATCATGACTTCGAATCTTGGTTCCGACAGCTTCAAGCGATTTGAAAAGCCACTCGGTTTCGGCATGAAGACAGCAAACGATTTTCGCGCCGTTAACAACGAGGTCTTGAAGGCGGCGGAACAGCGCTTCTCGCCGGAGTTTCGCAATCGCATCGACGAGATTATCGTCTTTGCCCCGCTCACCATGGATGAAGTGCGGCGCATTGCGAGGCTCTATCTCGATAAACTGAGCCGGCAGATGGAGCGGCAAGGCAAGTCGATCAACGTCACCGAGGCCGCGCTGAACCTGTTGACCGAAAAAGGTTACAACACGGCGTATGGCGCGCGCTTTTTGAAGCGCCACATCGACGAGAAGGTTAAGCTCCCAATCACGAGCATGTGGAAAACCGCTTCCAGTTTCTTAGTCGACGTAGAAAATGGCGAAACGGTTGTAAAACCCGCGGCGCCTAATAAGCCTGAACTAAATTAGGTTAGTTAACAGAGGTCAGAAGGGGTTTCAGTGAGTTTCATTGAAACCCTTTTTTGCCGAGCGCGTTAAATACTCATCAGATCATGGCGACTTTGCTTTCAATCCTCCGCGGCGCCACCTTGCTCGTTGCCTGCACACTGTTTTTCAGCTGCTTAGCACCGGCTCAGACTGCGAACGCCAGCGCGCCTTCCCCCCAGCCCGCCAACGACACTAAGGCAGAGACGATGATCAAAAGCGCCATCGCCGCAGTAGGTGGTGACGCGTATCTCAATGTGCGCACGGTTGTCGGCCGCGGCTTCTACACCACTTACCAGGACGGCGCCTCGTTAGTACCGACGAGGTTTTTGGATTACATCGCCTTTCCGGATAAGGAGCGCACGGAGTTTACGGCTCAGGGCATCCGCGTCATCAACACTAACAACGGCTCTACTGGTTGGTTGTACGACGGCGCCACGAAGAGTCTGAACGATCTGAAGCCCGCTCAAATCGAAGACTTCAAACGCGCGATGCGCACGAGCGTGGAAAACCTGCTGCACGGTTGGTGGCGCAAGGAAAACGCGACGCTCACGTATGTAGGCCGGCGCGAAGCTGGGTTAGCAAAGCGAAACGAGACCGTACGCATCACCTATCCCGATAAGTTTTGGGTTGAGTTTGAATTTGGCGCGAAGGACGCGCTTCCTGCAAAAGTCATTTATAAGCGCACCCGCAGCAAAGCTGATTCTGACGAAACCGAAGAAATCACAGAAGAAGACTGGCTCGCCAAGCCAATCATCAACGCGGGAGTCACCGCGCCTTTCGTGATTGACCACTACATAAACGGCAAACAAACGAGCCGCATCAATTACGAATCCATCGAATACAATCGCTCCCTGCCAGATACTCTCTTCGCTAAACCTGCAAACGCCAAGAGCGTGAAGTAGATCTAATCGCCAGCTCGAATCACATGCTACGCCTGTCGCCATTCTTGTTGTTGCTAGCTGTGTTTGCGATCGGCGCGCGGGATATTTCTGCGCAAAACCCGGACGAGCCTGATGAAGTGATTCGTGTAGAGACGGACGTCACCAATCTTCCTTTCACGGCACTAGACAAACAAAAGCGTTTCATTACCACGCTCCGTGAGGAAGACATTCGGGTCTTCGAAGATAACGTGCCGCAGCAGTTATTCACGTTTCAGCGGGAAACTGATCGACCGCTAGCGTTGGCGCTTTTGATTGACGTTAGCGCGTCAGAGGAGCGGACGCTGCCTGCTGAAAAAGCCGCGGCGCGTTCTTTCATCGAAACGGTGATCCAATCGCGCAAGGATCAGGCCGCCGTAATCCCCTTCACCGGTTCGGCATTTCTCGAACAACCATTAACGCGAGACGTTCTTGGTATCTATCGCGCACTTGAACGCGTCGAAGTAGCAATGCCGGCGTATCTAGGTTCGGGTCGAGCGATCGGTGGCATAGTTACCGGACCGGGAACGAAGCGAGAGCCGCGCGAAGGCAGCACCGCTATCTGGGACGCGATCGCCCTCACGGCAACCGAGGTGTTGACGCAGAGCGCCGAACCGGGTCAGTCGCGACGCCGCGCGATCATCTTGCTTACCGACGGTCAGGACACATCAAGCGTTTTGGAAATCGATCAGGCAATCGATCGCGCGCTGCTGGCTGAGACTGTCATCTATGCAATCGGAATTGGCGACAGCAAATATCAAGGGGTGGATCGGGGCTCGTTGCGCACGGTCGCCGAGCGCACCGGTGGACGCGCATTCTTTCCGAAAAAAGAAGAAGACTTAAGCCAGGTATTCCGCGAGATCGAGCGCGAGCTGCGCACGCAATACCTGATCGCATATTCCTCGTCGAACAAAAAACGAGATGGCGCCTATCGCCAGATGCGAATCGATGTCGTCAACCCGGAACTAAAAAAAGATCGAGTAACACTCCGTCACCGTCCCGGTTACTTCGCGAAGCCCTCAGCGGCAACCAGGTGATCGCTTTTTTGGAGTGCGCCGCCTTGACGCCGCTTTTGATGGAATGGACTTTAACAAAGCCGCTGACAAGTCATCGCACTCCCAAAGAAATCTTTTCCGTGGGCGTTGCCCACGGCTATTAACTTTCACGCTTTCAGCGTGAAGCGGTCTGTGGCCGTGGTAGCGAAGACCAAACGAGCTTTGAACTTTCGGGTTCCAATGAAAAATGGAAAATGTATTTTGCTTCCTAAGCTTGTTCTCCATCGCAATTAGCGTTCTATACTCAGCCTTATGAACCAGCGACAATTCGGACGTACGGGATGGCAGGTCAGCGAGATCGGCTATGGCATGTGGGGTATGGGCGGCTGGTCGAGCTCCGACGACCAGGAATCGTTGGCTTCGCTTCAGGCCGCTGCCGACCTCGGCTGTAATTTTTTCGACACTGCCTACGCTTACGGCGAAGGGCGAAGTGAAAAACTGCTCGGGCAAATCGTGCGGGCCAATCCGGACAAGCGGCTCTATACGGCAACCAAAATTCCTCCGCTGAGCAAGCAATGGCCGGCTAAATCTGACTCGACTTTGCTGGAATCGTATCCGCCGGATCACGTCGAAGAGTTTGTGCATCGCAGTCTGAATAACGTCGACCTGCAGAGCTTTGACCTAATGCAGTTTCACACCTGGGATGATGGCTGGCTGAGAGATGATCGCTGGTTTTATAAACTCGACGATCTGCGGAGCCAGGGTCTCATCAAAGCGCTGGGCATCAGCTTAAATCGCTGGGAACCATGGAACGGAGTCAGAGCGGTGCGCACCGGACAGATTGATGCCGTGCAAGTCATCTACAATGTTTTTGATCAGAATCCCGAGGATGAATTGTTCCCCGCTTGTCGTGAAATGAATGTGGCAGTGATCGCGCGAGTGCCATTTGACGAAGGCACCCTTACCGGAACGCTGACGAAAGAGAGCACCTGGCCAGAAGGCGATTGGCGCAACAGCTACTTCGTTCCTGAGAACCTGGTTCCCAGCGTCGAGCGCGCTGAAGAGCTGAAGAAATTATTGTCGCGTTGGAATCAGGAGCACTCGAGTAACATCACCCTTCCCGAGCTCGCCCTTCGTTTCATACTCGGCAATCCGGACGTCAGCACGATCATTCCCGGTATGCGGAAGCTGCACCACGTTGAGACGAATATCCGGGCGAGCGACTCGGGGCCGCTGCCTGACGAACTACAGGAACTACTAAAAGAACATCGTTGGGTTCGTAAGCCCGCCCCCTGGTCGCAATAAGCTTTGTAACCCAACGGCTTTGCTAAAGAATCTGCTTTTAAGTCGGCTTAGAAGAAGAGTAGTTTCTAAAAGTTGGACGCGTAGCGTCGATTTCTTCAATTCAGGCTTTGAGGGAAAGGCACGCGAGCCAAAAACCCTTTGTCATAAATCCTCCGCCTGCGGGTATCTCTCAGTAGGCCACCCACCAATCTGTATAGCCCTACGAGGAAAAACTCATGAGCAGTGATCGTCGCACCTTTCTGCTGCAGTCAACGGCTGCCGTCGCCAGCCTGTTGTTACCCGAAAAACTCCTTGGCCAGTCGAATAGCGCCGCCGCAGCGGGAAAGACTGTCGCTTTCACCGGCGGTCACTGGTTCGACGGGCAAACTTTTAGTGACAACAGGAGCGCGGGCAAACCGCTCTATGCTTTGAATGGCTGGTTCACCGCCAAGAAGCCTTCGCGGATCGACTCGGTCATCGATCTGAAGAATTGGTTTATCGTCCCTCCCTTCGGCGAAGCCCACAATCACAATCTCGATTTTTCGGATGAAGAGCAGTGGGCGCGAATCAAGTCGATGTACCTGCGCGACGGCATCTTATATATCAAGAATCCTACCAACCTCCCGCGCGCGGCGGCGTCGCTCGCCGGCCGGATCAACATTCCCAATAGTGTCGATGCTGTTTTTGCCCATGGCGGGATGACCGCCACTGACGGTCATCCCCTCGGATTAGTCAAACGCAACATCGAGCGCGGCGGCATGCTGCCGTCGGACACCGACGGCGGCTTCTGTTGGATCATTGATACGGTAGCTGACCTTGATCAAAAGTTGCCGAGGATGCTTGCCGGCAAACCAGATTTCATTAAGACAACGCTCGTGTACTCGGAAGAATTTGCCAAGCGGAAGGACGACAAGAACTATTTCACCTGGAAAGGACTCGATCCCGCGTTGCTACCGGAGATTGTGAAACGTGTTCACCGCGCGGGGTTACGCGTTTCCACGCATGTGGAATCGGCGACAGACTTTCACCACGCCGTAGTCGCCGGCGCCGACGAGATCAATCATCTTCCGGGTTTCCGGCCGGAGAATAACGACCCGGTTAAGGGTTACGACAATCTCGCTCGCTATCGCATCTCTGCAGCCGATGCGCGTCTTGCGGGCCGGAGAAAGATTGTCGTGGTAACAACTTCGGGAACTACGATCGATATGAGCTTTAAGGAAGGGGTCGATGTGCAGAAGGCTGCAGCCGTGCGCGAGATGCTGACTTACAATTTGCAGCTCCTTGAACGTCACGGAGTGCGCATCGCGATCGGCAGCGATAGCTTTCGGCAGACTTCACAACCTGAGGCGTTGGCCCTTAAGCGCCTGGGTGCGTTTGACAGCCTGACGCTGCTGAAGATGTGGTGTGAGAATACGGCTGGGACGATTTTTCCGAAGCGCAAGCTCGGGCACCTCAAAGAGGGTTTCGAAGCGAGCTTCCTCGCTCTCAGCGGTAATCCCCTTCAGGACTTTTCGAATATCAAAGGAATTGAGCTTCGCTTCAAGCAAGGCGAAATTATTTAGATTTCCTCGTTCGATTTGCTGCCTCTAGCCGGACACAGCGAGCCAAAACGAGGCTTTCAGACTCTCTCAACTTGAACGATCCTGGCCAAAGAACCTCATACCAGCACTTACCAGTGCGTGGTTTAAGTACAACAGTTTGAATAACTTAACTGTGCCGGGATTGTGACTTAAAAGCAACGGACAGATAACATTATCCATCCTACTCCCGGTCTCGATAGCAGGTCTTTGCTAATCGCTTCCACCATGAGCAGCCTGAAGTTGGAACGTATTCTGATGACCGTTGGTCATCGCTCACATGGAGAACGACTGAATGAGTTTGTCCCGACAGTTTCCCCGTTTGCACTGTGTCAAGATTGTCCCATTTGCCATCATCGTCCTGTTCCTTTTGACGAACTTCACTGGCGTCTTACTCGGTCGAGGCTTCGCTCCTGCCAGCGTCATTAATTCCACAGAAAGAGTCGAAGCCCTTACTTCCGGCGATGCCGACCTTGATCAATTGATCACCAGCATCGGCGAGTCGGAGGGAGTTGATCCGCGATTCCTTCATGCAGTCATCTGGCAGGAGTCTAAATATGTGCAGCACGCCCGTTCGCCTGTTGGCGCTCAAGGCCTGATGCAGCTAATGCCGGCAACAGCACGCCGCTTCGGGTGCAATGATCCTCACGATCCCGCAGCGAACATCGCCGCCGGTACCAAATATTTGAGTTGGTTGTTAAAAAGATTCGACGGGAACGTTGAGTTGGCGCTCGCCGGCTACAATGCTGGTGAAGGATCGGTAGATAAGTACAACGGCATTCCTCCTTATCGCGAGACCCGGAATTATGTGCGCATCATCACCACGCGCTACGGCATGGGCCGCAACCCGATCATGGATACTCCGGTTCCCCCGGTTGCTGTGAACTTGGTAACCGCGTATTAGGTCGAATAGAAACCTAACGCTCTAGCGCAGCGCGATCCCAGTGCGCAAGATCCGCTCCTGCCTCATAGGTCGACCGCAGAAAATCCATCAACGTCTTTTCTGGTGAGCCGGAGGAATCCGGCTTAATCACTTCTTCATACAACAGGAAAAACTCTTTCTGTTCCTTGCTATAAAACGCCGAGGCGGGCAGGACTTTGGTCTCCGCCAGGCCGGCCGGCTCGGGCGCCGTGTAGGAATAAAAGGCAGCACCCATATCCTTATTCCCCGGCCAAAAGCCGTGACTGATTACTTCATGCGAATATGCTTCGCGCGTAATCAAATCAGCTCCGGGTCTCTCAGGCGCCACCTTGCCGGAAAAGCGCGTCACTGCCATATCAAAGCTGCCCCAAAAGAAGTGGACAGGGCTGACCTTCCCGACAAATCCCGCGCGGAACTCTTTCAATACCTCGTCGATCTTGACTAGGGCTCGCCAAAAGCGATTCGCATAATCTGCATCGTAGGACGCATGTTCGTGATCGTCTTCAAACCTGATCGGGTTTGGTACTTCCACTGGCGTGGTCCATATCTCGACTGCCAGGCCCAACTCGCGAAGCGCCGCCATCACTTCCGCGTAAAATGCCGCTACTGACTGCGGCCGCAACGGCAACCGTTTCTCAGCGCCGTCGCTGCACTTGATCACCAGGATGTGATCAATGAAATCAAATTCAATTTCGAAAATGCGCCCGTCGTAAGACATCGCGGAAGTCGTGAGTCCCCGGGCCGAGACATAGAGCGGCACGTTCCACCAGTGGTTTACTAAGGGAGTTTGTTTCAGGCGGATCTTGCCAATCACCTGCGTCCACATGTGAAGCGTGGCATAGGTGTCTTGCCACTCGGAAAACTTTAGTTCCGGCCAGGAATCGTTTCTCATGAATACCAGTCTGCAACGAAACTGAGAGATGGGCAAAGTCAGTGTAGGGGCGTCCCTCGGTGGCGCCCTGTTTTCTAAAGGCTCTGTGGGCGCCTGTTTTCTAAAGCATGGGGCGGCCACGGAGGCCCGCCCCTACAACAAACTCGCCAGGCCATCATGAGATCAGCTGGCGGCAAGTTTTGCGGCTTTGGTTCTTACAAAAGCCTGATTGAGTTGTGGCAGCGGATTGAAGTTGGCAGCTTTAGTGCAAAGCTCTTTCGTCTTCGCCCCATCACCTTTGCCTTGATGAGCGAGACACATGCGGTACAGATCGTAGGGGTTTTGCAGGTTAGCTAATTGCAATTCAGCAATGGCTTTGTCGTAGTTCTTCTCCTCGAGCGCGACCAAGCCGTTCAGACCGTGAGCCTGACGTGCTTGGGCTGGATTCTTCTTGGCCATCGCGCCCTTTTCAAACTCTGCAGCTTCGGCTTTGGCGGTTGCCAGGTCTTTCTTACCTACCGCGACGCGCGCTAGATTGAAATGATGAAAAAGTCGCGCATTGTCTTTGATATCCGCGGACAATGTCGACTCCTCGGTCATCTTTAGCAGCCGATCAAACAAAGCTTTAGCTTCATCATATTTGGCCATCTCCAGCAGGATGTTCCCTTTGAACTGCAAATCACCGGTCATCGCCGGAAGGTCGTTGGTTTTCTCTCCCAGCGCATATTGCTTGTCCATTCCCGCAAGAGCTTTGTCCCACTGTCCGTTATCCACATCGACAACGGTCTGGTTAAAGAGCGCCGTTCTGGCCTCCGCGTCGCTCCGAGCTTTGTTCGCGATTTGTTGGATCTCCGCGGCCGCTTCGGCAGCCTTATTCTGATACATGAGATCAGCAGAAATGCCCGAATGCGACGCAATAAAGTTCGGATCGATCGAGAGCGCCTTGCGGTACTGCGCAATCGACTCATCAAACTTACCCATCTTTAAGAGTAGCTCAGCGTAGGAGTCATAAGGATTAGGGTCGTTGGGGATGAGTTCGATGTACTTCTTAAACGCCTTCTCAGCGTTGGCGTAGTCTTCATTTTGCCGGTAAGCGTAACCGAGGATGTTGTAAGCGGGCGAATAGTTGGGCGCCAACTCGGTGGCTTTTTTATAGTGCTCGATGGCCTGAGGTATTTCCTGCTGGCCAAAGTGGTAGCCGCCAAGGTTGAAATGGGCGCGTTCATCATTCGGGTAAGCGGTGACAAGCTGGTCGAGATAGTCCTTCTGCTTGGCAGCGTTGCCGTTAGCACCGGCTTCATTCCCCAGGATCAGCAGACGCTCGCCGTTCGAAGCTTTGCCGGCAAGTGTCACGGCCTTATTCAAATGTTCAAAGAATTCTTTGCCGGTAGGACTTACGTTGGCGCGGTTTAGTTCAGCGAGTGCGAATCCCGGATCGAGGGCGATCGCTCTGTCGAAGTGCTTGATGGAATCCTGGATCAGAAGTTTTTCTGAGAGGTCGCGGCCCTGTAGGAATTCCTTGCGGGCTTCTTCAGAAGCAGTTGTTACCGGAATTTTTCCCGCAGCGGAACTGACTTCAGAGTTAGCAGCCGCCGGTGCTTTGGGTTCCTCCACATTCGCGCAGCCGCTCAAGGCCAGGGCAAAAGAAAAGATAACTAAGGTTAGAAAAAGAATTCGAGTTCGATTACTGGGCATGATGTTTCTCCTTCGAAAGTCTGGGTATGGTTAGATCGCCACATGACAACTCTGCGATCTGGGGAGATCGGATGGAAAACGAACTGGCTTGTGCTAGTCCGCGGCTGGCGCGCAATACATTTAAAGATGTCGCAGAATACTCAGGCAGGATCTTAGCGTCAAGGAAATTGTCAATTGACGAGTGCCAATTGCCGATTGGCGAAATTCGAAATTCATTCATTTTTTTGAATGCGTACAACAGAGTCGGGACACAAAGTGATTGAAGATTTGCGATTGGCCCACCGGCTACCGCCGAGTGGTACTGACTCGAACTGATCGACAATCGCTAATCGGCAATCGGCAATCCCTTCACGGGATCAGCAGCAACTTGCCCGAAGTCTTTCGTCCTTCGAGATCGCGGTGAGCTTGTTGTGCTTCTGCGAGAGGATAGGTGGCGTGGATCCGAAGTTTCAGTTCACCGGCGACGATCATTTTCAGGACATCGCCAGAACGCTGCTCCAGCTCGGCGCGCGTGTGAATGTAGTGATGCAGACTCGGACGCGTTATATACAGCGAGCCTTTTTGCGATAGTTGAATTAGATCGAAGGGAGGCACGGCGCCACTGGCGCCGCCAAACAAAACGAGGTAGCCCCGCGGGCGCAGGATGTTAAGGTCTTTTTCAAAGGTTGCTTTGCCGACGCCATCGTAAACAACGTGAACTCCTTCGTTATTTGTTAGTCGCTTAGTCTCACTTTCAAAGTCCTGATCGCTATAGACAATCACTTCATCTGCGCCCGCCTCGCGTGCGAGTTGGGCTTTGTCTTGATTTCCTGCCGTGCCGATTACGCGCGCACCCAGCCGCTTCGCCATCTGCACCAGCAATAGGCCGACGCCGCCCGCCGCCGCGTGAATCAAGACCGTGTCACCGCTTTGAATTGGATAGGTGCTATGGGAAAGGTAATGCGCCGTCATTCCCTGCAGCATTGCTGCGGCAGCAGTTTCAAAATCAACTTGATGCGGTATCGCTACCAGGCGGTCTACGGGAACGGCGGCATATTCGGCATAGCTTCCCCTGACACCGGTATACGCGACGCGATCGCCGGGCTTGATGTTGTTCCCCCCACTGCCAATTGTGGTAACGATTCCAGCGGCTTCCTGGCCGTTGATAAAAGGGAGCGGCGCTGGATAGCGTCCTTCGCGAAAATAGACATCGATGAAGTTAACTCCGGCAGCTTTGATTTGAACGATCGCTTCGCCGGGTTGCGGAGTGGGAACGGGAAGGTCGACGAGAGTTAGAACTTCGGGACCGCCGGGTTGGGAGACTTGGATGGCGAGCATAAGGAAGCAGGCAGTAGTCAGATGGCAGATGTTAGATGTTAGATGTTAGATGTTAGATGGCAGATGGCAGATGGCAGATGGCAGATCACTGATGGCTGATCACTGATGGCAAATCACTGATGGCTGCTTACTGCATATTGCTCTCTGACAACGGACCACTAACAACTGACATCCGGCATCTGCGTCTGACATCTGCCATCTGCCATTGCCATCTAACATCTGTCATCCGTTATTCGTAGCGTAGACAGTAGACCGAATGCTATCGGCCTACTGTCTACTGCCTACTGCCTTCTGCCTACTGCAATACTGCCTACTTTCCTAATTCGCTCCGAAGCGGGCTCGATACTCAAGTGAGTTCATAAACCCATTAATCATGTTTCGGAAGTCGCTGGGATTTGCATCTAACACCGCAATCCAAGCGAGATATTGACCGTCGGGCTCGCGTCGCAGATACCCAAAGTACTGCATTACGACGAAGGCCTGGTTGTAATACTTGTTGTAGACCTCAAGACTCTCAGCAATTTCCCTAAGCACTTGCGCGCGAGTTCGGGTGTTATTACCCAACGCCGCAATCCAGAAAGCGCGAGCCGGGTGTGTAACCCCAGCTGTCGAAAGCAACAAGTCTACGTATTGAGTATCCGTGGTGCCGTTGTACTTGGTCGTAAATTCCGGCCGCGCCATGAACTCGGCCACAAACGCTACCTTGGCTGCCTCAAGCTCGGCGTCACTCAGAAAGCCGCTGACTTTCGCGATATCCGGAATGAACTCCGCGTAAAGTGGCTTGCGACCGAAAGCGGTCGAGTAAAAGCGATATACAAAGTAACCACGGTCCTGAAACTCCGGCGAACGGAAAAATCCCGATGAGACGTGTATCCGATCGCAAGTTGTGTCGCCCGGTGCGCAGCCATTAATCACTGCTTGCCACGCGGCAAACCCTGCCGGATCCGGCTCGCGGCCCAGGAAGTCGAGGTATTGCTGCCTCACGAAGAAGGCCGTGCCGTCAATCGGGTTGGGCCCGTTGGTGGCTTCGTTGTCCTGGATCGTTACCGGTGCCGTGTTCGGCGCACCAAGGGTGGCGCCGATCGCATTACTGAGTGTGATAGTGAAAGGCTCATCACCTTCTGCGTACGCGTCGTCTATGATCGGTATCGAAATCGTCTTGGTGCTTTCACCGGCGGCGAAACGCACCGTACCAACTGCCGTGATGTAGTCGCAACGAGCTGAAGCCACACCATTAATGAAGCTACAGTTGTTCAGGCCGGCTGTATCGCTGGTCGCGTACCCAACAGAAGCCGGAAGGGTGATGTCGCCGGTGCGCGTAACGCCGACGTTAACAGCACCACCGCCCTCGTTGATTGCGTAGCTACTAAAGGTCAAATGAATCGTCGCTGCCACGGTTCCACTGCTAAGCGTCACCGCGTAGTTACCGGACATGCTCGCGTTAAATGCATTCGCGAGAATCGTGTAGGTTCCCGTGGTAGGCAAGCTGAAGGCTCCGGTGGGACCGGGAATGCGTGCGTTCGTTCCCCCAGCGCTGTTGTCATCGGCGGCGATTGCGCTTCCGGTTGGCGAGAGCAGGATCAGAAAAGCGTTGAACGCAGACGACGTCTGCGAGATCGCAATCTGCTGACCCGCGGTTCCGCTGAAGGTATATGCGTCAAATAAGGAACCGTCGATGGGTAGGCGGCAATCTCCAGCAGCCAGAGCGCCATTGATTGTCTGGCCCACCGTGATTGGCGCCGAAGCACACGTCGCTCCCGAGATGTTCAGCGTGACCGAGTAGTTGCCTAACTGATTCCCCAATGCTGTGTTGGCATAAATCAGGTAGGTGCCGGTTTGCGGCAGCGAACCAAACGTACCCGCCACTGGGGGAATACGCGCGGTGGTGCCGCCACCTCCGTTATCGTCCTCGCCAATTCCATCGCCATCAGGCGCGAACAGAATGAGATATGGATCAACCGGCGCCGTGCCAGTCATAGTGATTGCGACCTGTTGTCCGGCAGTTCCTGAAAATGAATAGACATCGTAACGGCTGTTATCAGCGAAAGAGCAGTCGTCGGCGACAAAGCTGCCGTTGATGGTCTGACCATTAGTGATGGGCGTCGGGGCGGGAGGACAGGTTCCACCGGCGCCTCCAACAGTAAGCGTCAGTGAATACGCGCCTAACTCAGTCGAATCAAATGCATTTGCCAGAATTGCGAATGTTCCCGTTGAGTTGAGTGTCAGGTTGCCGCTTCCGGTGGGGATTCGTGAGTTTGTGCCACCGCCGCCGTCGTCATCTTCTCCAACAGTAACGTTGGAGGGATTGAGCAGCAGTAGGTAGGTATCAAACTGCGCTGACGTCATGGAGATCGATACTGTTTGTCCGGCAGTACCGGAGAAGGTCCACTCATCAAAGTGCGAACCATCTGAAAGAGTGCAATCCCCTGCTGTCAGAGTTCCATTGACTGTTACACCCGAAGTGATCGGCAAGGTGTTGGGACAGCCTGTGATGTTGGGCGTGATACTGAACGATTGCCGAACTAAGGCTTGCTTGCCTTGAGGCAGCTTAGCTGTGAGCTTGCCGGCTTTAATTGCTTTTCCCACTTTTTGCGCGGGCGCCGGAACGGTAAGAAAAAGGACCAGACAAAAAATCAGGCCCATCAGGGCGAACAAGCGTCGGTACTGCATGAATTTCTCCTGTTTGTTATTGCGAGGTTAGTGCGGGGGGGCGATCCTGCACGAAGCGCGCGGTTTTCTGGGCGCGCTCTCAGTCCTAAATTCGAACCGCGAGCTGACGCAGTTTACCAGCGGGAAGATGCCGGCTCAAGTTGGCAAATGTCTCGAGGAGAGGGGGCTATGTTAACCGGGAAAAGGCCTAAGTCTCAAGTGGCCGGTCTCAAAATCGTCTGACTGGGGCCAGCAAAACCATTTTCCATTTGTCAGTCGACCCATGAAGCGCGGGTACTAAATCGCAGAGACACGAAGACGCAGAGCCGCAAGGTTATTCAATACTTTTAGTATCATTTTCGTCAAAACTGCCAACGCTAAACGGTCCGCGTAGCTGTTGTGCTTATCTCTGCGCCTCTGCGTCTTCGTGACTCTGCGCTTTAGTTATCCAGCTTATAGCAAATGAGAAGTGGGACTTGAGACTTGAGACCTGAGACCTATATCGCAAGTCCGCCATCAACCTGAATCACTTGCCCGGTGATGTAGCGCGCGTCGTCGGAAAGTAAAAAGCAGGCAATGCGGGCGACTTCATCTGCTTCAGCAAAACGGCCGAGCGGAATCTGTTCGATGATCTTTGCTCGATAAGATTGGTCTAGCGCTCCGGCCATGTCCGTCTCCACCATTCCCAGGGCCAACGCGTTGACCGTTACCTTCCGGCTCGCAACCTCTTTGGCCAAAGCCTTCGTCAAACCCACCATTCCCGCTTTAGAAGCGGAGTAGTTTGACTGCCCCGGCATTCCGACGCTGCCGCTGATTGATGAAATGTTGAGTACTGAGCCGCCAGTGTCTTGTCGTAACATGACGCGCAGAGCAGCCTTGGCGAAATTCCACGCGCCCTTGAGATTCGTGTCAATCACATCGTCCCAATCAGCTTCCTTCATTCGCAGAATCAAATTGTCGCGGGTGATGCCGGCGTTGTTTACGAGGAAGTCGATGCGACCAAAAGTATCTTTCACCTGCTTTACCATCTCAGCGGCTGCTTCTGTGCTCGCGACATCGCACTGAGTAGCGAGCGCCCGCACACCAAGAGCTTCAATCTCTTTGGTCAGCAACTCCGCTGCCTCCGCGCTTTTTGCGTAATTGAAAGCGACATCGGCGCCGTTATGAGCAAGTTCAACGGCAATGGCCCGGCCGATGCCGCGCGTGGCTCCCGTAACGATTGCGACTCGACCAGAGAAGGGTTTTTGATTAGACATGTGCGACTGAGAAAAGGGTAACAGGGGAACAAAGGAAAGGGGAACGGGGAACGGGCTGACAGGGGAACAGGGTGACAGGGGAACGGGGGAAGCACCACGGAACTGAATAGTAAACCTCGCGGGTTCCGCTTTTCCCCTCTTTACCCTATTCCCCTTTTCCCCTTTTCTTCAAGTACTCTTTAAACTCCCGCGCGAGTTCTTCATGCTTTAACGCAAACTCAACCGTGGCAATCAAGAAACCCAGCTTGTCGCCCGCGTCGTAACGTGTGCCGGCAAAACGCACTGCATAGAAAGGCCGTTGCTTCAGCAGCGAGCGCATCGCGTCAGTAATTTGAATCTCGCCAATCGCGCCTGGCTTAGTTTTTTCCAACTCAGCAAAAATGTCCGGTGTCAGAACGTAGCGGCCAATGATCGCCAGATTTGAAGGCGCATCGGCGAACTTTGGCTTTTCAACCATGTCTTTGATTCGGTAAACGCCGGGCTCAACTTCTTCCGCATCGACGACGCCAAAGCGCGATATGGCTTCACCCTCAACTTCAAAAACGGCAACCACCGGCGCGTCATATTTTTCGTACACATCAAGCAGTTGCTTTAGCGCGGGGATGGGCGCATCGATGATGTCGTCACTGAGAAGTACGGCGAACGGCTCATTGCCAACACTGTCCTTTGCCTGAAGCACGGCATGACCAAGACCGAGCGCTTCCCTTTGCCTGACATAACTAATGCGGGCCATTTCGGAAATTGCGCGCATCTCTTTCAGCTGCTCGCTCTTCCCTCTTTCCTCGAGCAGACGCTCCAATTCAAACGAAACGTCGAAGTGATCTTCAATCGTCGTTTTGCCGCGACCAGTGACGATCACGATCGATTCGATTCCGGAAGCCACCGCTTCTTCAATCACATATTGAATCAGCGGCTTGTCGACGAGCGGCAACATCTCTTTAGGAGATGATTTGGTTGCCGGCAGAAAGCGAGTTCCTAAACCCGCGGCAGGAAAGACTGCTTTACGAACTTTTTGTGGCATGGTTTGTAACGCGAACTGTTAGTTTGCGTGCTTATTGTGTTTGTAACGCAAACTGTTAGTTTGCGTGC
>JBPCMI010000189.1:0-4872 GCA_051002415.1 Pyrinomonadaceae bacterium
CAAGTCAGTGGCGACGTGGAGTATCTAATCAACCGCACCAGCAGCGGGTGGCTTGTTACATTGCTCAATAACAATGGAGTAAACAAACCGCCGCAAGGTCTGGCTAACGTCGACCGCAGCGCTGTAGTGACAGTCATGCTATCAATGCCGGGTCAACGAATACGCTCAGCGACTAACTGGATCAACGATCGTTCGCTTGAGATAACAAACGGACAGACTGTTTCAGTGGCCGTACCACCCGGCGGCATCGCCATTGTGGAAATGAAGTAATCCATGAGGCTGCAGGGAAAAGTATTTCTCGCCTTGCCCGTAGCTGCTTTAAGTATCGGCCACTGGACAAAGGCTAAATCAGAAACCAATCGGCAATCAACAATCGGCAATCGCCAATGACTTATACGGTCACTGTCGTTCCATCAAACTTCGTCACATTGAACCCACCAAAGTTCTCGTTGTAGCAAGCGCGCTGGTCTTTGAGAATACCGATCGCGATCTGCTCACCGAGTTTCATCGATTCGGTTGCGTCCGAACGCCAGTGAACGCCGGCTGAGTTGCGGCCTTTACCACACTCCGTATCGTCAGAGAACGTTTAGTTTTTTGGAAATTCCAAGATCGAAAGCCCGGGATGATGTTTCGCGCCAGTCGCGGGCAAAAACGTCGAGACCAGTCAGGTTGCCTGAGACTTTCGTCAGACTGACAGCTGAGAATGGGGCATCACCACCCTTAAGATAGTCCGGTTAAATTTGTTAAGTGATGGAAGGTGGGAGGTTAAGTCCTAGCTGACGGCGGTATTCTGTTGGCGGCATCGCGCTTGCCGTACAAGTGGCTGCCCCTCTAACAGTCACTCTCATGCGCCCCTCTTCCGCGACACTCTCCTCGTCGCCACCACGAACTCCTCGCCCTTATGAGTTAAGAGAAAGTCTATGAAAGAGCCACCTGTCAAATTCGAAGCATCTTCCTGGGCTTCAAACCTAATGCTCGGCGCCGCCGTGGTAGCAGCCGCTACTCCGATGCTTTTGGGCGACCAGCTAATCTTGATCGCGTCCGGTCTCGCGACAGAATGTTCGGTCTTGTTTCAAAGCCTCAGCATCTCGCTGCAAAAACTACTGAGTTAATTAAAGCACCCGACCGGTGCCGACCATCCCGCCATCCGTATAGAAAGAGATTTCAAGGTTGTGACGGAGGGCCTGCCCCCGGCTTTTTTGCGGCTTGGAGGAGCCGTCTTTTTTATGGGGCGTTCACGCCCCTAGCCCGCAGGGCGAATAGGCCAGCCGTTTTACGGCTGGTTACACTGAGCGGAATTTTAGAGAGGCCGCTTCAGCGGCCTTTTCAAGCTAGTATGGTCGCGTTGCCAAACTATTTGCTAAGGCCGCTTTGAGCTGTCTTTCTCATTTTCCTCGCTTACTCCTTTGAGCTCGCTTATCTTCTCTAGCGACTTCCATCCTCACAAGATGAAGGACCCTCAAATGCCTAAGAACGTTTACAGTGAAATAAACCTTCACATGACTTGGCACACCAAGAATGACGATTTAGTTCTCACGCCTGAGATCGAAAACAGAGTCCACCACTATCTGGAACATAAGATCCGTGAAACCAGGAACGTAATATTTCATGCCGTTGGAGGCATTGAGGATCACGTTCACTGCGTAGCCTCAATTCCGCCTAGCTTGCTCATAAGTGAATGGATAGGGAAACTGAAGGGCGGCAGCTCTTTTTACATCAACCATGAAATCGTAAATCGCAAACTGCTTGATTGGCAGGACGGGTACGGGGTCGTGAGTTTTGGTACGCGAGATTTACCTTGGGTAATCGAATATGTGAAGAATCAAAAGGAGCACCATGCCCAGAAAACTACGAAGGCTCGCCTTGAAAGGTGTCTCGAAGATGAGTAAGGCCGCTGAAGCGGCCTGCGTAAAATTTAGCCGTGCGTACAACCAGCCCCGACGTGTCGGGGCTGGCCTAATTGCCCTGTGGGCTAGGGCCGTGAACGGCCCATGGTCCGCTTCACCTCACGACTTCGAAATCGATCCACTGTGAGCTCGTTTCTTTGGTATTCGGATCCGAGATGACGATCTGCAAAGCATAGTCTCCCTGTATCAATTCCCGGTTGAGACGTAAGTAACCGTAATCCGAAATGCGTGTTAGATCCGACTGCGCTTCCAGCAGCATCGCTTCGGGCGTGCCATCAATTACCACTTCGCCGTCCTTATATAAACGCACCTGCACCATCAATTTTGGCTGGGCCGACGTTTTATCGAGCGGGGCGTTGTAGACCTTGTATGAATAACCCAGGATTGAGCCGGAACGAAAACGTCTAATCGCAGTATGTGAAGCTGAGGCGACAGGAGAAAAGCCATTCTGAGGCTTCTCATCTGCAGGCATCACCGGCTTACCGTCCTGAAGACTTACCTCAGCAACGCTCAGTCCAGACAAGAGCAGCTTAGTCTTCTTCAGATCCGGAACCTCGATCAGTTGCCCGGCTGAACCCAGCTGTTTCGAAGTCGCGTCGCGTAACGCAACGCGAAAATTGTAAGCACCCGGTTTCTTCACGGGAATGTCTGCTGAGTAAATCAGACCATTGCGCGTGACGGCGTCGAGGTGTTGTTCGGGAAAACGAATCGTATGCGTTCGATTAAACTCATCTACGACTTCGTTCTTTTCATTTAGCGTAACTGCAACAACATCAAAGACACCTTTCTTCACACCATTAGGTTCATCAGCAAACGTCAGCTGCTCACCGTCGAGGTGCAGCAGGGTTCTCACGAAACTGCCTTCCGTCGGAGTGTTGGCAAAGAACGCGGTGAGGTGGACATTCAATCCAGCTTTGGGCAAGGGCGCGGCAATCGCCTCATAGAGTTCACTGTCACCCGAGCGTTTCTTCGGTCGCCGCTCTTCGTCTGTGATCCCCAGGAAACCTGAGCGCGCGCGCACATTCACGTCCGGTCGGTTAACTTTGATTTCGATCGAATTAAACTTCTTGCTTTTGAAAGTGTCGGCCTGAGGTTGATAACCAATCAGGTAGTAACCCTTTTCCAGGGCGAGGGCCCGGCGCACGGGAACATCGAGCTTGTTCATGTTGGTGTAGAACCTGCCACCCGTTTCATCGGCCAGAAAATTCATGCCACTGTGCGCGCTTTGGGTCGCGGCTTCGCGGTTGGCCGCAACGATGTTAGTTGCCTGTATGTTACCTGTGCCGCCGCGTCCCACTACGTTATCAAAGTCGTCGGCAGCGCCAGCGCCCGGGGTCTGCAGGCCGCGCACGTCAATGGTGTTGAAGACAACAGAGGCGCGGTTCGCAAAGTCGATCAAATCGCGCATCGCGCCGCCCGAGTCGCTCTCTCTCAAAGTTACCAGCGGTGTGGTATTCGGAGCGCCGCGTTGCGTTGCATCACTCGACAGTAGGGGTATGCCATCGGAAAACAGAAAGACGGTCTTACGGCCCGGAACACGTTGCAAGCCACGCGTGATGTAGCGGAGCACGCCGACCAGTCCCACCACTTGATTGTCGCGCAAGCGGTTTTCCGTATTAGCCCGATTTGCTTTTTCTGCCGCGCTCTCAAACTCCACCGGGTTCGCCCTGAACTTGGTACCGCCCGTAACTTGCGCGCGGTCGAAAAAGTCCCCGGCGCCGTTGTTGGCACAAACGCCGCGCGGCGGATACCAGCGGATCTTCTTTGCCACTCGCAGCAACTGTGCTTTGTCGGATGTGTATTGTTGCAAGATGCTGCTGCCGCTTCGCGTCTGGTAGATGGCCACCAGATCATCGGGACGCATTTGTTCGTTCACGAACTTCTGCAGAGCCTCCTGCGTAGCCTGCATACCGACGCGCGATGCGGAACAACTGCCGTCGTCGACTACAAACGTGAGAATCCGGCCGGCGTTCGCGGGCCGAACGCGAGTAGCGGGTGGAGCGGGTGTTTTGTCTGTTTTCGCCGGCTGCTTAGGATCTGCTTTGGCAACTGGTTCGGGATCTTCGGTGTTTACATAGGCAACCGAGACAATCTGCTGCCGCTTTCCATCCTGTAGGACTTCAAAATCACCGGCAGTGAGGTCCTTGATCGGATTGCCGCCCTTGTCTGTCACCACGGCGTCGATTTGCACCAGCTTGGTAGAAATACGCACGACATCATCTGCGGCCGTGGGCTCCTGCGGTTGCTGCTGTGCCTGAATTGGGACGAATGCAGTAAGCGCGAAGGACGACAGGATTAATAGCGATAGTAGCTGCGTCATAAAAATTCCTTTGTGATTTAGGGATCACGGGCGTCTCGCCCGCAATGAGCGCGAAGCGCGACTAAGAACAAGCCACAGATTTTCGCAGATAACACAGGTCAAAACACAACTACATCAATTTGCAGGTTAGTCACAATGAGTTCTGTCCAGCATAAACGATTTTTGGTTGCCAGCCCTGCTGATCCGGTTGCCACGACGCCTCCAATGACCGCTAGACAATTTTTCTAAGTTACCTGAACTTCTTCTCATGTCTCCGGCTTTGCCGCCTGCCGTGCGGTAAGGCTTGCCTTACCGATCTGGCCCTTTTGATTTAACGCGAGGCTCAGCCTCGCTTTTTGAGACGTACGGACAGTAAGCCAGAGGCTTACCGCACGGAAAGCGGCAAGCCGCCACTTCGCGTCTCGCCATCCCCGGCTCTCCTCATCCCCGGCTCTCCCCACGTTCTTATTAACCCGATTTCCCCGACCATCCTAACTCAGCTAGAATCAATTCCACTGACTACTAACAACTTCTGATTTCTAACCTGACTTTTGGCCCTGCATGCCCCTTTCCCCAAATACAAAGCTCGGCCGCTACGAAATCCGCTCAAAAATTGGCGAGGGTGGGATGGGCGAAGTCTATCTGGCGTTAGATACGGAGTTGGAT
>JBPCMI010000190.1:0-10995 GCA_051002415.1 Pyrinomonadaceae bacterium
ACGCGACACGGCGCAACCACACCGCCACTCACCTAATGCATGCCGCGCTGCGTGAGGTGCTCGGTAGCCATGTGAAACAAGCCGGATCAGTTGTCGCGCCAACTTACCTGCGTTTTGACTTCACACATTATCAACCGTTGACGGTGGCCGAGATCGAGGAAATCGAGCGGCTGGTGAACCATCACATTCTCCGCAACGAACCGGTGCAGACGAATGAGATGGCCATTGAAGAGGCGATGCGGACCGGCGCCATGGCGCTCTTCGGCGAAAAGTACGGCGAGAAGGTGCGCGTGCTCTCGATCAATGGCGCTGCCGATGTCTTCTCAAAAGAACTTTGCGGCGGCACGCACGTACGCGCGACTGGAGATATCGGACTCTTCAAAATCACTGGCGATGAATCGATCGCTTCCGGAGTCAGACGCATACGGGCAATCACGGGTGTTGACGCCTTCGATCGTTTTCGCGAATCCGAAGCAATTGTCGATAAAGTCGCTGCTGATCTGCGCACCAGCCGTACGGAAGTTCCTGGCGTCATCAACAAACTGCAGGACGAGCTAAAGAGAGCGCGGCGAGACGCCGACGAGCTGCGCATGAAACTCGCGACAGGCGCTTTAGGCGCTGCGTCTAACGGCAATGAAGAACGTGACGTGGCCGGTGTTCGAGTGGTGGCTCGTGAAGCCAGCGGTTTGGACGCCGCCGAAATGCGGCAGCTTTCGGATACCTTGCTGGCGAAAATCAAATCGGGTGTGGTCGTGCTCGGGCGTAGCGGCGAAGGCAAAGCGTCATTGATTGTGCGCACTTCCCCGGATGTTTCCCAGCGCGTGCCCGCGGGAAAAGTGATTAAGGAACTCGCGCCGATCGTCGGGGGCAAAGGTGGCGGCAAACCCGACATGGCCGAAGGCGGCGGCAATCTGCCTGAGAAACTATCCGAAGCGCTCGAGGCCAGTTATCGCGTCGTCGAACAATTACTGTCGTAGTTGAGATCTAAGCTCTGGGTGTATTCACCGCCAAGACGCCAAGACACGCAAAGTACGCCAAGAACTGAAAAGTAATAAATTCATTAGGTCGACGACGAAACCGACACGCACGCAATGTATCCCGAGTAGCTACTGTCTTACTCAATCAGACCGTGTGCGACTTCTCGGCGTCCGTGGCGTGTATCTTGGCGTCTTGGCGGTAATCTGCTGAGAAATGCCGGCAAATGCGCGAGTGTGACCATCTCCACGAACACACTCGCGCCTTTGCCCGTCTACCGGCAGTTGCCCACTGGCAGATGCTGCGACGATCACATCGTCTTCTGTTTGTCGGTAAGCTGGATGCCCATTTTCTCGAGCGTGAGCTTATTCATAGTTCCCGTGATTTTCAGCCCTTCCGCTTTCTGAAAGCCTCGCAGTCCTTCTCGTGTTGCATCATCCAACTTGGCCGTCGCTTCGCCTTGATAGAAGCCGCGGGTCTTCAGAATCGTCTGGGCCTGTTTAATCTGTTCCTTCGTCGCACGGAAAATTGGTCCGCGCTTTTTTGTGTCGCTGGCAGCAGTTTGAGTCCCTACCTTTGCGGAGACTGAGCTGCCCAAAACTGAGAGAGACAGAAACGCCAGGAGAGACAGAGATACAGCTAGCAGTTTTTTCATTGTGGTTTCCTTTTGTGAGGCGCGCTGGAGCGCGCGGTTAAAAGAATGAGGTTTCGTTAACGCGAGCAAATGATACTAGCTTGATAGTCAGACGCCAGCTTCCGCCGTCACTTGGCGGATCCAATTTATTGCAAGAGTTGCTGTAGGGGCGTCCATCCGTGGGCGCCCCGTTTTTCAAGCCGACGGGCGGCCACGGAGTGCCGCCCCTTCAGATTTTTGGAACTCCCTTGCACCCAATTCCTCAACAAAACCGCTCAAAACCCTGCTGTTGGCAATCGTTTAACGCCTGTGTTACTATCCGGGACGGTTGGTTTCAACCGACAACCGCCCCAAAGGACCTCACGTCTCCGGCTCATTTCGCGGCAGTAAATTCTTCGAATAGGACTCCATACATGACCAAGGTCGCGCTTGTTGCGTTCGTACTATTTACGTCGGCAGTTCACGTGCTGGCGCAGAACAGCACCCCTTACCTGATCGACAATTTTGATTTTGCCAACGGCGTCAGGATTGAAACGCCGTCTGTGGGCAAACCTGCAAAGTCTCCGCGGCGGCTCACTCGGCTGACCTCGGCCCGAGTCTCAAACCAGGCGCCCTTAATCGACAACAACACCTTCACGAACTTTAACGACGCCAACGCAAATAACGCTCTCTCCGGATTCACAACAGGCAATGCGACTGTCGATGCTTTCATAGTGGCTTCGGGAAAACGTAATGCAGTTGATCCCCTGCTGCTCTATTCAATCATGCATCAGGAATCAACCTTTAAACGCAATGCGCTTTCTCCCAAGGGGGCGAGTGGACTGATGCAATTGATGCCGCCCACCGCGCGTCGTTTTGGAGTTTCGAAGATTTGGGATCCACAGCAGAACATTGAAGGCGGGGCGCGTTACATGCGTTTCCTCCTCGATCACTTTGGCGATGTTCAGTTAGCGCTTGCCGGTTATAACGCGGGCGAGGGTGCAGTAATGAAATACGGTAATCGCATTCCCCCTTACCGTGAGACGCAGGAATATGTGCGACGCATTAGCAAACGTTACAACCTGATGCGCGATCCGCAAACGGCACATCTCGCCAACAGTCTCAGTCGCGAACAACTCGCGGTTGCACGTCAAAAGGAATCTGCGCCGCTCACAATGTATGAACAGAGTGTTTTTGCGGTGCGCTTGCCGGATGGGCGGTTGCAGCTAGTCAGCCAGTAACTTCCAATATAATTATTTCCAGACGAGGCGGAAACCTGCGATGGTTCCGCCTCGTTTTGTATTTCAGCGTCCAAGTCTCTTTAGGTATGATGAGCGCACAGAACGCTCGCTTGTTGCCGGTTGAATCGAGGTTAGCGAATGCATTGTTCAAACTGTGGATCTTACATCCCGCCCGGAGTTCGCTTTTGTTCAGGATGCGGCACGGCGGCCCACGATCCGGAAATTACGCGCCTCGCTCGATCCCAAAGCAGCATGTCTCTCGAGAACGCCGGCGCGACCGAGATGGAGCACACAATCTTCAGTGTGAGGCCGACGCTAATCTTTATTAAGTTGGGTTATTTGCTGGCAGTGCTGGGTGGCATCGCCCTCGTTGTCCTCTTGGCGTTAATCCCCGTCTCGCCACTGATTTCGATCCCCCTCGGGCTGTCGCTACTGCTGATTCCCGCTTACTTTCATCTCAAGCGCAACATGATCCGCTACACGCTGACCGACGCGAAGATGGAGATCGACACCGGCTTGGTTGCGCGAACCACTCGTAACATTCCGCTCAGCAAGGTTCAGGACGTGACCGTTTCGGCCAGCATTCCTCAACGTCTGCTGGGATTTGGAGACCTGATCGTGGACAACGCAAGCGAAGTCGGCGGCACCATCGTGATGCACAACATTAATAAGCCTCGCCATTATGCTGACCTGCTTTTGCGCGAGTTGCGCCGCTGGCATTAAACTGCAATCCTGAAAGGATAGCAGTTCCATCCTTTCGGGATTGAATGCACAACTGAAGATAATCGGGGAACATCCAACTGAGGCTGGTTTCTAACAAACCTGCGCAGTTTTATCGGTAGGGAGTCTGAGTTTGCGAGTTCTAAGTTCAATTTTGTTGTTGATGGTTCTGATGTCGGGAAGCACTGTAGTCGTTCCCGCTAAAGTTTTGGTCGAAGAAGTCGCCAAGTCGATGCCCCGCGAGGTCGACGGCTTTCGCTTGTCGGGCGCGGTCACCAGCCTATCAAGTCAAGAACTTGCTGCAAGCAATGAGCACGCCCCCACGGGGGCACTCTTCGAGCGATCTGCTAATTTTCAAGGATTCGCTTTAGTGAGAGCTGAGTATCTTTCGGCCGCTGGCGAGAAATTTAAAGTAAGCCTCATCCGCTTCGAGCGCGACTCCGACGCTTATTCCTGGCTTACTCTCTTTGCGCAAAGCGCTCGCTCAACAAATGAGGGGGCCAACGTGCGGCTTACGGGTGAGATTGGAACCACCAGCTTCGCTTCGCCCGGACGTATCGCCTTCTTTAAGGGGACCGCTTTCGTAACAGTTTCGGAGGCGGCCAACTCCGCAACGAACTCGCAGAAATTAGTGGAATTCGCGACCGCTTTCGCGGCGCGCCTGGAAAAAGGCGAAGGCGATGTGCCTATCCTCGTCAAACATGTCCCAAAGTGGGAAGAAGCGCAGGCGAATGCTCAATATTTTGCGGGCTTTCAGTCTTTGAAAGGAAGCCTTCCGAATCAACCCGTTTTGGAAGCGATAACGTCAGAAGGTGATGCCGATGCAGTGCTCACCTCGTACGGTAGCGCACAGTTCCTGTTGGTTGAATTCAATACGCCGCAACTTGCCGGCGACAACGACCGCGCCATCATGGCGAAGCTGATTGAACTCCGGCAACAAGGTCAGCCGGTGCCCACCAGCTATCGCAAGGTGGGAAATTATTCTGTGTTCGTTTTTAACGCGGCGTCTGAAGCTGAAGCTCAGAGTTTAATCGACCAGGTTGAATATGCGCAGATGGTTACGTGGCTGGGCAACAACCCTTATCTATTGGAGCAGGCGCAGAAGGATTACTACGAAACAACCGCCGGAGTCCTGGTCTCAGTCGTTCAAGCTTCCGGATTGTCTTTGCTAGGGTGTTTGGGCCTCGGCGGATTGATTGGCGCCGTACTCTTCAATCGTCGCCGCGCCCAGCAGCGCGCCGCAGAAGCATATTCAGACGCAGGCGGCATGTTGCGCTTGAATCTTGACGACATCACGCCACAAAGCGATCCTGCCAAACTTTTAAGACCCTAACTGAAAGTCTAAAGTCCAACGTCCGTTTGCGCAAGTCGAGTTTTGCTGGGGAAGCGAACATTGGACTTTAAATTTTTGGCCTTGGACTTTTCTTAAAAAGAAAAGCGCAACGAGCCGAAGCTTGTTGCGCTGAATCATCGAAGACCGCCCTAAAACGAATGCGGGCTGCTGATCTACCTGGGAGGCTCCCCCAAGCCCCGTCAGGACGTCGATCAGCAGCCCTGCAACTCTTGCTCGTCGACTGTACGGCTCGCGTTAACTCCGTTCCCCCGAAAGAGTCAGCGCTTGCTTTTAAAACTTGCGAGAGGATACCTCCCCCAAAGCTTCCACTCGCTACAATCGCCGAGCATGACCCGATTTACCCTTTATCAAACCCTTCTTGTTCTGAGTTCTCTTTTAGCAATGACCGTGCCAGCAAAGTGCTGATGGTCTCGACGGCGAAGACATTTGCGAAAAGCCGTAGGTTTCAACATGCTGGCCCAATCTCAAACTCCAAAACTGGAATAATCGCCCCGCTAGCGCTCGGATTCGCGTACATTTCCAATACAGGCTGGGCGATTAATCGAACGATAATCGCTCGGTGAGATCATTTTTACTGAGGTGGGCCACAAGTAACTAGGGAAGTGATTCGACCAGGGCGTCAATCTCTTCCAGGGTGTTGTAAAGATGGGGCGAGATTCGCAGGCGGTCCCCTCTTGGCGCTGTGACGATCTGACGTTCTCTCAAATGTGCGTAAACGGACATTGGTGAAACGTCGTGCTTGTGACGGATGCAAACGATTTGCGATTGTTCTCCCGGCGCGCGCGAACTCACGACTTCATAAGAGCTATTCGCCAACCGTCCACACAGATGATCCGTTAGCTCCTCTAAGTACTTTTCAATTCGCGCCACGCCGGTCTCAGTTAACAAACGGACACTTGCTTCCAAACCGTAGAAGAGTGACGAAGCAGCGGTGCCACTTTCCCAAGCCAATGCGCCTCTATTCCATTCTTGTGTGAAATTGCTGTAGTCCTCAGGATCGCGAACACTAATCCAACCAACTAGAGTGGGCTCAATTAGCTCACGTGCGCGGTCTGACAAATAGAGCAATCCAACTCCTTCGGGTGTTAAGAGCCACTTGTGACCTGCGGCTGCGGCCACATCAATCAATTCGCTATTAACATCGATGGGAATCACACCCAGCGACTGAATTAGATCTACAACCAGCAAGGCGTCGTGACGCCGCGCCGCGTGGCCGATGCGCTCAAGGTCAGCGCGAAAACCCGAAGCGTATTGCACATGACTGATTGCGACTACACGAGTGTGGGCGTCTATTAAATCGGTCAATTCGTTGAGGTCGATACGGCCGTCCCTCTCTTCGCAAACTCGAACCTCGACCCCAAGCGTGTCGCGAATGCGCAGCCAAGGATAAACATTCGAAGGAAATTCCTTGCTGAAAGTCACGATGTTATCGCCTGACTCCCACCGGAGCCCATTTGCAACAGACGACAATCCATCAGAAGTGTTGCGCATGAAGGCCAGCTGTTCCGGTCGTGCGCCAATCATGGTTGCGATCAGTCGGCGCGCGCGCTCTTTCGTTGCCACCCACTCGCGATAATGCAGCGAACCGTTTGCGTTAACGTCGCGCAGTTGAGACTCGACGGCGACAATGGTCGGAGTTGGGGGTGGCGATACGGCGGCGTGATTGAGGTAATTAAAAGAGTTCGTGATGGGGAACAACGCGCGGAGTTGAGAATTCATGAGCTGGAGAGCGTTAGAAGCTGACGTCACGGTGTAAATGGCTTGCCGTAGAACTCCTTGTATAACCAGCCAAGCACGCGCGCCTCGGCCGTGCAAAGAGTCTCAACCCAGCAATTGATCAGAAAATCTTTGCGGCCACGTTGAGCCGGGATCTTGTCGGCTTCTTTAACTATCGAAGATGAGTTCTTCAAGTCGAGCTGATAAGCTTCCGCTGTCGACTCGTTCGCCTTTGAAGCCGTATCCAGGGCCTGCAGCAGTTGACTAATCCAACCGTGCATCGCGCGCTCGTTGGTGTATTCGGCTAACGCCTGAATGATACCGATCGCGAGCCGATCTTCTGCACGATTGAAACTAAAAACTTTCTCTCCGTCGGAGCGGCTCAGTTCCTGTTTCCACTGAAAGACTTCCTCGACGCGCGGATGCTTAACAACCGCAACACGCTGGTCGTAGTCGAGGAACCACTGAATCACGTCGGGAACAGAATCGACATCGATGCGGCCGTGGGCGTTCCGAAGCAGTGGCGGTCCTTCCGGAGCCCTTTCGGCGCCGTTGTCTCCAGTGATTGTCATTACTCTCGACCAATCATCTTTAGACTAAACACGGCGCGCACTTCTCCAACTACTTCCGCACGGCGATTGCGAATGGCAAAGAAGGCGTACTTTGACAGCGCCTCGCGGGCGTCATCTGTCAGGACTCCAAGCTGGTGTAACGATTCGATGACTACGGTGGGACGAGCGCGGTGATCGTCGCCGTCTTCAATCTTCAAGGCTAATCCCAAACCCTTAGGCCAGTTTGCGCAGGGAAGAATGCCCCCTGTATAAACCCCTTCGGCGCCTACTTTGGAAATCAAGGTTCCACCAGTAGCTCGCATCATTTCGGTATCCAGGCGGTCCTTTGTGCCACCAATAAGTTCCGGATGGGCCGTCATCGCTGCAACGATGCGCGCACAAGCCCCGCGAGTGGCAGCGTCAAAAGCGGCAGGAGGCGCCACGAGTCGCGCGTACATCAACGCCATCGCTTTCATGGTGACGCCAAAAACCGGAACGCCGCAGCCGTCGACTCCCACCGAAATGTTCTCGACCTCGATATTGGAAAACTGCGAGACAACGTCAGCAATCGAAAGCTGCACTGGGTTATCGGGGCGATCGTAGGTTTCAATAGGGGCGTCCAGAAATTTTGCGAGGGCCAGCATGCCGGCATGTTTGCCTGAGCAGGTGTTCTGCAAAACGTTTGGTTCCTCACCGCGGGCGCGGAGTTCCCCAGTGACATCCGGACTAAATGGATCATGCACACCGCAGAGCAAGGCTTCAGGTCCCAGACCAATTTTGCGCAACATGCCGGCGGCGATTTCAGTGTGGATCGGTTCGCCACTATGAGAACCGCAGGCGAGCGCAATCTCGCTTTCGTTGAAGCCGAAATGATCCGCAGCGCCGGAAACGATAAGTGGAATTGCTTGATGAGGTTTTGCCGAGGAGCGAAGAAACGTAACAGTTTCAGGTACCCCGAGGAAGGCTACAACCTGTCCGTCCGGTTCACATGCGGTGATGTGACCTCGGTGACGCGACTCGGTGATAGCGCCGCGAGTAACTTCGACTAACGACTCGGGCACCGGAATCTGTTTTTGGCTGCTGTTGGCAGTAGCCGGCTGCTGAGAAACCGACATTGGGCTCTCCTGGCTGTGATTTCTAACTTCAGGGGAGAGCAATCTTAACATGACCAGCACTTAGCGATCGGGGGCGTCTCGCCCGCAGTGAGCGGAGATAGGGATCGGGGGCGTGTCGCCCGCACTGAGCGGAGTGCGAAAACCCTTGCAGCGGAATCCTCCATGGTGGGACGTCTGCTGCAGTTTGCGGGCGGGACGCCCGCGATCTCGACGCAGGCGGGGGGGACGCGGGGATCTCCAAACGACGCAGTGCGGGCGGGACGCGGGGATCCCAATAAAACAAAAAACGGGCAAAGGAGTCATTGCCTTTGCCCGTCGCAAACCGATGTTGTTATTCCGATCTAAAGCCGTTTCTTTGTCACTCGTCTGGCCGGGTAACTGAGCACAGTCAGCTTTACTTTCCGACGGCCAAACTTCATGGCCTCCCGCGAACTTGGCGTCCAGATGTCGATTTTCCGACCGCGAATCGCACCGCCTGTATCTGCCACCAGATATTCGCCACTCCAGGCCCCCGCCTCGAGCCTCACCCGTGAACCCAGGGGCAAGATGCGTGGATCCGCAGCAATGATTCCCTGGCTGACATATCGGCCACTCGCCGTCTTGCCGCGCAGGCTATAGGCGGTAGCTACGTAATGAACGCCTTCGGACGTCGAGCTCGCAACCGACGGTTTAGGAGCAATGGGGTTCGCTGGGGTACGAATGCCAGTTGAAGGAGCGATCTGTTCGCCCACGACGGCTGGTTGCTGGCTAGTCTGTGGTATTGCCGGTTTCTGGAAATTCGGAAGTAGGGTTTCTGCTAATGATGGCTGGGCTGAAAAGAGCAAAAAACTCACAAGAAGCGCTGAGATAAGCAGAGCGCCACCGCTAAAAAGTGATTTCATTTAATCGGTTCTCCTGCCGAGGTCGATTGTTAACCCTCTTAGCGGATGCGCGAGTCTGTTCTTTCCTAAGACTCGACCTTCGGCTCTAGGAGTCTCAACGAGGTCAGCCGAAGTTAGGGGCTTACATCCTTGATGCAGGCGCTAAAAGGAATCTAGTAAGTCAAAAAAAAACAAGCGAGCTTTGAACCCCGCCTGTTGACACTTGGGAGGCTAGCATACGAGGTTGGGAGCGTCCAGCCGAACTCTAGCCCTGAAAGGCGGTTTTGGCCGCCATTTCGGGCTAAGTGGAAAAATAGCTGAGGTTAAACCAAGGGAAAAAATTCGGGCGGAGGCTGGCTGATCGGCAGTTGCCGGGGTTCGAATGGGGGCTCGAACCGAGCCAGGGCGGCTCACAGTCTCAGGAACTTTTCGAGCACGCCCCGGCCATCCAGATGGGCTTCGTCAAACAGTTCCGGGTGAAATTGCACACCAAAAAGTGGGCGGTTCTTGTGCTGCATCGCCTGGATCGGACACGTCTCATTTGCGGCGGTGGCCAGGAAATCTGGAGGCAGGCTTTTGACTTCATCGAAGTGTGAATGCCAAACCGTAATTTTGGCGGGCAAGTCCTGGAAGATCCCCTGGGCATTCGTCTGGACGTCATAGAAACCGCGCTCGCGTTTGGCGCCCTCATACCCCTCGCCCGGTTCCAGCCGTCCCATAAGCCCGACCGGAGCTCCGAAGGCCAAGGCCATCTGTTGGTGACCGCCACATACTCCGAGGATTGGTTGTTGCGCTTCTCTGATTACTGAGAAGACTCCGGCCAGCGATTCCGGGGAATATCGCTCCCAGGGATGACTTTGGCCGCTGAGGATGATGTGCGAAGGATTCAGTGCTTGAACTCGCTGGAGCGAAACCTCGGTAAACCGTTCGGTTAGGAGCTCCAAATCAGGTCTTACCCGTTCCAGCGCCACTCGAATCTCTCGAGGACTAGCCCCCTGGCCATCGATGGTGTTGTCGATTAGGTAAATCAAAACAGTCAGTTGTCAGTGGTCAGTTGTCAGTGGTTGGCTGTCGGTCGTAAGTGGTTGTTATCTCGTCGTTCTATTGAACTGGCTACGGACCACTGACCATTGACTACTGACAGTCACCCCAAACAATACAGCTTTCCATTAAAAGCTCCGATGTAGATCCTGCCATCAAGAATCGCAGGCGTGGCGTTGACGTTATCGCCAATCTTTAACTCCCAGAGACGCCGTCCATCATCCGCGGCTAGCATATACATCCAACCGGACTTGTCTCCGAATACCACTCGGCCGTCGACGATTGGAGCTGTGCCCCAAATAGGCGCGCGCACCAGATGCTTCCAAACCACCTCACCCTTGTCAGCCGTCAGGCAATAAAGTTGCCCATTGTTCGAACCAATGTAAACCCGATCGTTGTGTAAGACCGGGCTGGCCCAAAATCCACTCCCCTCCTTGAAGTTCCGGCTCAGTCCGCCTTCAGCCTTGAACTTCCAAACGAGTGCGCCATCCGACTCGCGAAAGCAATAAACAAATCCATCTTCGGCCGCTGTGTAAACCAGCCCTTTCGCGATCACCGGCGTCGAGTCGGAATCGGCGCCGATGCGCGCTTTCCAAATAGTGGCGCCATCTTCGAGCCGCAGGCAATAAAGGTCGCCTTGCTCAGTGCCGATGAAAATACGCTGGTCAAGAACCGAGAAGCTTCCCTCCATCGAACCAAGTCGCCCAGTTTTATAAACGAGGGTTCCATCCGTCAGACTGAGACAATAGAAGAATCCGTCCTCGCCACCAAAGTAGACCCGTCCATCGATCACGGCGGCGGAACAATCG
>JBPCMI010000191.1:0-5869 GCA_051002415.1 Pyrinomonadaceae bacterium
GGCCACGTTGTCGGAACGTAACCGAAGGTGGAGGAAAAGCCACCGCAACAAAAACCTAAAGGCGCCGCGTCCGCAAGGATGCGAGATTGGCGAAAGCTAATCGCGTGCTGACCGGTGAAAGACTTACCGCAAGTTTTCATCCGGGATACAAATCGGCAACTTCTGCGTGTACAAGCGAAGTTGCCACCCTATAGAAAGCTTCGGCGATTTATGGGAAACGGATTGCGCTACGATCAGCTTGCTGAGAGTAGCGCTTTCCGTTTTTCTGGCGTACATTTTCCCCGAATTAGACATCCTAAAATCCAACAAGCTAAAACCAATCAGTGCTGCAACCGGCTCGATCTGCGCGTACCCGGGCACTGAAAATTCTGGAGGAGAGTAAAAATGACCGAAGCAAAAATGCAGGAGAGCACTGCGTACAAGCCGGGAACCTTTTGCTGGGTAGAGTTGGGCACGACTGACGGTGAAGCTGCGAAGAAGTTTTATACGCAGTTGTTTGACTGGGATTTTATCGACAACCCAGTGGGGCCAAGCGGGGTCTATACGATCCTGAAACAAAACGGGAAAGACGTCGGCGCTCTTTACCAGATGCCGTCAGAGATGACTTCAAATGGAGTGCCGCCGCATTGGATGTCTTACATTTCGGTGGCTAACGCAGAAGAATCGGCGGCCAAAGCAAAATCGCTGGGTGCGACTTTGATGAAAGAGACGTTTGATGTTTACACAATGGGACGAATGGCTGTGATTCAGGATCCCACAGGCGCGATGTTTGCGCTCTGGCAACCAGGCACTCATCAAGGAGCTGGCATCGTTAACACGCCAAACTCCCTCTGCTGGAATGAACTTGCCACTAGGGATATCGCCAAAGCCGGCGACTTTTACTGCGGCGTATTTGGCTGGGACAAGAATGTGCAGCAGATGGGCCCGATGACCTACACGTCATTTATGAACGGCGATCGACCGGCCGCCGGCATGTACGAGCCGGGACCGGAAATGGGCGATGTACCACCTCACTGGATGCTTTACTTTGCCGTTGCTGACACCGATGCCATCGTCGCACGCGCCACGGAACTTGGGGGCAAATCGTGCGTGCCTGCCATGGATGTTCCGGGAGTCGGTCGCATGGGAGTGATGACCGATCCGCAAGGCGCCGCTTTTGCAGTCATCAAGTTAGAAAATCCGCCGACCTAAGACGTTACCGCCAAGACCCGGAGACGCAGAGGGATTAATTGAAGTAATCAAAAGCCAATTTGATCCACAAATCGTGACTGGTTCAATTATCTTTGCGTCTCTGTGCCTCTGCGTCTCAGCGATCAGATTACCACGGCGTACTTTCTAAAAGCTCATTGAACCAGTTACCCTGAGTTATGAAACCACGCCTCGTCTGGCTTCTGCTTTGCTGCATCTGGGGCTCGACCTGGCTCTTCATCAAACTGGGACTCGAAAACCTGCCGCCCTTCACATTCGCGGGCATTCGGTTCGTTGTTGCGGTTGCCATTCTCTCAACCATTATCGCGCTTCGTCGTCTGTCATTACCGAAAAGTTCGCGCGACTGGTTGCTGTTATTCGTCAGCGGCATCCTGGCTTTTTGTGTGAACTACGGCTTGTTGTTCTGGGGCGAGCAATATATCTCCTCTGGTTTAGCCGCAGTCCTGCAATCCACGATACCGGCTTTCGGATTGGTGATTGCGCATTTCTATCTTCCAGGCGAACAGATGACCCCGGCAAAGATAATTGGCATCGTTCTGGGCGTGATCGGAGTGGCAGTTATTTTTTCAAACCAATTAGACGTGGCCGGCCCTAAGGCTGTGGCAGGATGCGCCGCGCTGATAGTCAGTTCGATGGGCGCTGCTTATTCGAATGTCCTCGTGAAGGCGTACGGCAAGCATCTGGACCCGGCGATTCTGGCAGGCGGTCAAATGTTCTTTGGCATGATTCCTTTGCTGTTGATCGGAATTCCCTGGGAAGGTAATCCGTTACACTTTAATTGGACGCCTATGGCCGTAGTGGCGTTGATCTATTTGGCAGTTGTCGGATCGGTGGTCGCTTTCCTGCTGTACTACTGGCTCGTACAAAACATGGACGTTACCAAGACGATGTTGATTGCGCTTGTGACGCCGGTGGTCGCAGTGACGCTCGGCATGCTGGTCCTCGATGAAGAGTTACATGGACGCACGCTTCTGGGTGGGCTGATGATCATTTCCGGAATCGCGATTATCGTGACACGGCTAGCGGGTAAGAAACTCCAAAGTTCAAAGTCTAAAGTGCAGAGTCCGCTAACCTAAACGGGATTTCAACTTGGCAACGGATTCGTCAGGGGTTACGTCAACAGCATTCTTTGCGACTCCGCGTGGCAATGCTTTATTCAGAATTGGCGTTTATAGAATCCGTTAACTTGCGCTTGTAAATAGATCTCAACCGCGTTAGCAACAAAGACGGCTTCAGCCGGAGAGTAGTACTCAGGAAGTTTTCGCAGTTGTTCAATCTGCTCGGTCATTAGCCAGAAGCCACCAATGTCCGCACCAAAGCGATTGTAAACGGCCAACTCGAATGCGGTCCGGATTACACGCCGAAGGTACTTTTCTGTTTGCAGATCGGTTTGGATCAGGCACTCAGTTAGCGCAAACCCTGCGAAATCTGTTTCCAGTTTCGCGTTCTCCGTTTCGAGTAGTTCAGCAGAGTCCTCATCAGACATGTTGTTAACCAATGGCTGGCGAAGTCGAAACTAGCTCAACCCGAAACCCGAAACCACCAACTTCTATGTCGCTGGAGCCGCGTATCTTCGAATCAAGCCGCGCACAATCCCCTGGATCTCGATCCGCTCGGGCGTCTTGATGAAAATAGGTTTGAACTGTGGATTGGCGGGCTCGAGGCGAATGAATTCTGGTTCCCGGTAAAATTTCTTCACCGTCGCATAATTTCCATCAATCAGCGCTACCACCATCTGGCCGTTTTGCGCAGTTTGTTGCGCCGAGACGATGATGGTGTCGCCATCCTGAATATTTTCCTCAATCATTGAATCCCCGCGCACGCGTAACGCGAACGTGCGTCCTTGTCCAATCATGTCGCGCGGTACTGCAACAGTGTCGTGAGTGAGAATCGCCTCGATCGGCTGTCCCGCAGCCACGGTGCCGAGCAAGGGAATCTCGTAAGTTTCGCGAGCGGTTTCTTGATCGATGAGCTCGATACCGCGGCTGACGTTGGGAATGCGTTTAATTAGCCCCTCGCGCTCCAGCGCCATGAGGATGCTATGCACGCTCGCCGACGAGCTCATTTTGAATTGCTTGCCAATCTCAGCAATAGTCGGCGGCTGTTTGTGGGTTTCTTGATAGCGCGATATGAACTCGAACACCTGGCGCTGGCGAGCAGTTACCGGCATTGCAAATCCTCTCTTGAAATGAACTAAGGGCCTGTGTTAGATTTTCGGCGCGCGCTGAAAACAGAGCGAATATTAACGAACATAGGAACGGCGGTCAAGGGTTGAGGAGAAACTTACGGGTTATTTAATTACTCGAGCAAGTTTTTTGAGGTCGTCGATAAAACGGCGCAACTCCAAACGGCGGGTCGCATCGTCAGGCGCCCGGAGAATTGAGGAAGGATGAACGGTAGCCATCACATAGGGAGCGAGGTTCGATTCAAGAAATTTACCCCGTTCCTTTGTCACGCGAAACTTAGGGCCCAGTAGCGACTGGGCAGCAGTGGCGCCGAGGGCGACAATTTCCGCGGGTTTGATTACAGCAATCTCGGCCTGAAGCCAGGGATGACAAGCGGCAATTTCAACAGCATTGGGTTTCTTGTGAATGCGACGCTTGCCGCGAGGCTCCCATTTGAAATGTTTCACCACGTTGGTGACGTAAGTTTGCGAACGATCGATTCCAGCTGCTGCCAGAGCGCTATCGAATAGCTTGCCGGCAGGACCTACAAACGGTTTCCCGGTGAGGTCTTCTTCGTTACCTGGTTGTTCGCCAATGAACATTACTTTGGCTCGACGACGCCCTTCGCCAAAAACTGTTTGCGTTCCGCGCTTCCATAGATCGCAAGCGCGACAATCGGCTGCGGCTTCACGAAGTGAGGCAGGGAAGGACGATCCGGAATTAAATCGCTCGCTGAATGATTGACAGATTTGCCGCGGGGCATTGTTTCGACTGCTCCCAGATCAATGTTAGAGGTTATAAATCATGCGTGTGGCATTGTCCAAAGCGACATTTGAAGCTGAGATAACCAGCCGGTTTGGCGCGCCTTTTAATCCTCAAAAGCCACCGGCCGAGATAATGGCAACAGGAATTGCGACAGTTGATTCGGTTATTACAGGACTACCGCGCGGTGCCATCACTGAAATCTTTGGCGCGCCTTCCTCCGGCCGCACCAGCTTCATGCTTTCCCTGCTGGCACACGCAGCCGCCCACAAAGAAGTATGTGCGCTCATAGACACGAGCGATGTTTTCGATCCGAACTCCGCCGATGAACTGCAGTTGGATTTGGATCAGCTGTTGTGGATCCGTTGTGCTGCGAATGTCGAACACGCATTCAAAGCCACTGACCTGCTTTTACAGGGTGGGGGTTTTGGACTGGTGCTGTTGGATCTGGGCGATGTTGCCGGCAAAGACGCACGACGCATCATTTCTTCTTGGTGGTATCGCTTTCGACGTACGGTTGAGAAAACCCCGACTGTCCTGGTCGTGATTGCAGCAGATTCGTGCGTCCGTTCGTGCGCCTCCCTGGCCTTGGAGTTAAGGAGGGAGACTGATGCCTGGACCTCCGCTGCGGGAATGACTCTCCCTCCAAATGCTGGTTCGCCAACTCACGCTAACTTACTCTCCAGCGTAAAAGTTCAGCTCGACCGCCGCCGCCCACTCCATGTGGGGACGAGATCGGCCCATTTTAATGCCGAATCTCACGCCTAACCGGCTTCTGAAAATCCCGGCTTGACAGTCTTCGGAGATTTTCGCTAATCTTCGCCCGCCGTTAGCTGTTCCATCACAACAAGGTGTCCTATGTTTAGCTGCATTTACTGTCCAGATCTTTCTGCTGCCGCCTCCTTAGCCGATTTTGGCTACTCCTTTTCTCCCTTGGTCGAGGAAACGATGCCTGACTGTGTGGTGCTCGACGTTGCTGGATGCGAGCTCCGCTTTGGTTCAGCCTACAAATTAGCGAATGAGATTTCTAACCACGCCCTGCGATCAAAAGCTGAGGGC
Source organism: Pyrinomonadaceae bacterium (assembly GCA_051002415.1). Classification (GTDB taxonomy): domain Bacteria; phylum Acidobacteriota; class Blastocatellia; order Pyrinomonadales; family Pyrinomonadaceae; genus PSRF01. Next base: position 5,196 of record JBPCMI010000191.1, read on the forward strand.
GGGTTGGGGCAAAGGATTAGTGTTTCTCTCGCAGGTAATCCTGACTCGGCCATCCTCGCCGCGCGGTTTTTAAAAGGAATAACTTTCATCGAGCCGGGAGAAGAACTTACTGCCCTCGGGGATTTGCCGATCGAAAAGCTGTTAAGCCCCCGCCCCAGCGTCCAGGGTCCAAAGTCAGGAGCTCCCAAATCAATCTTGAAACCTCCTAATTCAAGATTGAATAGAGAGACATTGGACCTTGGACTTTGGAATTTGGACACTAAGCGAGCCGATGAAATTTTAGAAACCTTAAGACTATGGGGCGTGCGTACGTTTCATGATTTCGTGAAGCTGCCCACAACCGGCGTCGCCGAACGTTTGGGCCAAGATGGAGTCAAACTCCAACAGCTGGCTGCCGGAAAAACAGAACGTCACTTACAACTTAAGCAACCCACGCCCATCTTTGATAACCAGATCGAGTTGGAATATCCACTTGCCGAGCTCGAGCCTCTGTCTTTCATCTTTGCGCGGCTGCTCAATCAACTCTGTGCTCGTTTGCTTGCCTATGCGCTCGCAACTAATGAGTTGCGCATCCGTCTGAAACTGGAAGATGGAACCACACATGAACGCATGTTGTCTCTTCCGGCGCCGCTACGTGATCACAAGATATTTCTCAAGCTTTTATTGCTTGATAC
>JBPCMI010000192.1:0-9879 GCA_051002415.1 Pyrinomonadaceae bacterium
AGCCTGGATTGACACGTCGAGCGCCGAAATTGGTTCATCAGCAACGATAAACGATGGCTCGACTGCCAACGCGCGGGCAATGCCGACACGCTGTCGTTGACCACCTGAAAATTCGTGCGGAAAGCGTTTACTAAAACGGCGACTCAATCCTACCGTCTCAAGTAATTCACTGACGCGTTCGTCGGCCGCTTTTCCCTTGGCCAGCCGGAACGTCTCAAGGGGCTCACGCACAATCTGGCCCACGGTCATCCGCGGATTCAACGACGAATATGGATCCTGAAAAATGATTTGCAGATGGCGTCGTTGTTCACGCAGCTCGCGTTGAGAGAGTTTTGCAAGGTTGCGATTACGAAAGAACACTTCGCCACTGCTGGGTTCAATGAGACGGAGGATGGCGCGGCCGAGCGTGGTCTTGCCGCATCCAGACTCTCCTACAAGCCCGAGCGTCTCGCCAGGCTTGATATCGATGGTCACGCCGTCGACAGCCTTGACGTTTCCAAAGCGAACCTTGAGATCGCGGATCGAAATGAGCGCTTGCGCATCAGCGTCCGGTTTCGGTTTTGCTTCTTCTTCTTTGATCAATTGGGTCCCTTGGCTAAAGACCAATCGCGGGTTTACAATCCGCAATCCTATTGTGCTGACTCTTCGTAAACTTCTTTCGCGAAGTGACAAAGCGAGTGATGCTTCGGATTCAATTCCACCAAAGGTGGAAACTCTCTGGTACAAATCTCTTCAGCACGTTCACACCTCGGCGCAAAAGGACACCCAGGCGGCAAACGCGCGACGTCAGGAGGCTGCCCCGGAATCTGGAAAAGCTTTCCCTGTTCGCCCGAAGGGTCGGGGACCGAGCGAAGCAGTCCTTTCGTGTAAGGGTTGCCGGGCTGCGCAAACAGTTCCTCCGTGGGCGCCTGCTCAAACAGCTTTCCTGCGTACATGACAATCACCTGATCTGTCATTCCAGCCACGACACCGAGATCGTGTGTAATCAGAATTACGCTGGTTCCGGTTTCGTCTTTCAGCTTCTTAATTAATTCCAGAATCTGCGCTTGAATCGTAACGTCAAGAGCTGTGGAAGGCTCGTCCGCGATTAAGAGTTCAGGCTTGCAGGAGAGCGCCATCGCAATCATTACTCGCTGTCGCATTCCCCCAGAAAACTGATGCGGATAATCATCGACGCGCCGCCGCGCATCCGGGATTCCGACTGTTTCCAGCATCCTAATCGCGTGTTCATACGCCTCAGTCCTTGAATGGCCAAGATGAAGCCGTGTCATCTCCATTAGTTGGCGCGAAATTTTCAGGAATGGATTGAGTGACGTCATCGGGTCCTGAAAGATGACAGCGATACGTCGCCCGCGAATCTTTTGCAATTGCGCGTTGGTCATTCCCAGAATATCTTGTCCTGCAAAAACCACTTTTCCGGAAACGATCTCGCCCGGGGGCGACTGTATCAGCCGAATCAGCGAGAGGTTGGTTACCGATTTTCCCGAGCCTGACTCACCAACGATGCCGAGCGTTTCGCCGCGCTTCAGGGAAAACGAAATCCCATCCACCGCCTTCAGCAGGCCGTCGTCCGTGTGGAAGTACGTGCGCAGGTCGCTAACCTCTAACAAGTTTCCGTTGTTCATAGGCTCAGTTTCAAGTCTCACGTTTCAGGTTTCATGTCTCAGGTCTAGTGCTCACTGCCGGTCAATGCTCTCCAGCTTCGATCCAGAGATCAACCCTCGGTAATAGAACTTGAAACCTGAAACCTGTCTATTTTCTCATTTGCGGATCGAATGCGTCTCGCAAGCCATCGCCGATAAAGTTCAAGGAAAACAGCGTGAGTCCCATTGCTATCCCTGGTCCGATCAGCTGCCATGGGTAAATCGCAATCGTCTGACTGCCATCGGCTGCCAGCGTCCCCCAAGATGCGAGTGGAGCTTGCACTCCAAACCCCAAAAACGAAAGAAATGCCTCCGACAACATTACTGACGGAATTGTTAGAGTTGCATAGACAATCACTGGCCCAAGTGTGTTTGGCACAATGTGCCGAAAAATAATTCGGGGTGTTGAAACCCCCGTGGCCCGCGCCGCGAGCACAAACTCCTGGTTCTTCAGTGAAAGCACTTGCCCGCGAACGATCCGCGCCATCGTCAACCATGACACCGAGCCCAGCGCCACGAACAAAAGAATCAACTGTCCCTGCGCTGTTTGTTTTTTGAACATCGACAGCAAAACGATGACGATGATGATGTAGGGAAGAGAATAGAGCACATCGACGAGGCGCATCATGATGTTATCGGTGCGCCCTCCCAGATAACCGGCAATCGCTCCGTAACTAACTCCTATGATCAGCGACATTAAAGTCGCGATGATGCCAACCATCAGGGAGATCTGCCCGCCTTGCAGCGTCCGGGCAAATAGGTCGCGACCTTGATTGTCAGTGCCCATCGGATGCTTCGCGGAAAACGAACCGTCCGGCGCTCGGAATGGCGGGAACGATCTTATTAATGCCGCATCGCCGGGAATGTAATCAGGAGTAATACCATTTACCTTGTTGATGATCGTCGGTCCAACCACTGCAGCGATGGTGATAAGAATCACGAAAACCAGGCCGAGCACGGCAAGCTGGTTCTTGAGGAGGCGTCGCCAGGCATCGCTCCAGAGCGAAGTGCCCCGCACAACTTCTCCCAGCTCGGCTGAACGCACGTCGCCTTCTCCTACTGCCAACTCAGCCGTTGTATGGATTATGTCTCCAGTCCGAGGCCGGATCGGCGGCGCGGGAGGCGTCCCTAGGGGCGTAAAGGCGGGCTCGACGTTATCTGGGTCAGCCGGCTTGTTTGAGCGGTCTTCTTTCACACGCGAGACTTTGTCAGTAGCGTATTCGTGGATCGAGATAACCGTAAGCGATATCAACGAGTAAGTTCATCAAGAGCAAAACGATGGCAATGAAAGCAATAATACCGATAATTAGTGGCTCATCACGATTCAGCGATGCTTGCAGAAAATAGTTTCCCAGCCCTGGAAGAATAAAAATCCTTTCCACGACAACAGTACCCGTCAGCAGAAAAGCCAGGGCCGGTCCCGTATAGGAAACTACAGGCATCAAGCCTCCTCTTAATGCGTGCCGAAGAAGCACTTGCTTCTCGCTGAGACCCTTAGCTCGCGCCGTACGGATATAGTCAGACCGCAATACCTCGAGCAGTCCAGCGCGCGTCAGCCTGGCGATGTAAGCCGTATAGAGCGCCGCGAGCGTAATCACTGGAAGGATGATGTTTCTGCTGGGAAATCCCTCCCATCGCGAGGGTGGCAACCAGTACAGCGTCAAGGAGAAAACGAGAACGAGGATGGGCCCGAGCACAAAATTAGGGATGGAGATTCCGAGCATCGCAAACCCCATCGCCGCATAGTCCCAGGGCGAATTTGGTTTCATCGCGGCGCTGGCACCGATGGCAATCCCCACGATTAAAGCGAGCAAGTAAGCCAACAAACCCACGGTGGCAGAGATAGGAATTGAGCGGGCGATGATTGCGTTAACAGACTGGCCGGGATAAGACAGTGAGGTACCAAAGTCGAGATGCCGCAGGATGCCCCACATTGTGCGCCGGTATTGTTCATACCAAGGTTTGTCGAGTCCGTACTTTTCTCGAATGTTTTGTTCAATTGCAGGCGGCAGTTTCTTGTTGCCGGTGTAGAAGTTTCCCGGAGCGAGTCTGATCAGTCCCCAGGTGATCGTAATCACCACCAGGATCGTGGGAATGGTGATCAGCAAACGTTTGATGATGAAACGAAGCATAAGAAAGACAGGCACGGACGCCTGTCTACTATTCAGCCAAACTTGGAGTGCGATAGTCCCACTTCGACGGATCGCGTTCGATGTACACAAACTTCCAGGCAAATAGTGAGGATGGATTGGGATAAAGACCCTTGACGTAAGGTTTTTTGACCCAGTTCACCGAAGGCGTCTCGAGTGGTATCACTGGTTGCGCGTCGAGCATGTACTTCTCAGCTTTAGCTAGCAGCTCGTAGCGTTTTTGCTTATCGCCGGTGTGATTCGCCTCCTCCAGTAGGTCAGCATATTTCTGGTCCCACCAGCCGCTGCCGTTGTCGCCACTGGGAGTGAGAAACAAGTTGAGGAAGGTGGCGGGATCCATGTAGTCAGCACCCCAAATCCCCAGGGCAAATCCCTTGTATTCCAGTTTTCCCCGAGAGGCCATATAGGTTTTCGCTTCGAGGTTGTTGAGCATTACCGTGATTCCAAGGTTCTGCTTCCACTGCGCCTGCATAAACTCGCAAAGGGCCTTGTTAGATGAATGCGTGGCAAACATTAACTTCACTTCATCAGCCGGAAACTTCTCACAGACATAAGTGCCATCAGGTTTCTGCGTGACTGGATATCCAGCTTCGCCTAACAGTCTGCGAGCTTCGGCTGGATTGAACCGATCACCTTGCGGCTGCGGATAACCGACAAATATTCCCGTGGGGGTAAATGCCGAGAGAGGTTTGGTGGTGCGTTTGGATCTCGAGTATGTCTCTTTGTCGATCGCCATATTAAAGGCGCGGCGCACGCGCAAATCATTCATCGGCGGTAAAGTGACATTGATCAGAAGGTACGAGATGGCCGCTTCAGCAGCATCCATGAAGTCCTTCTTGGGCCGTATCACATCAACCCAGGCGTGAGGCACCGAGTGGTTCACGACCGCGTCGGCGGCGCCAACCTTATAAAGATTCATCGTCGTGGGATGATCTACGGAAACGTAGAACCGGATTTCATCGAGCTTTACATTCTTAGCGTCCCAATACATCGGGTCTCGCTGCACGACCACTTCGCTGTAGGGCTTCCAGGATTTCATCTTGAAGGGGCCACACGTGACGATGTTAGCGGGATCGGTCCACTTGTCGCCGTATTGCTCGATGACTTTGCGCGGAACCAGGCGAAAGAGTTGATGAGCAGCTAGTCCGGTGAAATATGGCGCCGGCTGTGCGAGCGAGATGCGCACCGTGTAGTCGTCAACGGCTTCAATCCCCACATCCTCACCGGTAACTTTTACGAGCTCCTTGCCTGCAAGCGCCGCCTTCAGCTTTGGATTCGCGTCCAGCATTTTCTGCCGCGCCTTTTCACTGCCGGGCAGAACCAGTCGGGCAGGCGAATGCATGTACTGATGAAAAGGTGTGTCGGGAGTTACAGAATTGCCCTCAGCAAGTGAATATTCCGATTCGTTCGCGCCCAGAACTTTCTGGCTAAGCGAAACAGAAGTTGTCGGTGGCTCCTCTGCTAAATCCTGCTCCAACAGAAATTTTCCCGTTTGCGGGTCGCGCACAAAGACCGACTTGGAATTGAATGCCTGCGCGTTCTTGATGTAGTAGGCCAGATTTGCAGTTCGCGATTGAACTTCCGGCGACAAAGCGCGGCGCAGGCTATAAATGAAGTCATGTGCGTTGATCGGATCGCCGTTTGACCAGCGGGCATTGTGCCGCAGATGGAAAACAAATTCCGACGAATCGCTATTAGTATCCCAACGTTCGGCGATGGCGGGAATTGCATCAAGCGATTTTGGATCGTATTCGACTAATCCTTCGAAGAGCGCCATGTAGATGCGCGCTTCTGGTTGACCCGAACTGATCGCAGGGTCAAACGATTCCGGCTCCGGACCGTTTACATACCGAAGAATGTTTCCTTCCGGAGGCGTGGTTTTGCCGAAAAATTCTTCATTGCCGGTGGCCACATTGCAGCTAATCGAAACGAAGGCAGAAGCCGCGATGAGCAGGGCGATCATGATGCGCTTGCGGAGGGGGTCGATGTTCACTTGGTTTACCTTCGAAAGGAGGCGACGCGCGCCGAAAGTTAACACGCGAAAATGCTTTGATCAAGAAAGAGATCAGTGTAGATTGCCGATTTCCGATTGCCCATTTGCAATTATCCGCGAGCAGCGAGAACCAATCGGCAATTGCCAATCTAAAATCGGCAATGTCATTGTCTGCCTTTGTCCGCGCGGCCCGGCGCCGTCCAGTTCATCTGAATGCGCACATGCTTAAGGGAAGGAACATCGAGCAGGTTGGAATCGAAACCAGTCACGTAAGGTTTAACTAACGCATGCGACGAAGCGAAGTACAGCGGTATTGCTCGCAGCTCTTTCAAGGCGTCCGCTTCTGACTCGAGCGGTGTTGACCCGGCTGGCCTTACCGGTTCCGAACTGTCTCTGGCCCCCGGAGTAGCCGCGTTTGTCGCCTGACTGTTTTCAGGGGAAGCAGAGGGCTGGCTGCCTTGTTGGAAAATCGCCCGAATATTTGTTAGCTCATCCGTCGTTCGCATCACCATGCCGCGCCGCACCACGTCGTAGTCCCCGGCCGCAATCGTGGCTTCATACTCGTCCCAACCCTTAATGCTGATCTCGGTCTCGATATTCAGAATGCTGCGCCACATCGTGGCAATTGAATTCGCGATCAGACGCTGTTGCTCGTTGCGATTTATCAACAAGCGCACGACGGGAAACCCGCGCCCGTCGGGGTAACCGGCCTCGGCCAACAACTCGCGCGCGCGTTCCGCATCTCGCTCCAGCAGGTCCGTCTTAGAGACTACGGCCTTACTCGAATCGGTTTGCAGCTCTGGGAGGAACTTTTTCGCAGGTTCTGTGGCACCTCCCATATCGCCCTGGGCCAGCCGTTCGCGATCGATTGCAATTGCAAGCGCCTCGCGGACGCGCACGTCATCAAACGGCTCGTGAGACATGTTGAAACTGTAATAGGTTAAGGCCCCGTAAGTTTTACGACGAAAGTCCTGATAGGGAGCGAGAAGTTTCAAAGCCAGCGGTTCAAAAGCGGAGTTGGTGACAGCATCCACTTCTCCCGCGCGATACGCAGCAAGCGCGGCTTCCGCATTATCCGCGCCAATAAACTCAACACGCTCCAAAGTAATTTCGCTCTTAGCCCAGTAGTTGTCCGCGCGTTTCAACAAGACTCGATTATCGTCTTGCTGAGTTACCGAAAAGGCGCCATTGGAAACCAGGCCGGTTGCATCAATCCTTTTAAGTGAGTTATCCGGCGCAACTTTGATCGGACGAAATACCGGATGCGCAACGAGGGCCGGAAAATTTAAGTCCGGAACTTGCAGTCGCACGCGCAAAACATGCTCGTCAACCGCCTCTGCGCCAAAGCGAGCGTCAGCGCCAGTCGCTGGGTTTCCTGACCCGGCGCGCGGCGCCCGCGAGTTGCTGCTGCGTGATGGCAGATCGGGGACCGAAACTGCAGCGGCTCCGACGATATTGCTTAGCAGGTCCGTATGCGGGGCCAGGTCGCCAATGCGCATGGTGCGGCGCCAGGAATCAACGAAGTCTTTCGCCACCACGGATTCGCCGTTAGACCAGCGTGCATCTTCGCGGAGATAAAAAGTCCAGGTGCGCCCGTCGTTTGCCGATTCCCAATGTTTGGCCACGCCAGGAATCGCCGCCAACGTTTTCGGATCGTAATCGGTCAGTCCCTCAAAAATCGCCCGGACCAGATCCGTATCCGGAGGCGCCGCGGCAAATGCTGGATCAAAAGTCTGCGGCAACGTGCCATCGATCCAGCGGAAACCCTGGTCACGCGGAACAATGACGCGGCCGTAATAAGCTTCGTAAGTTTTCTCGGTGAAACAAGCAGTGGGCGCAATGCTCAAGGCGAGCAGCAGAAGGCCAGTTAAAGGGAATCTTAATCTGGGGGAGAAGCGGTTCAACTTCATTCGTATGAATTAGACAACTTGCCGGCGAGACAGTTCCTGCAACTCAGACAAAACCTCTGCTGTCCGCGCGCGCGTGACTTTAAAGCCTTCGGAGGTATCAATCAGATAGTCGGCAAACTTACACTTTTCTTCCTGAGGCATTTGCGCAGCGATTCGCTGTCGTGCTTCGGATTCGGAAAGTCTGTCGCGTGTTATCAGTCGCTGCAGCTGAACTTCTGGACGGCAATGTACCACGATCAACTTATCGAATCTTTTGTAGCCACCGGACTCAATCATTAAAGCTGCGTCAATTATACCGATACCCAAGGGGTCTTCTTTTTCCCATTCCTGCAGCAGTTCATCCTGACGAGTGATGATGTGGGGATGAAGGATTGAATTCAGCAACTCCCTTTTCTCTTGATCGCGAAAAACGACGACTCCTAACTTTGGGCGGTCGAGAGTTCCATCTTCGCGCAGTACGTCCTTACCAAAGGCAGCAACAACAGCGGCCAATCCCATAGACCCGGGCATCACGACCTCGCGCGCCGTCTGATCGGCATCAACGACGTGACAACCCAGCCCTTCAAGAACGCCGGCCACGAATGATTTACCAACGCCTATTGATCCTGTAAGACCGACACGAAGCATGGTCATTGCCGATTGCCGATTGCGGATTGGCAATTGTTCGAGCCAGAGGCTTCAGAACTTATTGCGGGATAAGCGCGTTGAGGTAGCATGTCCACGTAAATCGGCAATCGGCAATTGGCAATCTATTCCAATCTCTGCCTTGCGGCCTTCACTGTGTTTGCCAAAAGCATCGCTACTGTTAACAGTCCGACGCCACCAGGAACGGGGGTTCGTTGGCCTGCTACCCGATCAGCTTCGGCCGGATGCACATCGCCGACGAGCGTGTAGCCGTGTTTGCCGATCACTCTGATCCGCCGGTCCGCGTCCTCACCAAAGAGCTCGCGCGCGCTGGTTTCATCCGTGACTCTATTCATACCCACGTCAATCACCGTCGCGCCCGGCTTGATGTAATCCGCTCCAACCATACCCGGGCGGCCGATCGCGACCACGAGTATGTCTGCCCGGCGGGCCACGGCCGCGAGATCGCGCGTTCTAGAATGGCAGACCGTCACCGTGGCGTCGCTCTGAATCAGGAGTTGGGCCATGGGACGTCCGACGATCTGGCTGCGGCCAATTACGCAAGCATCAGCCCCGCGAATTTCGATATCATTGCGCTTGAGCAGTTCCATAATCCCCGCGGGCGTGCAGGGAACAAAATTTGGGTGCCCCATTGCCAGCCGTCCGACATTCTGCGGATGAAAGCCGTCAACGTCTTTAGCCGGGTTGACGGCTTCCAAAATCGCACTTTCATCAATGCCCTTCGGCAGAGGCATTTGAATCAGAATCCCATCGACGTCTGGTCGTAGGTTGAGTGAAGTTATCAACTCCAGCAATTCAGTCTGAGAGGTGGTTGCGGGAAGTGCGTGATGTTCGGAATGGATTCCTACCTCTTCGCAAGCCTTGATCTTGTTTCGTACGTAAGTCTCAGACGCCGAATCGTCTCCGACTCGCACCGCAGAGAGGCACGGTTTCACCTCGCGCTCGTCCCACAGTGCAATCACAGCAGCGGCGACTTCTCGCTTGATGTCGTTGGCGACACGCGCACTGTCCAATATGGTGGCGCGTTTTATCATTGAAGAGTTCTGTTCCTTCAAAATCATTTATGCGTGAGACCGACGCTGAATAGCGAGATAGCCGCGTTTGGGAATTCCCTTACCATGGTCGATAATTCCATACGTGCATCATAAAGCCAAATTCGCTCACGTCAGCACCGTTCTTGCGACAGTAGGTTTTCTTTTTCTTACGGTGGGGGCACAAACGCCCCAGGCTAACCATCAGCAACTACGATCCGCTATTGATGAAGGTAACTTTTCGGCAGCTCTGGACCAACTCCGGGTACTGCAGACCGCGAATCCGCAACTCTTCGCTGCCAATAACTACGACTATTTGCTTGCCCGGCTTCAGGAGAAGGCTGGGGATGTCGCAGGTGCAGCTAACACTTATCAAGCAAACATTGCCCGCCGGTCGGCACTGACTGAGTACTCCCTTTGGCATCTCGTACAAATCTCACGCGCGTCGGGCGACCTCGTCCATGAACGAGAACAGTTGCGACTTTTGGTGAACACAGCGCCCAACAG
>JBPCMI010000193.1:0-27036 GCA_051002415.1 Pyrinomonadaceae bacterium
GCAGTAGGCAGTAGGCAGTAGGCAGTAGGCTGGGCGAATGGCAGTAGACCAGCTTGGCTTTCCGCTTTCGATCAGTAAGGCTTGCCTTACCAAACTTGCTTGGAGAGCAAAAAACCGAGCGCGGGGCTTAGGCCTCGCGCTTTCCTTTTGAGAATGTTTGCGGCTTGTCGCTTGCCGTGCGGTAAGGCTTGCCTTACCGGCTCCACAGTTTAAGTTCGCGGCTAGGCCGCCAATATGAAAACATCTCCCTATGTTTATCGGAGGCGCAGCCCCCCAGAATTATCAATGCAAGACGGTAAGGCTTGCCTTACCGCACGGAAAGCGGCAAAGCCGCAAACCACTTTCATCATCCGGCGTTGAAGCTACGACTTAGATCGGGAACCAGAGATCGTCTTCGAACCAATCACGAGGATGAGGGGTGGACTTTGGACCTGGACGTTGGACTGTGGACTGGGGCGAGCGTTCAACTTTGGACCTTGCCTTAGGATTTCGGATTTGGAAGTTTTGCCTTGGCCCCTTGAAGTTGAGCCTTAAGACTCTCAAACAACGGCAGTGGATTGATCGCGCCGGAAGTTGTGTAGACGCCGAAGTGAAGATGTGGTGGCGTGCCTTGCGCATTTCCGGTTGTACCTACCGAACCGAGCTTTGTCTTTGGCGTCACGTAGTCGCCTTCTTCCAAACCCTCCGCATAGGAATCGAGGTGCGCGTAGTAGTAGACGCGGCCACCTGCGCCGATTACGGACACCGTTTGGCCACCCAGCCGATTCTCGCCAATGTTGTAGACATAACCATTGGTAGCTGAATAAACCGGTGTGCCGCGCTCAGCGAAGATGTCCTGGCCTTCATGTAGCCGGTTAGCGCCGCGCGCCGCGTGCCAGGTATTTGCGATTTGCTTTTTAGAGATTCCGGCAAGCGGCACTTTGATCTTCTCGGGCGGATCTTTCGCGTAGAGTCGCGCTACGCGGACATAGAAGAGCAGGCCATCTCCCACCGCATGGATCATTCCGGTCAATGAGCCAACCAGGATCACGAACGAGAGAACAGCCAGAATGATGACGGACCTTTTCATACTCACGTGATGTTTTAGTGTGGTCGCGCATCACGACCTTCCAAAGCATCTGTTCACAACCGGGTAAACGAAACTCAGGAGCGCGCGGTTCCCGGTTAAGCTCTCCCCGCACCTCTGGTCCTTTCAGAATTGTTTTCGCCGCGAATCAACGTATGCGCCTATGCAGAATTGCGGGAGAGCAATCAGGACACTTACTGTTTGATTTTCAGGTGAGCACTTTCACCGCCAAGACGCCAAGAAAACGCCAAGACCGCAAAGAAAGAATTTTACCAATTGCTTGAGCGTTGGCATCTGGGATGGACTTTCACCTGCTTTGAAAGCTTGGGATCTATTGTCACCCTTTTCTTGCTCTAGGCTTCTTGGCGTACTTGGCGTTTCTTGGCGCGTTGGCGGTAAGATTTTTTCTTAACGCGCAACCCGAAACTCGAAACTATTTGGCTATGCCAAATACAACTTCATAAAACTCCCTGGTTCCCTCACGAACATTCTTAACCGTAATCCTCTCATTATTGCCGTGCACGCCTTCGTTTTCTTCAGCGGTCGTATAAATCGGAGTCCAGCCGTAAGCAATGATTCCCAGTTGGCGAAAGAGCTGGCTTTCGGTATAGCCGCTTAGCATCTTCGTCGTGATCAGCGCTTCCGGGTGATGCACTTTCGTGATGCGCGAGATCACTGCAAACAATTCTGTATCGGTGGCGGAACTGTTTGGCGGCTTGAAGGTATTGACGTTCTCGATCTTGATAGTGGGATCGTCGATGACACGCTTTAATTCGGTGAGAAACTCTTGAGGGTTCTCGCCCGGCAAGAGTCGTATGTCCAGATTGCAGGTGGCTTCGTTGGGAATGACGTTCGTCTGTTTGCCGCCATTCATCATCGTCAAGGAAATCGTGTTGCGCAGCAGGAAACCATATTCGCGATCTGCGGCGAGCTGTCGCGCGAACGCCGGATCCTTTAGCGACTCGCGAATGTTCGCAAACTTTGCTCGTAGAGGTTCTGGCTGTAACGGCGCAATGTCCTTGAAGAATTTTTCCACAGCCGGTAACAACTTAATCGGCGGTTCGTAATCGAGTATACGGTTCATGACGCGCGTCAAGCGGTTCGGGGCGGAATCTGCGATCGGACGCGAGCCATGACCGGGCTGGCCGGTAGCCGTCAGTTGCAACCAGAAAGGCGCCTTTTCAGCAACATCGACGCCAACAAATTTTACCTGGCCATCGGCGAGAAGATTGTCGCCGCCTTCTGTTAAGAGATATTCGGCATTTTTGAAAAGCTCCGCGTTGTTCGCAATCATCCAGAGGGAGCCTTCATCCTTCACCTCTTCGTCCGCGGTCGCGAGAAAGATCACATCGCGACTAAGCGCCGGCTTTTCGCGCGCGAGAATGATCATCGTCATCAGCTGCAGCAAACCTTCACCCTTCATATCGAGTGCGCCACGACCATAGATCGATCCATTAACTATCTCAGCGGAGAAAGGATCAACGCGCCAGGCTTTCGGATCGGCGGTTACCACGTCTGTGTGGTTTAGAAGAATGATGGGTCGCTTCGAGCCACTTCCTTTGTAGCGAGCAATGATGTTAGCGCGACCCGGTTTGTACTCGAAGATTTCGCTCGGCAGACCTTCCTTGTCGAAGATTGTTTTGAGGAACTTAGCCGCTTCGATTTCATTGCCTGGCGGATTCGAGGTGTTGATGCGGAGAAACTGGCGCATGAGATCGACAGCCAGATCCTGATAAGCCGTCCAGTCTTCAGGACCAGTTTGAGCGCGAGAAACTGGCGTGGTCGCAATAAGCAAGGAGAGCACCAGCACCTGAAAAAGTTTCTTACCTGCACAAATTCTCATTCAGTAACCTCCTTCAGGACTCAACTGAGCACCGAAGCTGTATCGGATTGCGGGCGATCCGATTCCCGAAATCGGCAATTAGCAATCGGCAATCGGCAATCTTACCTGATTTCAATTTCTGCCATCAGGGGCAGATGATCTGACGCCAACGACTGCACCACCCAGGCTTTCTTCACCTTTAGGCGATCGCTCGTGCGGCAAAAAATGTAATCGATACGCTTCACGGGTTTGTCTGCGGTAAAGGTGAACCCAACGCCTTTCGCTTTACTCTGGATCCAGCCATCGTCAAACTTCGTCAACATTAATTTGTAGGCGCCGCCCACGGGTTCATCATTAAAATCTCCGGCGACAATCAACAAACCGGGTACACCGTCCAGCAGTCTCAGAAGTTGCTCGGTTTCAAAAAGTCTTCCGTCATCAAATTGATAATCGAGATGGGTCGTAACAAAATTGATTTTCTTACCGTCGAACTCTAGCTCGGCTCGCAGCATGCCGCGACGCTCCGCCTCACGTTTGTTCTCGAACTTCTGGTGATCGGCGTGCGCAATCAGATGGCGCGAAAGGATCGCGACGCCATACTGTCCACCTTGATAATCCAAATTGTGGGCGAACGAGAAGTCCATGCGTGTTAACTTTGCCAGCTCGGCAATTTCGTCTTTGCCTTCTGTCCGTTTCACGCCGCGATCAACTTCCTGTAGGCCAACCAGGTCTGGACGCTCGCGGTTGATGACATCGGCAATGCGCGCGAGATCGAGTTTTTTGTCCATGCCGACGCCCACGTGAATGTTGTACGTCATAACGCGGAGCGTCTTTTTAGAAGCACTTGCTGCGGAATTTGAGCCGCCGTTGGTTACTGCCAACCAAGGGAGTGGCAGCAAGCTGAAAAGTACGAGTATTACTAAATGGCGCCGGTTCATGGCTTAAGATTTTGCTGGTATCGGAAAGCGCAGCATTCTAACATGCGAAACTCAAGGCCCAGTTTCGAGTTTCGAGTTCCGAGTTGGCAGAGCCCAACCTTGAACTGGGAACTTGAAAGTCGGAACTCGAAACCGCGAAGCTTATGATCTATCCCGTTATCCTCTTTATCGCCGCGTTCGCCGCGGGCGCAATCAATTCGATCGCCGGTGGCGGCACTTTGATCACCTTCCCCGTTCTAGTCTGGCTCGGCCTTGATCCCAAGGTTGCGAATGCGACGAGCACTGTGGCCCTGTGGCCCGGACTCTTTGGCGGCCTCTACGGCTATCGCCGCGAACTCGAGAACAGTTCCCAGTTCCTCACTCGCCTTGGACTAACGAGTGTGGTGGGCGGAGCAGTCGGCGCCTGGTTATTGATCTTCACACCTTCACCGACATTTGCCGGTCTCGTTCCCTTTCTGATTCTCTTTGGCACCATCTTGTTCATGATGCAGGGCACGATAACGAAACGGTTGCACCTGCAGCCGATCGTGGCTGAACCACAAGCCAAATGGTGGCTGGGCGCCATCGTGTTTCAATTCTTCTCTTCGATCTACGGCGGTTACTTCGGCGCCGGAAACGGGATCTTGATGCTGGCTGCGATGGGGATTCTGGGTTTGCACGACCTCAATCGTGCAAACGGAATTAAAAACTTCCTCGGCATCTGCATTAATAGCATCGCTGTCCTCAGTTTCGCCCTGATGAATCTGGTGGTCTGGTCTGATGCACTACTGATGGCCGCGGGCGCGCTGTTTGGGGGTTATTTCGGCGCGAGTATGGCGGTGCGAGTCGGTCAGGTTTGGGTGCGCCGGGGCATCGTGGCAATCGGGCTTGTGATCTTTGTGGTGATGGTGTGGAAGCTTCGAGGTTGAGTCGTCCCCAAACCATTTACCGCCAAGACGCGGAGGAACACCAAGGACGCCAAGTTTATTAAGTTAACGAGAGCCGAGATTTATCGACTGATAGAGCTCGGATTATCCTGAGACTGATCTGGGTTTCTAACTTTTTGGCTTGGCGTCTTGGCGGTTAATCGTCGGGGTAAGTAGTTGATCATGTCAGCTTCAAGCAAACTGCCGCGTTCCTTCTACACGCGCTCCAACGTTGTCAGTGTTGCCCGCGAGCTGCTCGGCAAGTTGCTTGTTGTGCCAGGGGCCGGCGGTGAACGGGTGTCGGGAATGATTGTAGAAACCGAAGCCTATCGCGGGCCGCTCGACCGCGCTGCGCATTCATATGGTGGCCGTCGCACAAAACGTACTGAACCGATGTATGCGATTGGCGGCACTGCTTACGTTTTCTTTGTGTATGGGATGTACTACCAATTCAATGTCGTCACTAACGCCGCCGAAACTCCTCATGCTGTCCTGATTCGCGCCGTCGAGCCTGTCGAAGGAATTGAGATAATGCGCGAGCGTCGCCGCGGACAACCGGATCGCAATCTCACCAAGGGCCCAGGCAAACTTTGTATTGCGATGGCAATTGATCGGAGTCTTGATGCCGCTGATTTGTTGGGCGACGAGGTGTGGCTTGAAGCAGGGCAAGCGGTTCGTCGTGCTCGAATTGTTTCTGGTCCACGAATCGGCGTCGATTATGCGGAAGAGTGGGTGGACAAACCCTGGCGCTTTTGGATTAAGAACAATCCGTTTGTAAGTCGCTAACACTTAACAGTTCACCGCTAAGGCGCAGAGCCGCCAAGACGCATCTATGAAGCAGGTGCTGGTGTCAAGGCAAAGTTCAGCCTAAGCGCCGAAGCACTCTAATTGACGGTTTGTTCTTTCGTTCCCGCTTGTTCTTTGACATAAAACCGAATTAGTTGTCGTTTGCTTGCCTCAATCGATCTGGGCTCGCGCCGCGATCAATCATCTATTCGGATAGATCCATGAGGTGTAATTCGCTCTCTGTTATTGGCTGACGGTCCAGCTTGTCGACCAGCAACAAAGGCTGACTGCTCAATCAAAGGACAGGCATCAATGGGCCTATGCGTCTTGCCGAGCAAGTCGAGCTGCGACAGCGCGACGTTGGAATTCAGCGTAATCAATCTCGTCGCGCAAAAGGATGTAACAGCGTATTAATAGCTTCCTGGCTACGGCCACCTTGGCCTTGGGTTTGTTACGTCGATGCCATAGGCGTTGGTAGAAGCGCTTTAACTCCACATCTTCCTTGACTGCCGTTTGTCCCGCTTCGACTAGTAAAAACCGCAATAGTTTGGAGCCGGCTTTGCTGATGCCGAGGTAACGCTTGCGCTCCGCGGAAGAGTCCTCGCAAGGGTCAAAGCCAGCATAAGCGGCCACCTTCCGCTGGTTGGGAAAGCGGCTGACCGGATCCAGCGTGTGTACCACTGCCAGCGACGTCAATAAGCCGATACCGGGATGCGTCTGCAAGCGCAGCACGCGTTGATCCGGGACGGCTTGTTGGCGCAACCACGCTTCGCAGTCAGTAATGCGCTGGTTCAAAGTGGGCAGCAGTTGCAACCACTCTTCGCGCTGCAACTGCATCGTCGCTGGCAGCACCAGGCCACGCAGTTGTTGCAAGCCGGCTTGGGTAAACAACTTCGCCTTGACCGCCAAGCCCGCTTGCAGGGCGATTGCCTGGAGGCTGTTCTTAACGATAGTGCGTAGCTTTACCAGCTTGTGCCGGTAACGCAGCATCCGCAAGATCTCCCGACTAACTGGAGTCTGTCGGTGAATCCGCGGGAACTCATTGTGCAGTAACAAATCGAGAATCAGGGCTGCGTCACGGCGATCGTTCTTCTGGCGGCGCCGCGCACAACGACGAATCTCAGCGGCGTCCCCCAACAAAATCTCGTGACCGAGTTCTTCCATCAGCTGTTCGAACCAGAGGCTATAACCGCCGGCCTCGAGTCCGACCTGCACTGGTCTTGGCAACTGGGCGTAAAAGTTTCGTACCTCCTCCTTGTTGTCGTGTTTTAGTTCCTGGCTGGTGAGTACCCCATCTTCAGTTGTCAAATAGCAGATGGTCTGTTGACGTGCGTGAAAGTCGACGCCGCAATATACTGTAGTCATAGCAGGTGTCTCCTTTCGGTTTTATGTCACCCGCGAGTTTAACCACTCACGGTTCGAAAGGGCACCTGCTTCATCACATCAAAGAATACAAAAGAATAACAAAGCAATGGGTGAGGATTTGAGGCCACTAAAGGGCTTACCTATTTTGCGTCTCTGAGTCTTGGCGTCTTGGCGGTTAATGAGTTGGTGAGGCGGCGTCTTTGGCGGTTAATGAGTCCACAAGTGGTGACTTGGCGGTAAAAGGTTTATCTTTACTCATCCCTCGGCATACAAAATCGAAAGGTGACGACATGAAGAATCTCATGCGACTTGCGGCTATTTCTGCGCTCCTGTTAAGTGGATGCGTGCAGCAATCAACTAGTCCGACAAACCAGGCAAGCCAGGGCAGCGGAGATGCAGCCTTCAAGAAGATTCACGATGAATATGTCGTGGAGTTCCTGCGCCGCAATCCCACAGTGAATACATATCTCGGTGGCGCCGGACTTGATCCAAAACTGCGCAATGTTGACGGCGCGCTGCGTGATCATTCGGCTGCTGCGTTACAGGATGAGGACCGGTGGCTGGCAACTACGAAACAGTCGCTCGAAGGGGTAAACGCTGATTCCCTTTCGCCTGCACAGCGAATCAATCGTGAAGTCGCCCTGGCGCAAATCAATTTTCTACTGCACCAGCATCAAGAACGCCGTTACCAGGAACGGGCGCTCGACACTTATACCGACGAACCGTTTCGCGCCGTCGATTGGCAACTTCAGGGGATGACAGAGATTAGCGACGCGCCCAATAAGACGTATGTGAACTTTTACGGTACACCTGAAGAGTGGGGATTATTGACGAAACGAGTCGCAAGCATTCCGGCGTTCTTAAAAGTCGCTCAAGACCAACTCACCGCCGGCATCGCTGCGAAGAACACGCCTGACTGGCGCATGTTGATTCGCAACGGCATCGACACTTCTGAAGCTAACGCTAAATATTTTCAAGAGACTCTTCCCAAGATTGCCGCGGAACGAATATCGGGCGCGAACCGCGACGAGATGCTCAAACAACTCCGTGATGCAGCGCAGCAAGCGTCAGCCGCCTATACCGGATTGCGCGATTTTGTCGCGAAAACATTCTTGGACGATGTCACTAAGAAAGATGGATCGGGAATGAAGCCCGAGTTTCGTGCTGACCGTTATGTGATGGGTGAGGCCGAGTACAACTGGGCCGTCAAGAACAATCTGCGTGTGAACAAGACCGCAGCGCAACTCTTCGATGAAGCGATGCCGATTGTCGCGGCTACCCAGCAGGAAATGGTCGATCTGGCGCGCAAGATTGGAACCACCCGCAATCTGACACTTCCGGCAGAAGGTCCAGCCGCGGTGCGGGCGGTCTTCGACGAGTTATCGAAAGACTATCCGAAAACCGATGCGGAGATGGTGAAGTGGTACAACGATTCCGCCTTCAAGCTGGTTGACTACGCCCGCAAGACCGGCATCTTCGACGTGCCAGCGGATTACAAACTCGAAGTGGTTGAAACGCCTCCGCCCCTGCGCGCTTCGATCGATGGCGCCGCTTATTATCCGGCGCCGCCTTTCAAGAACAGCGGCGTCGGCCGCTTCTACGTCACCACTACTGATAACAACAAGGCAGCTTTGCAGTCGAACAATCGTGCGGCGCTTGCCGACCTCGCGGCGCACGAAGGTTTTCCGGGACACGATTGGCACTACAAAGTGATGACGCAGTATCGCGCTGACATCGCCGGAGTGCGCTGGCTGACACCTGGCGCCGTGGAAGACTCATCGTCGATGTGGGAAGACTCGATGGCTGCGGAAGGCTGGGGCCTTTATGCAGAAGCTTTGATGGCCGAGCCGCAACCGGGCGCACCGGAAGGTTTCTACACTCCGGAAGAACGCCTCTATCAACTTCAGGGCAAACTCTATCGCGACCTGCGCGTGCGCATTGACACCGGTATCCACACGAATCGTATGAGTTATGCAGAGGCAGTCGATCTCTTTTCAGAAACTGTGGATTTCCTACCCGGTAAATGCAGTGACACCACAACTACCCAATCCGAAGCAAAGAAAGCGAGTTGTGGATCAGCCGAGCGCGCCATCTTTCGTTACTCGAAGTGGCCAACGCAGGCAATTACCTATCGACTGGGCAAGGATGAAATCTTTGCGCTAAGGAAGGAAGCAAATAACCTGCTCGGCGATCGCTTCTCGCCGAAAGCGTTTCATGTGCGATTCATGAAGCAAGGCACGATTCCTGTGGGGTATTTTCGTGAGGAGTTGTTGCGCGAGATTAGAGAAGCGAAGTAGCGGCTCTGAGGAAACCTGGCAACGATTCTGAGGTTCAGGACGTGAGTTTCATGCGGCGCAGTAGATCTGTGAAACGCGGGTCCGAACGAAGGTTGTCGAAATAGGGATCGACCTTGAGCCTTCTCAGAGCAGGTTCGTGCTCCTTGAACGCCTTATCCAGCCAGTGGAATGCCTGATCTTTTTCTCCCAGGCCCGCATAAATAACGGCAAACTTGAGTGCCGCCACGCGCGTATTCTGCAATCTCTTTTTTGACCCCTCAATTATCTTTAAAGCCTCATCCCTCTTTCCCGCCGCCGCATAGGCGTGTCCCAGGGCCATTTCTCCAAATTCTCCTTTACTTAGTGCCTGCACCTTTCGAAATTCACCAATGGCTTCGTCGTACATTTTCTTTTGTTCATAAGCCAACCCCAGATTCCGGTGAGCATTTTGGTTATTCGGGTCCATATCAATCGTTTGCTGTAGTTGTTCAATGGCCTCGTCGTACTGATGTGCAAAATACAAAATCAGTCCGAGATCTAAATTCGCATTAACTGAGACCGGATCAAGCACCAGCGCTTGCCTGCTCTCTGCGATGGCCTCCTGAGTTCGTCCCATTGCTATCAAATAATTAGCATAGGGGTTATGTACCCACGGAACGTTTGGATTCAACGCAATGGCACGCCGGTATTCTTGTTCGGCGCCAGACCAATCCCATTCGTACTCCTTAATATGTGCGAGCGTGACATGTGCTCCTGCCAGGGTATCGTCGATTCGCAATGCCGTGGTTATTGCATCGAGCGCTTTTGGATAAGCTTCTTCCGGCGGCATGAACAAGAAGCGGGCCCTCTGAAGGTAATAAGCTGCCAGCCCTGCATGGGCCGGTGCATAGTTTTGATTGTTATCAAGTGCTTGCTGGAAATAAGCAACGGCTTTCTCTCCGCCCGGCCCAGTTCTCTTGCGCAGATAATAATCACCTTTTAAATATAGCTGGTAGGCCTCCGAACTTTCCGTTTTGCTAGTGGACAATTTTTTCAGGTCTTCGCGCGTCAATTTAGGTCGCAACTGCTCCGCGATCTGCTTTGAAAGACCTTTTTGCAGTATCTGCAAGTCTGACATCTTGCGCTCGTACTGATCTCCCCACATATGCCGGCTGTTCTTAGTGTCCACAAGCTCAACGGTGATAGTCAGCATGTCTCCCCGTTGCACAATTTTTCCAGCCAGTATTGCCTGAACCCCCAGTTCGCGTCCGATTACCTGCGGGTCTGTTTCCTTCCCCTTGTATCGATAGACCGAACTGCTCGCAATAACTTTCATCTCCGGCAACCGCGAAAGATTATTGATTAGGCTTTCGGTGATTCCGTCCGCGAGATACTCCATCTCCGGATCACCCCCAACATTGATGAGGGGCATCACCGCGACTGAATTTATTGCGGCGCCCGGCCTGGTGAAGTAGACAACGCTCGCCGCTGCCAGGATGGCGACAGCCACCAGAGCAATTACGGAACTCAACAATCGGTGCTGTCCGATCGCAGCCGTCATACGCCCTAATCCTGTAGCTGGGTAAGCTGAGATAAGTCCGACGCTAGGAGAACCCTGCAAGTAGGGCGTGCGCAAATTTGCGTATCCGTTCGTCTCCTCTTCTTCGATGATGACCTGGACGCCCGCTGTCTCTTCCGTGTAGGTCGTAACCTGCGCGGAGGCGTTGTCTATCACCTCCGTGTCGAAGATGTAACCCCGCCGCGGCACTGTTTTGATAATTTGTTGGGAGTCATCACCGAGCGCGCGTCGCACTTCCATCAGGCACTGCACCAGCGAATCGTCGGTCACGGCCGTATCCGGCCAGAGGGCGTGGATCAATTCGCCTTTACTAATCAGGCGGCCCGGATTCTCAACCAAATATTTAAGCGCGTCGAAGGGTTTGGGCCGCAGTTTGATCTCTTGAGTGCCGCGCGACAGGCAACCCCGAGTCAGATCGAGGGTAAAGCCATCGAATGAGTGAATCTGGTGGGAAACTTTCTGCATGAAAGAATTCCGTGCTTAGAACAACGCGAATTCGACCTTGACGGCCTTGAGGCTGGAATCCGAAGCATCAATACGCTCCACAACCAGCCAAGTCAATAGCCTTCGTCGAACGTTCGGCGTCTCGTCGTCACTTCTTCGGCACCGCCTCGTTACGAACCATTACCTCGAGCCGTAAGGTGCGAACTATCGAAAGGAGCTAACTTGAACAAATGCCGCCGGATTGAGGTCAATGCCTATCGCCGCCGTGTGACGGTTGTCTCCGCCGAGTGGCCCCGGAACATCGCTGCAGCCCCGCCTGAGGAACCTGACGACGGCATTTCTCTCCACGACGCCGACTTCAGCGAGCCGATAGCACCAGAATCAGCCGAGGGCCAGCTAATTCTCGCCGAGGCCGTGCGCTCTCTGCAGCGGCGCTTATCGCCGGAAGCTCGCGCGACGATTCACGCCGATCAAAACTGCTCCGCTCCTAACCGCTCAAACGGAAAGTTTCGATCCTTCTACAAACTGATTTGCCCAAAAGCCCTGCGCTTTGCTCGAAAGGAGAAATGAACATGATGCTCGAGAAGAAAAAAACTCATTGGACGTTCAGATCTTGCGTGTCACTGATTTTGCTGATTGGCGCTACCGCGTTGGTTATGACACAAGCATTGCCGGCCAATGCTCAGAAGTATTCTGACTGGTCCACTCCGGTGAACCTCGGCTCACCCATCAACTCAACCTCCAGCGATCAAGGGCCGGCAATCTCAAAGGACGGGCTGACATTGTACTTCCATTCCAACCGTCCGGGAGGTCTTGGCGGCTTTGACATGTATGTCTCGCACCGCGCGAGCGTCGCAGACGCCTGGGGTTCTCCGGTGAACCTAGGTTCAACGGTCAATACCACATTCGATGAAGGGAATCCCGCGTTTTCACGCGATGAGCATTTCCTCTTCTTTCAAAGTATTCGTCCTGGCGGACTCGGTGGGGTAGATCTCTGGGTTGCTTACCGCGAGCACACGCACGATGACTTCGACTGGCAAACGCCGGTGAATCTTGGAGCAGGTGTCAACTCCACCTCGGATGATAACGCTCCGAGTTATCTCGAGAATGACGAAGTGGGTTCCGCTCAACTTTACTTTGTCAGTACCAGACCGGGGGGACTCGGCGGTCAAGACATTTACCTGAGTAACCAGTTCCCAGACGGATCGTTTGGACCAGCCGCGCTGGTAGCCGAGCTCAGTAGTCCAAGTACTGACTCGCGTCCTTCCATCAGGCATGACGGTCGGGAAATATTTTTCCAATCTAACCGGCCCGGTTCGTTGGGCCCAGCGCTCGACCTGTGGGTAGCAACGCGGAACAGTATTTTCGACGGCTGGTCAGCTCCGGTGAATTTGGGTAACACGATCAATACGACCTCTATAGAAAACAACGCGAACCTGTCGTCTGACCGCTTGACGCTCTTCTTTTCCTCTGACCGCGCGGGCGGATTGGGTGGGCTGGACCTCTACGTAAGTACCCGTACAAAACTCCGGGGACAATCAGGAAAACTTGGTGATTCTCGCTTCACGGTTACAAAGCAAGCTACTGAAATTACTCCAATGAGGTGCCGGAATGAAGAGCCTAAGCGCGCGTATTCGCCCACGCGTTAGTCTGGCGACGTTCGGTCTTATAGTGGTCATCGCCCTGCCTGTCGTTTTTATTGAGGTAGCGGCGTCAGTAGAGAAAATCGATTTATCCCGGAGTCCCGTCGTCTTTGATCAGGAAAATCCAGCGAGCCTCGATAGATGGAGCAGCAACGGACCAGAAGGAGGGATTGTTCTCTCATTGGCGATTGATCGAAGCAACCCGGCCATCATCTATGCCGGAACTCCCACTGGAGTATTCAAGAGTACCAATCGCGGTGAAAGCTGGAGCGCAAGTCTTACGGCTAACTATGTGAGTATTGTCGAGGTTGCTCCGACAACGCCGACGACCATTTTTGCTGCAAGCAACAAAGGGATCTATAAAAGCACCGATGCAGGCGCAACCTGGAACGCCGTTAACAATGGCCTCGAGACTCAGGAAGGCCCTATTTTCATAACCGCATTGGCGATTGATCCTACCAATTCGGATATCATTTACGTCGCCGGACCAGACATCGAAGTAGGTGGTGCCTTTAAGGCAATCTACAAGACCACGAACGGTGGCGCAAGCTGGAGTATTACCAAGCACAGCATAAATCCCAACGCTTATCACCACTCGTTGGCCATTGATGCCGCCAACCCAAACATAATTTACGCGGCCGGTAATATCGGGGCGTCCGGAACAGTATGGAAGAGCCCTGACAACGGGCGGTTTTGGTACTTGTTCGAACTGGGTTTTGATGCCAGGTATATTGTTTATACGCTGACCATCGATCCAACTAACACGAATGTCATCTACGTTGGGACTGAAGCGTTGGGCGTGTATAAAAGCACTGACGGAGGCTTGAACTGGACCGCCTTCAGCGACGGTCTTCCTTATTACGCCATCGGCCCTAACGGCCAACGTTCATTCTACCGCGTCAATTCGATCAAAGTTGATCCCCTTAATCCGAGCATCGTCTATGCCGGAACTTATGCGGGCGTATCCAGGAGCACCAATGGCGGAAGTTGGAATACGTTATTAAGCGGTACCAATCTCAGCGTCAACTCCCTTGCGATTGATTCTGCTGACACAACCATCATCTATGCGGGAACTGATGGCGGCATGCTGAAGAACAGCGGCGGAGGCGCCGGTTGGAGCACCATCAACCAGGGCTTGCGGGGTGTAAGTGCCTTTTCATTGAGGCTCAACACTGAAAACGGGAACATCTATGCGTTAACTGACCGTGGCATATTCGGACGCGCTGATAACAGCGGAGATTGGGTCGGACGGGATTTCTATCCGCTGGCGTTTGACCTTCACAATCCAAACACGATCTATGCGTGGCGCTATGGGCTCGATGGGGTCTTCAAGAGCACCAATAGCGGCGCAACCTGGAGCAGTGCCAACACTGGTCTGGAAAACAACTATGTTTCCGCGCTGGCGATAGATCCCGGCAATTCAGCGATTATTTATGCCGGAACCGATGCTGGACTGTTCAAAAGTACGAATGGAGGGGAAACATGGACGCCCCGTGGCAACTTGTATTATGCGACGCTGCTGACTATTGATCCTCACAATTCAACCATCATCTACGCACTCGCCTACGATAGTGACGACAGTTTTACTGTCTTCAAGAGCATTGACAGCGGCAACACCTGGAATAGATCCGACGGTAACGTCACCACTCATTTTTGTTATGTAAATGCGATGGTCCTTGATCCACTCAACCCGGCCACCCTATATCTCTCGGGCTACGGAAACGCATCGCCTGAGGCTGTCAGGATATTTAAGAGCACGGATGGCGGCGGGAGTTGGAGCATTGCCAGTGCGGGGTTGCCGAGTAGTGAAATTTCTTCGCTCGCGATTGATCCTCACCATGCGAATAATCTCTATGCCGGGACTTTTTCCGACGGAGTGTTCCGAAGCACCGATGGCGGGGCAAGCTGGAATCCTCTCAACCAGGGTCTCACGAGCCTTATGATCTATGCCTTGGCAATGGATACCTCGGGAAACTTTTTGCATGCCGGAACCCAGGCAGGAGTGTTTGACATTCAATTCACAGCAACGGGGGGTCCCGCCAGCGTGCAGTTTAGCTTTGCAAGCTACGTAGTTGGCGAAGGCAGTCCGCAAGTGGACATCACGATCAGTCGCTCCGGCGATACAACTAATGCCGCCAGCGTTCGATTCACGACCAACGACTCGGCTGGTCTGCAGAATTGCAATGTCTTCAATGGCGTGGCCTCATCGCGTTGCGATTATACGACCGATGTAGGCACCCTACATTTCGCTGCTGGTCAAAACTCAAAGACCATCTCGATCCCGATTGTAGATGACAGTTTCGCGGAAGGTAGTGAGAATTTTACGATCACGCTGAGCAATGCGAGCGGCGCCACGTTGGGTTCCCCCACCTCGACAACCGTCACCATCAATGATAACGAAACCAGCAATGGGCCCAACCCGGTTGATGGAACACCGTTCTTTGTACGCCAGCAATATCTCGACTTCCTGAATCGTGAACCTGACCCGGGTGGTCACGCCGCCTGGCAGGCGGTGATTAACGGCTGCGCGCAGGGAGACACCTCCTGCAATCGGATCCATGTCTCCTCTTCTTTCTTCCGCTCTCCTGAATTTCAGGGACGAGGCTATTTTGTCTATCGCTTCTATCCAGTGAGCTTGGGTCGCAAGCCTGACTATGATGAGTTCACTCCTGATATCGCGAAGGTCAGCGGCTTCTTGAGTGATGCAGAACTGGAAGCCGCGAAAGGGGCGTTCATCGCGGAATTCATGTCGCGTCCGGCATTTGTGACCACTTACAACGGGCTGAATGACACGCAGTATGTGGACACTCTGTTGACGACAGCAGGTGTGACATCTCCAAATCGCGACTTCTGGATTGCAGCCCTGGGCAATGGCACGCGCACGCGCGCGACCGTGCTGCGTGACATTTCTGAAAGTTCAGAGGTTTACAACAAGTACTTCAACCAGGCTTTCGTGGTGATGCAATACTTCGGATATCTGCGTCGCCAGCCGGATGCGCTTTATCTCAGCTGGATCGCGCACCTTGAGGCCACCAGTGACTATCGCAGCATGATCAATGGTTTTATGAACTCGCTTGAGTATCGCGGTCGCTTTGGTCCCTAGAGGACGGATTGCCGATTGGCGGTTGCCAACTGCCGATTAGAGCTTTTTGGTGCCGGGCGCTGAAGACCAATCGGCAATTGGCAATCGGAAATCTGCAATCCCTAGCGGCGGATCATCACGACGTCGCTGGTAATAGCGCCGCGAGAAACGCCGAGCTGCCGACCATCCGTTGACCACTCAAACCAAAAGATCTGATCTGATTTGAAATTAGTAATTTGCCTGGCTGGTCCTCCGTCCCAGGGTTGAATCCAAATGTTGGACACGCCATCTCGATTCACGATGTAAGCGAGTGCAGACCCATCAGGTGTCCAGCGCACGAGCGATTGGAAAGAGACACCCGGGGGAACTTCAAAACTCTTAACCGGCGGCCCGCCGCTGAACGGAACTATTCCCAGTCTCCAGGGCGCTTTCGTCTCTAATCGGTAATAGCAGGCAATCCAGTTGCCGTCCGGTGAAATCACAGGTCCGACAGAAGGATAGTCAGTTAACTGTTCCGGTTGTCCTCCGTCAATCGAAACGCGCCACAATGTTCGCCGCCCCTGCTTGCCGCTGTGGTAAACAACCCAGCGGCTATCAGGTGAGTTCCAGGCCCAGGATTCATCCTCACCCGTAGTCAGCTGCTTTTGATTGCGGCCATCGATATCCATTCTCCAAACATTTGAAAACCCATTGCGATCCGAAAGGAATACAATGTAGCGCGAATCAGGTGTAACTGAAGCAAACGTGCTCTCCTCTGTCTCGTTAGTCAGTTGCCTATTGCCGGCTCCTGTCGCACTCATTATCCAGAGACCCGGAATGCCATTAACTAGCGACGTGTAAATGATCTGCCCGTCTGGCATCCAGGAAAATCGCGTACGGTAGTAATAGGAATAGCCATAGTCACTGTCCTCTTTGTAAGAAAGGATCCCAGTTGCCTGGTCGGCATCGTTGTTTGGTGCGATCCAGAGACTGGAGAGAGTCTGAGTCTGCTTAGTCACGAGTGTCTTAGCATCACTCGTTAGTGTGGCCCCATGATAATCTTGCAAATCTCTGCTGACGCGGTACGCGTGACCACTTGGATACTCCATATACCAGAGTTGTGACGTGGAACCCGAGCCAAGGTCAGCAGCAGTGAAGACTATCCCCTTTCCGTCTTGCAGCCACGAGATGCGCCCGATTGTCTTCCATCGTTGAGAACTAAGGGACGTCACCGAGCCGTCGGCTATGTCAACTCCTACCACCGTCAAGAACCGCCTGTTTTCTTCTGTGTAGGCAGCGCCACAAACAATACTCTTACCGTCAGGTGACCATCCTGGACCGCCAAAAGAAAAGGATTCATATCCCATGCGCGAAGCAAGCTTGCGCTCGTCACTGCCGTCAGTGTTAGCGATCATTAAGGCTCTTTCGCCAATGCTTGACCCCCGAACAAAGGCAAGTTGTTTTTCGTCAGGAGAAAGCGTGATTGGACCATCAACATCGTGGACTAACTTTACCGGGATGCCCCCCAGCACTGGAACGCGATAGAGCACACCAATGCTGTTGTTAATTTCCTTAGAAATGTAGTACAGCTCATTACTGTTAAGCGAGAAGGTGCCTCCGTAAAATTGGGTGTTGGTAGGCGCGACAATCTGAGTATTACTGGAGTCAGCAATTTGTCTAAGCCATATGCTTTGTTTCCCACCGTTCTCGACGACGTAAGCTACATACTTGCCGTCAGGTGAGATCGCAGAATCGTTGACTCGTCCCGAATTAGTGAGCCGGAGCAGCTCGACAGCCTGGAAAGGGACGGTGGGGGCCCCCGCAGATCGATCCCGGAGCACCATTTTATAAAATCCGAATGCTCCGCCAAACAGCACGACGGCCAGAACAAGCGCGGCTGCTTTCCTATTATTAAGAACCGTACTCGCCAGATATTTATTGCTCGCCGTCGACAACGGCACATCCAAGCGCACGGTGGGGGCCGCTGAAGCATGAGCGGTGACTACTTGAGAACGCTCCTGATTCACCGAGCCTGCTTTTCTCATTCTTCGGTGGCGAGCCGATGAACTGCGAGCCAGGCGCTCCTCAGTTTGAATATCTCGCTGCAACCGTTTCAACTCAGATACCAGGTCGCTGGCTAACTGATAGCGATGTTTTCGATCTTTGCGTAAAGCCTTGACGATGATTCGCTCAAGCTCTTCCGGCACTGCGGAAAACCGCGAAATGGCCGGCGGCTCTGTTTTCAGCATCGCAGCGATCGCTTCGTTCGGCGTTTCGCCCTCGAAGGGAGCGCGGCCCGTTGTCATCTCGTAAATCACAACGCCGAGGGACCAGATGTCGGTGCCGGAATCAACCTTCATTCCTCTTGCCTGCTCCGGCGACATATACCGAACCGTTCCCATTACCACGCCGGGATTCGTATTGACCATTGAGAGTGGCAGCGACTCGTCGAAGTTCTCGGCGGTCTGGTCCAGAGCAAGTTTGGCCAACCCGAAGTCCAAAACCTTCACAAACCCATCACCGCGCAACATGATGTTTTCCGGCTTGAGGTCACGGTGAATAATTCCGGCTGAGTGGGCGGCGGCCAGAGCGGACCCGACTTGAATCGCAATGTCCAATACCTGGCCAATATCCATTCCAGTGCTGCCGAGCGCTCCCATGTGCTGACGTAGAGTTTGGCCGTCAATGAACTCGGTCGCGATAAAGTGAGAAGAGTCTGACTGTCCGATCTCGTAAATCGTAACGATATTGGGGTGATTTAATGCCGACGCCGCTCTGGCCTCGAGCTCAAAACGGCGGACACGATCCTCATTGTTTGTGAATGCCGAGGGCAACAGTTTGATTGCTATGCGGCGGCCCAGTTTCTCATCTCGCGCCAGGTAAACTTCGCCCATGCCCCCCACTGCCAGCAACGAGGAGATGATGTAATGGCCAAGCGCCTGGCCAGCCTTTAGTCGGATGGGAGAGGCGTTGAGCAATTCAGCAGCCAGATCTTCTGCTGGCTTATCGATAAAAGTACCTGATTGTTCGTGAGACTCGATTAGGGACTCGACTTCAGACCTCAGAAATTCGTCGCCGCGGCATTCTTGTTCCAGAAACTGAGTGCGATCCCCAAGCGGACGCGCCAAGACAGAGTGAAACAAATGATCGATTTGTTGCCAGCGATCGGGAGTCATACAAACCTTTGATTCAGGAGCGATTTCGCTTCCCGTTAGACTAACGCGAGATCTGTTTCCCCATCCTCTAATGAACGTAATCAATTGTCGTGATTTTGGTTAGTTATCTCGCGGCGGAGCCATGCTTTGGCAAACGTCCAGTCGCGCATCACGGTGCCGGCCGAAACCCCCAGCACCTCAGCTGTCTCTTCAATACTCAAGCCGCCGAAGAATCGCAGTTCAATGATCTGACTCTTGCGCTGATCGAGTTCCGCCAAACAATTCAGCGCGTCGTCGAGGGCAACCACTTCTGCTGCGCGTTCGGGTGACACGATCATTGCCTCGTCGAATGAAACCGCTTGCATATTACCGCCGCGTTTCGCGAACGCTCGCTTCCGAGCATAATCGACCAAAATCCGTCGCATAATTTGCGCGGCGATTCCGAAAAAGTGCGCCCGGTTCTGCCAGTGCACATCCTTTTGATCGATTAACCGCAGATAAGCTTCATTAACAAGCGCGGAGGTTTGCAGGGTGTGGTTGCCCCGTTCACGGTTCATGTAGCGGTGTGCGAGCCGCCGCAGTTCGTCGTGAACGAGTGGCATTAGGGAGTCGCGCGCAGAGCTGTCCCCATTGCTCCAGGCGACGAGCAGTTGGGTGACTTCATTTGAGCTGGGACTCATGGGTTGAACCTTTCTGGGCGATAGGAAACAACCACTTTGAGGGCGGATTATACATATTTTTGCAAGTTGCGTGGGAGCATCATCTAGGTACAAGAAACCTTGCAACGCGGGTGAGCTGGGCAGACCGAATGCGACGCTGGTAATCCCCGCTCTTGCCCGAAATATCAGAAGTTGCTGACTAACGGCAGCAGAGCCCGAACCCAGGTGCTGCGAGAGATTGCGGAGAGCACGGAGGTTTACAACAAGTACTACAACCAGGCTTTCGTGGTGATGCAATATTTTGGATACCTGCGGCGCCAGCCTGACGCGCTTTATCTCAACTGGATCGCACACATCGAAGCCACTGGAGACTATCGCAGCATGATAAATGGATTTGTGAACTCGGTTGAGTACCGGAGGCGCTTTGGACCCTGAAGTTCAATTGCCGATTGGCGATTGCCGATTCCGATTGAAATATTCGATGTAATGGTTGAATGCCACAGCGAGCCTATCGCCCTCGCTTCTCGCAAGCGATCCGAATGGGCAATCGGCAATTCGCCAATCTCGTTAGTCGCTGCCGTAGCGGATCTCCATGTGGCGAATGCGGAAACTGGCGATCACGAGGACAATGACCGTCACTACGATGAGACTGGGAACCGCGATCCAGGCAGGGGTTGGCTCGGCAACAACGGCAAACGGTCCTTCAGACACGGGAATCGGCACGAGGGAATTCAGGTAATGAATCACGCTGATTTTCTTCAGTAACGGCGGCAGCAGGAAGTTTAGCCATTCCCACCCGTATAAAATGACCGCCGGAATGATCGGGTTCCGGATGAACAGCCCCACCACCAGAAAGAACGCCCCATAACCGACGCACGCGAGAATCGTGATACCCGTGTAGGTCAGCAAATGTCCCGTGCCCACGCCATCGAGGAAAAAGCGAGCGCTCTCTGAGGGAAAGTGCGGCAAGTAAAGCAGCAACATGCAAAGGATGGTCGTAGCCGAGAACAATACTATCGAGGTAACTAAGCCGGACAGGTATTTGCCAACCACCAGGACTTCTCGCCGGACGGGACTGAGGAAATAGAAATGCAGACTGCGATCGACAATGTCGCCGCGGAAGAGGTTCATGAAAATCCAAGCGCAACCAAAGAACACCACCGTGCGCAAGATAAAGCCACCGTAGTAGACGGCGAAGATCGTGGAGTACTGCGAAAAGTCCTGCCATTCGTTTCCCGGCGGCGTAAAGGGCGCGAGCAAGGCAAGCGGAGCGATCGGCAACAGTGCAAGCAGGTAAAGCAGGATGGAACGGCGTCCTAAAAAGTTCTTCGTAACCTCCAACCGGAAGATGGCGGCGATTTGTCGCAGCCAGAGGGACCACGGTAGTGGTTCTTTACTCTTCGGAGTGATTTCTAAAGTTGCACTGCTCATATTTTGGAGTGCCGCGCCTTGTCGCCGCTTTTTGTAACGGAAACTGTTAGTTTGCGGTCAAGCTAACAAGCTCCATTTTGGGTGCGGCCTTGTCGCCGCGAATGAAATCGGAAAGCGGCGACCAGTCGCCGCACTCCAAAATCGCCTGCGTTACTCTGATCCAATCAGATATCCATACACCGCGCTCAGGTCGTCATCGACCGGAGCTACTGACTCTACATTGATGCCCTGATCAGCAACCGCACGATTCAAAAGTAGATAAAACTTGTCAGCGTCTCGAGTTCGCACAAAGAGGCCACCGCGATCGTTATGCAGTCGCGCTTCAACCACGCTGTCTTCTGCAAAAACCTGCGCGGCCAGTTTTGCCGGCTGATCGCACCGTATCAGGATTTGCATCGGGTGCTCTGTAACTTCGTCGCGCACCCCGTGAATGTTCCCCTCCGCAACAATGTAACCATTGTTCACGAGCACAACACGGTCCGACATCATGTCGACTTCGTGCAGGATGTGGCTTGAGATGATCAGGTGTAAACCTTCGTCGGCGAGTTTGCGGAAGAGGGCGATCGTTTCGGCGCGCACCATCGGGTCCAGGCCGTTGAGCGGCTCGTCAAGAATCAAAACGGAGGGACGATGAGCAATTGCCTGTGCGAGTCGGATGCGCTGGCGCATGCCTTTGCTGTAAGCGGCAACTTTGCGATCCGCGGCGTCGAGCAAATTCACTTGTTCAAGCGCATTCACGGTTGCGGCGTCGGCCTTTTTCTTGTCTCAACCGTGCACCAGCAGAAAGGCCCGAATGAATTCGCACCCCGTCAGTCCGCGCGGGAAGGAATCAAACTGGGTGCAATACCCAACTTTTCTAAAAAGCTGCTCCGGTTGATCTGTAGGCGTTCCCAACACCGAGATGCGCCCGCGCGTCGGTCGCAGCAGGCCGGTCATGAGATTCATCAACGTAGACTTGCCGGCGCCATTCGGGCCCACCAGACTGGTAATGCCCGGACCGATGCTGATGTTGACACGATTCACCCCGAGTATCTCCCCATAAAACTTGGAGACATCGTCGAAAATGATCTGTGTCGAGATTTCACTCATTAGTCTGTGTTGTTACTCACGCTCTTACCGCCAAGGCGCCAAGGCGCAGAGACGCCAAGAAATTCCCATCAGCTCCGTATGTGATTTCCGCTTCATCGTTCTCATAATGCTCGTTCCATCCACATGTGGGTCTAACTTCTGTTCCTTTATTTACTGAACTGCATCTTTACTTAGCGTCTTAGTGTCTCTGCGGCTTGGCGGTTAGTCTTCAATCTGAGCCTCAGCTAACGACTTCATACGCCTTCACTTTCGCCGAAAGGATCGCGAGACAAATAGTGCACACCAAAAACAATGCTGCCCAAGAGGCCCAGAGCGGCGGCTCCGTCAGCATTACAGTGCTGACCACGTCGCCATCAAAGCCGGTAACAACCGACGAGCTTCGGTCAAAGGTGCCGAAAAGTCCCGCTGAGATATTTTTGGTTAAAGCACCAAGACTGATTAAATTTCCCAAACGCGTCCGGAAGAGCACATTGACAACTTCGCCGAACACCGAGGGAATAAAGAACAGTCCGAGTAATGCCGCGCTTGCAATTACACGCCACTTCACGAGGGCTGAGATCGCCTGCGACAGCAGCGCCAGCAACAAGATCCACACGAAACTTGCTATGAAAATCGCGCTGGCAATCCAGAGATTATCAATCAACCACCGGCCACCTTCGAGGTACGCCTGAAACATGAACAGCAACAGCTGCGGTACCCAGGTGATTGCCGACAACAGGATCAGTACCACCGACATCTTTCCTGCAACGTACTCGGCCCGTGTAAAGGGCCGGCACAAATAAAGCGGCAAGGCGTTGTTTCTTAGATCACGCGACACGAGCGGCGGGCCCACAAGCAGTGTCACAAAGAAAGCAAAGCCACCCTGCAAATTTACGAACGTCTGAAAGAACGAGGCGTCAATGGGAATTAGCTCGCGCACGTTGACGCGCATGATGGCAAGCGCGCTCACGTTGTGGTGCAGGTAAATCAGGATTGCTTCAACCAGCAAAGGGATAAAACAGATCGCGAAGAAGGCCGTAAACAGCTTCGACTTAAAAACGTCGCGAAACGCATGCCGCGGAATTACCAGGAACCGGCTCCACTCAGCAGTCAGCGGCCCCGCATAATTCTTGTAGCTGTGATCATAGACCGCCATGACCGTTCTCCATTGCTTTGAGGAAGATGTCTTCCAGCGAATCGCGTTTGTAACTCAAACGCCTAATCTGCATTTGCTGTTCAGCCGCAATCCGGTAGAGATCGCGAACTTCTATTGTCTCTTGCAAGACTACTTTGAGGCGATGATCCCCGGTTAGCGCATACTCGCAACCCAGGTCGGCAATCGCTTTGGCAAAGCGCGCCTGATCACCACGCGTTTCCAGCACCAAAAATTTGCGATTCGACTTACGCTCTTCTTCCAGGTTGCAATAAACCACCAGGCGTCCGTCCTTCAGAATCACGATCTCTTCGCAACACTCTTCGACGTCGCGCAGCAGATGCGAAGACAGCACGATGTTCGCCTGGCCACTATCGCGTATCTCGCGAATCAAACGAATCATACGCGCGCGTGCCGGAGGATCGAGGCCATTCGTTGGCTCATCAAGGAAGATTAGCTTCGGACCGTGGACGATTGCCTGCGCAAGTTTGGCGAGCTGCTTCATCCCGAGTGAATAAGTATCGAGGCTGCGATAGCGCGCTTCGCCGAGACCAACATAAAAGAGCGCTTCGTGGGCCCGCTCCAGGGCGGGCTCGGGCGGTAAGCCCGAGAGCTCTGCCATCAGACGCACCAGATGCACCGCGCTCATCTTAGCGATAAACGAATCGCGCTCGGGCATGTAGCCGATCAGAGATTTGATCTGTTTTGCATCTGTCCGAATGTCTTTGCCAAAGATGTGCGCCGTTCCGGCGGAAGGCGGATGAAAGCCAAGGAGCGTATGAATTAAAGTTGTCTTGCCCGCCCCATTGGGACCAAGCAGACCGATAGCCCGCCCGCGCAAATCACCGCGGAGACCTTTTAGAATTTGGCGCTTGCCGAAAGCGACACTCAGATCATTGAGGTCGATTACCGGAGCGAAATTCTTTGGATCCTTAAGTTTTGGTAAGTCGCTGACTGTGGCTGTCGCCGTGCTCGTTAGTTATATCGTTCTGTCCTGATAATTCCAAATGAATCCTAAACCAAAGGCAGTACCCATTAGGATGAATGCGCCGATGAATGCTAACGCTTCTGCTGGCGCCAAAGTTCTGCCTATTGCCAGGATTCCGATTAGAAAGACAGGAAGATTGAGGATGAGTGCTGAGGCGAGTGGAAAGAGTGCTGCCGGGCGACAGCCGCCGAGCCGGCGACGCAGCCAAAAAAGTGAGGGTGCATAAGCGAGAGAGAAAAGCAGCGCCGCGACAATCAAAGACATTACGGTCGCGCCTTTGACGTCAGCGGCGCTGAGATTAGCGCCTTCGACAACATAGAAGGTCAAAAGGATTGCCGCCAGGCCGAGTAGCCAGGAGCCAAGGGAGATGGAGACGAGCTTCATAAGATTGCCAATTGGCGATTGCCAATTGCCGATTTAGTTGAGTCATTGAATCATCGGGTCATTGAGTCATTGTTTCTATTGAAAATTACCCAATCACCCAATGACTTAATGAATTAAGATTCAATGATTGCCGAGTGCCGCTGCCTTTACCGATTAGTCGTGCATGGTGCGGTGAACAAAATCGGCAATTGGCATTTGGCAATCGGCAATTCATTAACGCAATCGTCGATTAGTTAGACGATTTTCCTTTCATGCCCTGAGAAAGAATATGTTGAATCTCGAAAGCATGGGGCATGCCCAACAAGCTCGCCGGACTCAAACCAAACGGACCACCTTCAGTGTTTGCCGCGAATGTGATGCTGTCGCCCTGGGCATAGGCGTAAGCCAGAGTCGGCGGCATATCGGCGGCCATCTTCTTAATCGCGTCTGCCTGTGCCTGGGGCAGTTTGTCTGCCGAGCCCGCAATGCGATCTGCGAAGGGCTGCACCAGGGGACCAAGGTTGTGATAGAAGACCGCGGAGAAATTCGCGTTACCGTCTGCCGGCAAGCCAGCAGTGAATTGCGCGGAGCGCAGCAACGACGTACCCGATTCCTGCAACCGTACAGCACGCTCAACCAGAGCGCGGCTGGGACCAGCAATCATGTAACCGTTGACATAGGTCAAGTTTACTTCCAGACCAAAGTCAGCCGAGCGCAACGTGTAGTAAGCGCGCCCGGACATTTCGGAACGCTCCCAGACCAGACCAGTCTTCCCAAACTTCGCCGCTTCCTTGTTGACCTCGGTCACGACGCGCTCGAGCGTCTGCTGCAGATGTTGCGGATCGTTTACTTCAAACACCATCTTCCAGGAAGGCGTCGGCAGAATCGGCCCATCGATAGCGAAGGCGAATTCCCCACCGAGCGGGGCTGCAAAGTCGCGACGAATATCCAAACCGCGTTCTGCTTGCAGCTTGTCGAGATTCTTGCGCAGGTCGGGTGAAACCTTTTCCATCACGCCCAGCAAGTCGTCGACCAGCGACACCGGATTCTTAACCACGAAGCCGGCAACTACATTTGCGTCACGGGAGATGTATTCAAGTGAACCCATCGGTCCGGGCTCGGCGAGCCACGAAGGAATGCCGCGCGCTTCGTTGAACGAAAGCACCGCACGTGTGTGGGTTTTGCCATCTGACTCTTTCTGCTCGAGAGCAAAGTGCTTGAGATTCAGGATACCAAGCTGCTCAAGCGCGCCTGCCTGATCTGCGGCCTTGTCACCTTTAGTTAGGTCCGACTTATTCTTCTCGATCAACAACTCCAGATTCGCTGCCACTACCAATCCGGCGCCCTCTTTGTAGACCTGGGCGATCCGGTTGTGGAAAGCGGTTCCGGTGAACGGACTGCCGCCGCCCTTTTGCGTCACGCCAGCCAAAGCCTGCAACTGCTCGAGCTTCGGACTCGCAGCAAACAGGTTGTTGTTAATCCAAGCGTAGAGTCGTTCATTCTTTTTCCCAGCTTCCGGAGCGACCGCGGTCGCGGTTAGGGGGTCGTCGACAAATTGCAGACTTGGTTTCCCCTGCTGGTTGACGCCGTATTTTGCAATCTGGTGTTCCAGGAACTGGCGGAAGCCTGCGGAGTTCTTCAATTCAGCTAACACGAGCGGTGAATCGGGCTCGCCGTTGCTGTTCATTGAAAGTGAAACGGCTACTTCATCGCCCAGGTATTCGCCAAACTCGCGCACAGTGCCGATCACCCGATCCATTCCCGGACCGTGACGACCTGACTGTTCTTTTTCATACCACTGACGCAATGCCGGATTTTGATTCATGCGCTCCTGCATGATGCGGTGCGATTCGGCAATAGTCGCGGTCAAATTCGGCAAGGCCGCATACACGACGGTATTTTCGGGCATCAGATCCAGAAGGCGCGTTGAATTGCGCACGCCCGGCTGCTGCACCTTATTCAATTCCTTGTTAAGGCCCGAGAGGGCTGCAAGCGTCTGCGCATAATTTGCAGCGTTGCGACTCCAGGAGACATCGTCTTTTACGGGAATCGTTTCGATACTCGGATTGGTGGTGACTTGTTCTCCAGCGCGAATTACGCGCTCGTTTCCTTTGTTATCGAGTTTCACTTCGCCGGAAACGACGGACACGCGCGAGCCTTTGGTGCCATTGGCAACTGAGAATGTCGTGCCGGTGACGGAAACAAGTGTATCTCCAGTGTCGACGAACAATCGTCCACTTTTCTGCTGCGCGGCTTCAACCATGATGTCGCCGCGATTCAGGTGAATCGTGGTGCCTTGCAAGTTGTTGGTAATAGACAACTCAGTCCGATATCTCATTTCGATCATGGTGCCAT
>JBPCMI010000194.1:0-17996 GCA_051002415.1 Pyrinomonadaceae bacterium
GGGTCTATGACCACAATAGACAGGTCCGAGACCTGCAACTAAAGAGTGGTAGCAACGACGGCAAGTCAGAGACTTGCCGCGCACCTGAGGTCAAAGACCAACGATCTCTTCAGTTGGGCGCCCCGGAGGTCAAAAGACCAACGATCTTTTCAGAGACTGCCGCCCACCACGGAACGCTTAATAGCCGTCCCCCTCTAACCTGGGATCCTATTTAGCTCCCCAGGATTAGATCCGCCACTTCCTTTTTCACTTTCAATGCATTTCTCGCCTTGCTCAGTGACTTTTTCTGCAGAGACAGACCGGCGACATCATCGGCTGTGCTGAGCCGGATCAGTCGTCCCTCACGAACGAGCTCTTCATCAATCGCTGCCCAACTGCCAGCATAGATCGTGGCCGCGGGGACGCCTAAGGCCGCGGCTTCGCGATTCATCGTACCGCCGGCACTCACCACCAGATCGCAGGCGGCGATTAAATTTGCTCCATCCAAAGGGATGGCCTCATTGGGCATGATCACTTGCGCGCCAACGCGTGTTGCGTAAGCCGTCCGTTGGGCGGGATTACGCGGCAGCAGGATCGTCGTCACATGCGGAGCCTCAGTCAGTCGCCGCAGCAGCCCATCGAACAGATCATTTTCAAAACGATGGTAGAGAGCATCGCGCGCGGGCGGTCTAACTACAACGATCGTGTCCTCAAGCACTACGCCGATGTCGCTCAGTCTCATCGGAAACTCGGGATCGCTTCGAAAATCCGCCAGGTAGACGTCCTCTTTGATCCCATTGTACCGCCTAACCTTCCCACCTCTGGCACCATAGCGGCTGAGATACTCATCAGGAAAAACACTCGGCACGATCACCATCGACGCCAGCCGAAAAGCGAGGTGGTTTGCCGGCTGGTGTTCGTAATCCATCAACGTAACACTGCGCAGACCGAGTCCGCGCGCCGCGAGTATTTGCGAATAGGAGTTATGACTGACGGCAAGATCGAACGATCGCGCCCCTGCCCAGGCTCGTAGTGCCCAAGCCCGCTGAAAGAGATTTCCCGCTTTGGCTG
This sequence comes from Pyrinomonadaceae bacterium, assembly GCA_051002415.1. Taxonomy (GTDB): domain Bacteria; phylum Acidobacteriota; class Blastocatellia; order Pyrinomonadales; family Pyrinomonadaceae; genus PSRF01. The sequence goes on from JBPCMI010000194.1 coordinate 1,051, forward strand.
TTAGCTCGCGTCCTCCATGAGCGCCAATGATGATCGGCGAGAGTCCCGCAGCTAGGGCTAACGGCACCGTCTCAGCAAAATTTCGGGCCGTGATCTCGAGTTCATGTCCGCGTGCTTTAAATTCCTCTGCAAGAGCGCGAAAAAAAGGGACGTGCGGTGAATTGGCTAGATCGATCCAGATGCGCATCGTTGGGGACGACTAAGAGTGGGCGCGAATTGCTTCCGGGGTGGGCTCGGAAGTGCAGGAAGTAAACTCGCGAATTGTTGCGACCACTTCCATCAGCTGCTCGTGTGGCAGTTCCGCGTACATTGGTAGCGACAATACTTCGTTACAAGCCTGCTCCGTAAGCGGGAAATCGCCGAGTTTGTAGCCGAGGTTAGCGTAGCCTCGCTGCAGGTGAACAGGAATCGGATAGTGAATGCCGCTGCAGATGCCGCGCGCCTTCAGATACTCGAGCAATTCGTCACGGCGGTTCGTGAACACCGGAAAAACATGCCAAGCCGAACTACCGTGCGCCACGGGTTCAAGCAGCCGCACGCCTGAGCCGATCAGAGAATCACTATACGCAGCGGCATGCCGTCGGCGCGCGGCTGTCCAATCATCAAGGTGACGCAGCTTCACTCGCAGGACCGCGCCCTGAATACCTTCCATGCGATAGTTGTAGCCAACTTCGTCATGATAGTACTTCTGACCTTGGCCGTGGTCGCGCAAGCGTCTAATCGCGGTGGCGAATTTTTGGTTATCAGTTACAACCGCCCCGGCTTCTCCGTAAGCTCCCAGGTTTTTACCGGGATAGAAACTAAAACAGGCAATGTCGCTGAGGCTTCCTGCTAGTTGGCCTTTGTATTCGGCGCCGTGGGCTTGTGCTGCGTCTTCGATCACAATCAGATTATGACGCTGCGCGATTTCGCGAATCGGATCCATATCGGCGCAACCGCCGTAGAGATGCACCGGCATGACAACTTTGGTGCGCGGCGTAATCGCTGCTTCAAGTTGAGCCGGATCCATCGTGCAGGAACGCGGTTCAACATCCACGAATACCGGGCGCGCGCCTGTGTAGCAAATCGCCGCCGCCGTTGCGACGAACGTGTCGCTGACCGTGATGACTTCATCGCCCGCTGTTACTCCAGCCGCGAGCAAAGCAAGATGTAAGGCGCTGGTTCCCGAATTAACACCGAGGGCATATTCAGTTCCACAAAACGTGGCAAAGTCCGATTCAAAAGCCTCAACCTGCTCGCCGAGCACAAAATGACAACTCTCGACGACCTCGCGAATCGCGGCGTCGATCTCATCCTTGATCGTGAGGTATTGAGCTTTAAGATCTACAAAAGGAATCATAAGCTGAGTTGAATTGTAGGGGCGACCCTCCGGGTGTTGATTGTCAAGACATCCTTTAAAGATCGTTATCAGGACATCCTTTACACTTTTTAGTTAGCAGTAGGGGCTGTGGGAGCGGTGGAAAAACCGTAGTTTGTTTTTCCACTGTTTCCATAGCCCGCGGCTTTTTGCTTTCACTTGCCCGGTTTGGCCGGTAGTAGTAGCGCAGTACTCTTGCCGGTCCGCACCTCGATTTCACGCACTGTCATGTGCCGGAACGTTACCAGTAACTTTCCGTCCAGCTCATCAACCCGAACCCGCTCCGTGGCCAACGCTTCACTTACAAAGTAGGTTTGCTGGCGGTAATGCAACATACCTTGGGTATTGAGACGCTTGACCGTTCCCCTCGTGTATTCCCATTCTGGTGGTTGCTCTTGATAATGACGGAGGTTCACTGCTTTGTAAGCCTCTCCAGGTGTCCTCATCCCCAACGCTTCGTGTGGTCGTTCGTGGTTGTATTCTTCCCGAAACTCCCACGCCCATCGCTGCCATTCTCCCATCGTCAACGGCAGGCCGCGATGGCGGGTACGAGCTTTTAAGGTTTGATGGAAGCGTTCAACTTTTCCCTGCGTTTGCGGGTGACCCTCCCCCGAGTACCGCAACACCACTCCTTGCTTGAGCAACCACACCGCTACCCACGTTAAACCGTGCTGATTCATAGTGCTGAACCAAGGCGTGCCGTGATCCATCAAAATAGATAGCCGTGATCCATCAAAATAGATAGCGGCACACCGTGCTCGCGAAAATAACCCTCCAAGCTGTGCTTCACTCCCTCGCCGCCAGTACCGCTCAAAGGCCACAGACCGTGCAAATAACGACTGCAATCATCCAACAACGAGAGTGGATAGCACTTCTCCGAGGGCAAGGTGTACTCACCCTTAAAATCCATCTGCGCCAGTTCGTTACATTCCTCGCGCGCAAACCGAATGCTGGTTTTCTCCACCTTCGGTTTGACCACCCGTCCAGCCCGTTGCACGATGCGTTGAGCCGTGGCCGGCGCTACCTGCACCCCTTGTCCCTCCAGCACTTTGGCGATCTTTAGTCCACCCCACCCAGTCTTATCCCGCAGCCCCAGTACCGCTGCTTCTATTTCCTCCCCAGTTCGTTGCGGGCTGTGCAACGGTCGCCGTGAATGTTCTGCCAGTCCCGATACACTTCCCACTTCGCGATATCGATTCAGCCATAAATATCCAGTTGGGCGACTGATTTCATATTCCCGGCACAAGCCACTAACCGTCTCTTCTCCGCTCCGCGCTCGCAGGACAAACTCCACTCGTTGATCCATGACGCTCTCAGTTCTCCAAGGCATTTGCTGCTCCTCCTGGAGCCGCAGACTACCTCATCAACTGTAAAGGATGTCCTGATAACGATCTGTAAAGCATGTCATGATAATGAACACCTCCGTGGGCGCCCCTCTGTAAGTCAGCAAATCGAATCTAATCTAGTGTTCAAACAGTATTTTCTTTGTGTGTCTTCGCGTCTCTGCGGCTCTGCGATAACAGCTAACCGCCAAGACGCGCAGTCGCCAAGGCGCCAAGGAATGCAGAAATAGTAGGAAACCTCTTCTTTCAAGAAAAACACTTCATCTGTTTTGTATCATGGTTTCAATTTTCAAGTGCAACGCAGGCCCAAAGGGCCGATAGTTAATAGCCACGCCCGTGAGGGCGTGGAACAAGCGATTAAATTGATTCACAGGTCCGAAGGACCGGCAGACGTTGAGGTGGTAAAATAACTGTCGCACCTTCGGCGCTTTTCTTTTATGCGACCGATGTCCACGCCCTAACGGGCGTGGCTAGTAACTATCGGCCCGCCGGGCCTGTCTGTTGAATCTGCTTGAAGCCAAATCGAATGTAGTTCAGCTCTCAAACAGTTAATACGCTTTGAGTCTTCGCGTCTCTGCGCCTTTGCGATTAGCTGTTGCACCCAAAGGCCACGTTCAATCCCGTCCCAAGTTATTGAATTTCGACCAGCTCACCGCGGGCGCGCAAAGATCTCTCAGCGGCTTCCACAATCCGCACCAGACGCAGACCCGCCTCGCCATCGGTTTCCGGCCGCTTGTTGTTTTGAATGCAGTCAATGAAGTGCAGCGCTTCTGTGTGCAGCGCTTCAGTCGCATCCAGGCGCGGTGCCCACATGTCGCCCGAGCGATAGCTCACCAGCATTTCATAGACGTCTTCGGGACTTTGCGAAACTCGGACGCCTTTATCGTAAATCTTTACTTTTTCGCTGGGCTCCAGATCGTCGTAAAGAATCATCTTGTCGCTGCCACCGATTAGCGTGTGACGGACTTTGACCGGCGTTAACCAATTAACGTGCACATGCGCGATCTGTGGGTTGCCAAAGAACAGGGTAATGTAGGCGACGTTTTCCGGTTGACCCGGAATGTTGCTGATACCGGTAGCCGAGACCGCGACCGCACGTGACGGCAGCACGTAGTCCATGATCGAGAGATCGTGAATCGCCAGATCCCAGATCACGTTGACGTCGTGTTGGAAGAGTCCCAGGTTAACGCGCACCGCATCGTAGTAATAGATTTCGCCTAACTGGTTGTCGGTGATCAGTTCGCGAATTTTGCGCACCGCACCTGTGTAAACAAAGGTGTGATCCACCATCAGGACTCGCTTAAGCGCGGCAGCTTCTTCGATCAGCTGCATTGCCTGCTGGGAGTTTGCCGCCAGTGGTTTTTCTACCAACACATGCTTGCCCGCGCGCAGGGCTGCGAGTGCTAAATCGAAGTGAGTCGAGACAGGCGTGGCAATAGCTACCGCTTCAATCTGCGGATCGCTCAGCAGCTGCTGAGTGTCGGTGCAGGTCTTAATCGAGGGATAGCGGTTTGTGAGTTGGCTAAGGCGTTCAGGTCGCAGATCACATACGACGACAACAGTCGAACCGGGCGCCTCCATGAAATTGCGCACCAGGTTTGGACCCCAGTAACCATATCCGATCACGCCGAGTTTAATCATAAGGTGGGAGTCAGGTTGTCAGTTGTCAGTTGGCGAGCAACAGTTCGCGAACCCAGATCATTTACCATTTGTCATTTTTCATTTCTCATTTTCCATTGGGCAAACAAACGAGCTTAGTACTTCGTTCTTGGTACTTTGTTTTTGATGCTTTGTTTCGAGTAGTTCAGCCCTTACCGTGCCTCTCAAGTTGAAAGCTCAAAGAACCAAGCTCAAAGCTCGTTTTTAGTCCTTGGCGTTTCTGAGCGCCTTGACGGTGTCAGATCTTCAAAATGAGAAATGAAAAATGATATATGGAAAATGGTTTTTACTGCCTAACCAAACACTCACTTTCCCCGAACGTCTCCAATAACCCGTGCCGGCACCCCAGCAACAATTGCATAGTCGGGAACGTCACGCGTCACCACCGCGCCCGCTCCAACCAGGGATTTTTCACCGATGACCACGCCCGCAACGACGGTGGCATTGCTGCCAATGGCGGCACCGCGTTTGACGCGCGTGGGCACAACTTCCCAGTCTCTTTCCGTTTGCAGCGAGCCATCTTCAGTAACCGCTCGCGGGTAGCGGTCGTTGGTGAACATCACTCCGTGGCCGACAAACACCTCTTCGTCGATCGTCACGCCTTCACAAATGAAACTGTGCGAAGAGATCTTGCAACGCGCGCCGACCGTCGCGTTTTTCTGAATCTCAACAAACGCGCCAATCTTCGTCTCAGCACCAATCGTGCAGCCATAGAGATTGACCAACTCCGGCTGAAAGATCTTGACGTCTTTGCCCAGTGTTACGTCAGCTGCAATCGGCATTTGTCGACCTTATTAGATCACGAAGACTGCTCTGCGGTTTCCAGCAAACGCGCCAATGCGTATGTCATCCACGCCTGCGTCCAGCGCATGAAAGGCGTAGGGATCGTGTAGAGGCGCCGGCGTTGGTAATAAAAAAATCCTCGCCGGTCGCGCAGGTGGCGAATTGACCAGGTTGCGATCCTTTCGGCCAATGAACGCGCGTCTCGATCCAATTCGATCAAGTCCAGCAGAGAAACTATGGCGGCGGCGGCCGCATGCGTGTCAACCGGATAAAGCGTGTCATGGTAGTATTTCACCCACCCATCCGCAAGAAAGAAACTTTTTCGCCAGAACGCATAACCTCGCTGCAGTGCGGCGTTGAATTCCTCAGCTTGCGCAGGCGCGCACGAATCGCTGATCCGCTTTAACGAGCTGAGCAAGTAAGCGGTGTGAAAGTTATCGATCCAGTTTTGATTCGGGCCGGCTCCATAGAACCAGGAACCATCCTCGCGCTGCTGATTAACCACGTAGCGGGCCGCCTTCACGGCGAGATCGCAATCTTCGCTCGCCGCGTCGCGGGCACTGACCAGAGCCAGCGTCTCAGCAGCCAACAAGCTGGCGTTGAAGATCCGAGTGTTCGTCCCCGGCGCATAGCTAAAACAAACTTCACTCTCGTTCTCAACACTGCGCGGCAGTTCGCTGACTATGAAATCACACGCAGCGCGGGCGAGCTCGAGATAGGCGTTGTCGCCAAAAGCATCTGCCGCTTCGACGAGCGCACGCGCTGCAAAAGCTGTCGGAACAATTGTGGGCGTGCCTCGCGGGGCGAAGAAGACGCGCGATTGCCAGTCGAAGTTGTAACCCCACGCTATCCCAGACTCACGCGTTAGCCGTAAGGAAATCAGCTGCTGCATCAAGTCGCGAGCTTCAGCTGCGGCTTCCGGCGTTCTGGTGCGGCGATAGTTTGCCAAAGCAGCCAGAGCAAACAAGGCGATACCTTTTGCGTTTTTCCCCGGTCGAACCAACGTCACCGCACGGAGGTTTAAGGGAGAGCGTTTTACCGTTTGTGTCCAGAGCAGACGGGCAGCGGCTGAATTGCTAAGCGGAGTTGCCTTGAAGATCTTACTGTTAAGGGCGTCAAAAGGATCGTGGCCGGCAAAGTCGTGTTCGCGACACCATGTGAAGAGCTCGTCGAGCGCCTGTGCGAAGGTGGAGTCGTCCATATAAGCAGGAGCAGACGGCAGGAGCAGGATTACCAAGGCAATCTACGTGTCAGAAAAAAGCTCTGTCTACTCCATTCCGCCAGCCTGCACCTGCCATCTGCAACGCCTGGTTCACCTGCTGCTAACTGTTTCAATACGACGTTGCGTTTCGACAAAGCTTTCGTGCCAAAGCTCAAACATCAAAAGCGTCCAAAGCAGTTTGCGATGATTGGCGATGCCGCGTTCATGCTCATCCTGCAAGCGTGTAACATATTCTGCATTGAAAACTCCCGCCCGGCGCACTCGTTCCGGCGAAAGCAGATCGCGAGCAAGCGGCTTTAGTTGTCCTTTAAGCCATTCGGCCACCGGCACACCGAAGCCCTTCTTGCTGCGACGCGTCACGAATGGGGGCAACAAGTTCTGCACCGCACGTTTGAGAATGTACTTGCTCGTCCCACCGCGAAGTTTGTAATGCGCCGGTAAGGATGCGGCAAACTCCGCGACCCCCGGATCAAGGAATGGAGCCCGCACTTCCAACGAGACCGCCATGCTCGCGCGATCGACTTTAGTCAAGATGTCTTCGGCTAGATAAAGTTGCGTATCGAGATTCTGCATCCGCTCGAGCACGGTTTCCGCATCACACTCTGAAACCATCCGCCGTGCATCACGGTAGATGTCTCCATCGCTCGCCGCTAATACTTCCGGAGTTAATAACTGCTGTTGCTGTTCGGGAGTAAATGAACCAAACCAGACATGATGACGAGTCACGAGGTCGTATTTTGCGCCAGTGATAAAACGCAGGGCCTTGTAATCAAGCGAAAGGTTTTTTGTTTTTACTGGGAGCAGGCGAACTAAAGGCTCGATCAATCCGCGTTGCACCAGGGCCGGCAGCTTCGTATAAATTTCCGCCCAGTGATGACCGCGGTACATCTGGTAGCCGGCAAATAATTCGTCGCCGCCATCACCTCCCAACGCCACCGTCACGTGCTTGCGCGTGAACCGGGCAAGCAGATACGTCGGAACGAGGGAAGAATCACTGAATGGCTCGTCCATCCAGGAGCCGATTTCACCGATCAGGTTCGCGGCAAGATTTGAGCTGAGGCGCTCCTCGTGATGATCGGTTCCTAAATACTTAGCGACACCGCGCGCATAAGACGACTCATCAAAAGACGACTCGGCAAACGAGATTGAAAAAGTCTTTACCGGCTCGGATGATGCGCGCACCGCGAAAGCCGCCACTGCCGAGGAATCAACGCCGCCGGACAGCAACACGCCCAACGGCACGTCTGATACCAACCGCATCCGCACCGATTCAGCGAGTAAAGCTTCTAACTGTTTCGCCGCTTCCGTTTCGTCAGGCACCGGTTGCTTAGTCTGGTAACTCAAACACCAGTATGGTTCGACGGAGGCACGACCAGATTCCAAAGTCAGCGTGTGGGCCGCCGGCAGTTTGTTAATGCCTTCGTAAATTGAGCGCGGCGCCGGAATGTAATCGAAGGAGAGATATTGACGGAGCGCGTGCAGGTTCAGACCCGGCCGCACGTCAGGATGGGCCAACAAAACTTTCGGCTCTGAAGCAAAAAGCAACTGGTTGCCGAAGATGCCCCAGTAGAGTGGTTTTTCTCCGAACCGGTCGCGAGCAATGAAGAGGCGTTGATTCGGCGCATCCCAAAGGACGAAAGCAAACATGCCGTTAAGATGGTGCACCATCTTCTTGCCATACTCTTCATAAAGATGGGGCAAGACTTCGGTGTCCGAAGCGCTGCGGAAAGAGTGGCCACGACTCTCGAGATCGGCGCGCAGCTCGCGATAGTTGTAGATTTCTCCGTTGAGAATAACCGCGACGGAATGATCTTCATTGAAAACCGGTTGTTCCCCGGTGACCAGATCGATGATGGCCAGGCGCCTCATGCCGAGCGCGACGCCCGTAGAGACGAGCAATCCCTCGGCGTCGGGGCCGCGATGCATCATGCGCTCGCACATCGAGTGGAGCAGTTGCTTCGCGCCCTCGGGTGGCGGCGTACGCGCATCAAGATTTGCCCAACCGGTTATTCCACACATCGTGAATCGTGAATCGTAAATCGTAAATCGTAAATCGTAAATCGTGAATCGTGAGTGGTTAATCGTTAATCGGAAATCGGGCAGCGCTGCAAGTTTTCAGACCTCTCGACGTTGGAGGCTCCGCGAGAGCCCGGTAATCATTCTACCAACATCATCGAGGTCTTTGCTGAGGAGCTTGAAATCCGACTCATCTAGATAGTTCAAGCGCAGGGCTATTAAAAGCTCAGTCTCGATTTCGCTGGTTGAACCCTGTGAATTTGACAAATACCTCCTGAAATCTTTCGTGGAAGTTTTAGCTGCACCTTCTGCGATATTGGCTGCTACGGAAACCGCAGCCCGACGTAATTGCGAAGTCAGTCCGAACTTCTCTTCTTTAGGAAATCGATCAGTGACGCGATAAATTGCTACGACGAAGTCTATTGATCTTTTCCAGAGATCGAGTCTTTGGTGAGGTCTCATGGTTAAGCTCCTTTCAAGTTTGTGAGGTTCATGTGTTGTAGTGGGGGTTTTGGTTACTTGCCCCACTTCCCGATTCCCTTTTCACGATTTACTTTTCACGATTCCGGACTCCCGACTCACGATTTACTTTTCACGATTCCGGACTCCCGACTCACGATTTACGATTCACGATTCACGATTCACGATTCACGATTCACGATTCACGATCTTTAAATCCAACTCGCTCCCTTACAGCGTAAATCGCCTTTGACTGCGACTCGTGATAAGTCCGCACCAGCATCTCTGCCAGTAAACCCATCAACAGAAATTGAATACCCACGGCAAACATCACGATTGCCAGAATCGGGAGCGGAGTCTGAACAAAGTCTGCCTTGTGAAATAGTTTGAGAAACACCGCATATAGCCCGGCGAGGATCGAGATGAGAAATGCCAACATGCCAAACGAACCAAACACGTAGATCGGTTTAGTTTGATAAGAAGCCATGAACTTGATCGTCATCAAATCGAAAACGACTTTGATGGTCCGCGAAAGTCCATACTTGGATTTGCCCATCGTGCGCGCGTGATGCTCTACCGGAATCTCCGCAACTCGCGCTCCGACCCACGACGCATAGATGGGAATGAAGCGATGCATCTCTCCATAGAGTTTTACGTCCTGCAGCGACTCGCGCCGGTAAGCTTTCAACGAACAGCCATAGTCGTGCAGCGGCACACCGCCAATCCAGGAGATCAAACGGTTCGCCAGCATTGAAGGAATCTTGCGCGTTATCAACTTGTCCTGACGATTCTTGCGCCAACCCGAAACCACGTCATAGCCTTCGTCGAGTTTTTCGAGTAAGCGCACGATGTCCGCTGGATCGTTTTGCAAATCGGCATCCATCGGAATCAACACCTGGCCGCGCGCGGCATCGATCCCCGCGGCCATCGCTGCCGTCTGACCGTAATTGCGTTTCAAAGCAACCACACGCACTCGTTCATCCTTTGCCGCGATCTCGCGCAGCACTTTGAGGCTGTTATCGGTGGAACCGTCATCGACAAAAACAATTTCGGCGGAGCGGCCGAGCTTGCTGAGCGCTTCATCGAGTTTGGCATGAAGCGGTGGCAGGTTAGGTTCTTCGTTGTAAACGGGAAGAAAGACGGAAATGGCCGGCCCCTCATCGGAGTCAGATGGCATACGCACCGTGTCGCGAGTTAGCAAGTCGTCGTCGTAAAGCTTCATTAGTTGTTAGTCAGGACTAATCGCTGCGGCGCGCGATACAGACGATAGAAACGCCAAAAGGAAAGTTGAGGTAACGAAGTAGTGTTGATTCAGCGCCAAACAGGCTGCCGAAGACACCATTCAGACCTCCGATCGTCAGATTGTTCTCCGAAGCCGGACGAAAACCGGTGGCGCGCATCAACATGCGGCCGAGCAAAATCGGGAAAAAGAAAGTGATGTTCGCGTAGGTAGCTCGCTCTAATTTAAAGCCGGCGGACCTTAACACATCTTTGATTCCACGCAACGTGTAACGGCGGCGATGATTGCTGATGTCGTCCTGTACGCCCCAAAGAAACATAAACGCGGGAACAAAAATCAGCGCGCGTCCGTCGGGGTGTAAGACCCGTCGCATTTCTTTCAGGCCGCTCAAATCATCGTCCAAATGCTCCACGACGTCGAGAGCGGTCACGAGATCGAACTTGCCATCCTCGTAAGGCAACTGCTCAGCTTGGCCTTGCCGCACATGGTCAAGTCCACGCGCACGGCAAAACGCCAGGGCTTCGGCTGACACGTCAACGCCCTGTGGTTCGCCAAACTCAGCCAGCATTTCCAGATTCGCTCCTGTGCCACAGCCAATGTCGAGGATTTGCGGCCTGGTCTTTTTCAGATCAGCGATGATGCGGGCCACGAAACTCCGGAGGATTCGCCTCCGGCCGACAAACCACCAGTGACTCTCCTCGACCGCATACATGATCGAGTAAGTATGCAGCTCCATTTCCCGCGGCAGCGGTTTGGAGATGATGTTTGCGTTGCTTGCCATGGGTTTGACCTGCCTGCGGGGGCTCCCGAGGCAGGATTGCATTGTAGAACATATTGGCAGGCAGAAGAGAAAAGACGGAGCTAAGAGGGGAAACTGCTAATAAAAATGTTACCGCCGAGGCACTAAGACAGGCTAGGGACGCCAGGAGCAAGTTAATTCAACAATGGGCAGATTCCTTAAGCTCTAGAGTTTGATAATTCTTGGCGCCCTTCGCATCTCTTGGCCTTGGCGGTAATTTACGAACGAGTCATCCATCCCGACCGCGGAACCATTCGACAAACAGCTGAATGCCATCTTCAATCGGCGTTTGCGGATCGTAACCCAGCAGACGGCGCGCCTTGCTGATGTCGGCAAACGTCTGCGGCACGTCACCCGGCTGCATTGGCTGGCGCTCGATCACTGCTGGCATGTCGAGCTCTTTCTCGAGCAAGCCAATTAGCTCGCTTAACTCAACGGTACGCGACTCCCCAAGGTTGATCACTTCGTAGTTGCTCTTGTCGTAATCAATTGCCGCACGCACGCCCGCGATGATGTCGTCGATGTAGGTGTAGTCACGCCGTGTCGTGCCGTCACCAAACACGGGAATCGGTTTTCCTTCACTGATCAAACGAGCAAATTTGTGAATTGCCAGATCGGGACGTTGGCGCGCGCCATAAACGGTGAAGAAGCGCAGACAAACACAGCGTAAGCCGTAGAGGTGCGAGTAGGTGTGACAAAGCAATTCACCAGCAGCCTTGGTCGCAGCGTAAGGCGAAATAGGATTAAAGATGGGATCAGTTTCGCTGAAGGGGACTTTCTCATTAACACCATAAACTGATGACGACGAGCCAAACACAAACTGGGGCACCTGATGCTGGTGGGCAAGTTCAAGCAGATTCATCGTGCCGTTAATATTGGTTTCGACGTAGAGCTGTGGTTCGCTCAACGAAGGTCGCACCCCCGCGCGCGCCGCGAGATGCACGACGCAATCAAACTTGTTCTCAAAAAAAATGCGCGACAGAGCCGCCTTGTCACGAATGTCTGCTTCAAAGAGTTGGTATGACGGGTTCCGCAGCTGGGCTTGAATGTTTCCGCGTTTGATTTCGGGCGCGTAGAAATCGTTGAAGTCATCTACAACGGTAACTTGCCACTCGCCTTCGCCCAGTAAGCGATCAACCAGATGTGATCCGATGAAGCCGGCAGCGCCGGTTACAAGAACGTTTCGCATTAGTCTAGATTTGAGCGTTTGTGTGCTTTGATCTTAGTGCTTTGTACTTCGTTTTCATTTAGTAGCTCGAGGAGTCCTAAATTAACTTTGAAAAGCGATCAAAGCTCAAAGTACTAAGTTCAAAGTTCTAAAATACAATTCCAAAGAAACTACTTAGTTCCGTAGATCCACAAATGCCAGCCCCAGCGAGAAGCCAGCCGGGTCTCCGCCGAGCGCGATAACATATTCCCCAGCAGCGGCAGCCAACGTTTGTTCAAGAAAAAGGTGCGCAGCTCGACACGAGAAAAGGCCTTGAACAGCTCGCGTGCTTCCTCTCGCGAATAGACGCGAGCAAGGGGATTCCCGGCTCCATCCGTATTCTGGCTCAGAAACTCATCCGGCTTTAAATAATTCTCTTCGCCTTCTCGGAATAGGCTCGCGTGTTCGCGCAACGAGTCTAGAGGTTCGCCTGTGATCCGGTGCACGAGGCGAATTCCTGATTCTAATTTGAGCAAGCGCGCGCCCGCGCGCCGCAATAGCGAGATGTTCACTCGATAATTATAAGAGTCGCGATGATAAAGCATTATGACGGAGCGGCCGCCCGGTCGGAGGACGCGCCAGATTTCGTTTACAGCGCGCGCTGTGTCGGGCGTGTGGTGCAGTACGCCGTGTGAATAGACGAGGTCAAAACTGTCATCCTGGAATTCGAGGTTTTCCGCATCGGCGGTTTCAAATCTGCCTTTGAGTCCGGACAGCGCGAAGCGTTGGCGCGCCAGTCCCACGGCTGCTTCGGTGAGATCGACTCCGGTGTAGTCAGCACCGGCTTTTGCGAACTGCGCTCCATCAGTGCCGAGACCGCAACCGATCTCCAAAACCTTTAGGCCGCTCGCGCCGGCGAAATTCGCTGCCTCGGGAATGTGCCACTCTTTCGTGTAGCGATGTTCTTCGACGAGCTCATAAAACTTCTCGGTCCCTGGTTCAGCGTCGGCAAATTTTGTCCCGCACGGATGCGCCTGCCAAAAGGCCCGCACGCGTTCTTTGAGCTTATCGTTCTGGTGTGACACGGAGTGAAGAGCATAACAGGCGAAGGGGGGAACAGGGGAAAGGGGAAGGTAAGAGGAAAGGGGGATAGGGGAAGGGGAAACAGGGAAAGAAGAAGAGAACGTCTTGCCCAATAAAAAATTGTGGGGAATTACATCTGCCTTTTTGTCTCTTCCTTCCCGTGTTGCCCCGTTTCCCTTTCCCCCGTTCCCCTCTTCCCCTGTTTCACTGCTTCCCTGCTGACAAGATCCGCTCAATTACTTTTGGATCATTAGGCAGCAAGCCGGACTTAGGCAGCCGCGGAGTCAGCGTCGCCCAGTTCGGATCCATCGCAAACACTTTGCGAAAGAGCGGGAGCGATTCATCCACCTTCCCCATGTTCACTAAAGCCACCGCGTGCCAGTAGATCATCTCGGCATTATCCGGAACCAGTTTCTCGGCCGCGCTGTACTCACGCAACGCACCTTCATTGTCTTTGTGCTCAACCGCGAGGTCGCCGGCATTCATGTGGTTGTACGCGCGTTGAAGTTTGACGAGTCGCCGCAACTCACCGAGCGGATCGGCGCTGTCATCAACTCGCAGATCAAAGATGCGATCCTTCCAGGCTTGTCCCGTCGGTTTGCCGGTGACCACGATTAAGGCTGCTGACTGCTTGCCGCGAATGTCGCCGCCCACAGCCTGCGCCGCGTCGAGGGCCGCCAACATGCGCTCAGCAAGATCGCCCTTGGCGCTTTCAAAAGCAGCCGACATCGCGGGCCAGACTTTCTCATTGAGCATCAGGTTGGCTTGCACGGAATAGTTTTTCCCGACGATATGCCCGGCGGCTTGAATGTCGTTCTTGCCGGTCCAGGCTTCGACTCGTCCCTGGGAGTCGATCATCGCAACCTGTCTTACTTCACGACCTTCATCGCCGGCGAGGAGTGCCTTCAAAGTATCCGGCGCGCTTTTCCCCGCGCGCATCAGCTCGAGACCAAGCTTTCCGTAGCTGGGATCGACGAAAGACTGAGTGGCGATGGCCCCAACTCCGGCTTCCGCCCAGGGGACTACCAGTCCTACGGAAAACCAATGTGATTGCACTGCGACTCCGAGTTCTCCAGTTGCCGGATCGCGAGCAACGATCGAGTAAGTGTGAACCGGACGCGTCTGCAGGGACACAGGGGAAAAGGTGAACGGGGGAAAAGAAGAATCTACTGAAGAGGAAAAGGATGCGTGTCGTGGCGAAAGTAATCCACAGACAATTACGACTATGGCTGGCAGTGCTCTCACTATTCTTTTCATTTTTCGTCTCCTTTGCTTCGTTTCCCCTAGCTCTCTTGCCGCCCCATTTTCCCCTTTCTCCCTTTTCCCCCTTTCCTAACTCACAAACGGATAGAGCGGTGTGTTGCGGAAGATCCAGAAGAAAAGTATGACGCCAAAGATCGTGTAAATGTATTTAGGAGCGAGCCTGTTGCGCTGCAGGGGTTGGCCGTTCATCACTCTGTAGGAGTAAAGCACCAGGGCATAAAGCAGAATTGGTAGCGCCACCAATAACAACGGATTGAGTTCAAAAGCTGCGCCCAGATTTCCGTGAAGCAGCTGATGCAGCCCGCGCGTCGAGCCGCAACCGGGACAAGCGAATCCGGTCAGAGCTCTGAAGGGACAGACGGGCAGAAATCGCGACTTGCCGGGCTGGAGCACGAAAAGACAAATTGCTCCGGCAATGAGGGTCAGCCAGAGCAAGACCACGCCGAGAGGGCGATTGACTATCTCAGTAACTACCATGAGACAGTGAAACTATCATGGGAATTAAATTGCGCGGAAAGATCTCAGGCTCACAGTCCAAGGTCCAACGTTTGTTGTCCAAGCTCCGCTGTTTTTAGCTTTGGACTTTGGGACGTTGGGCTTTGGACTTTTAGGTCAGAACCAGCCTTTTTTGTTTTGAATATAGGTTCTAACGAAATCTTCGTCAGACTTGGTGAGGTAGATAATGCCTTCGATCAGTCCCACTATCGACCCGGCGCCACAGGTAACGAAAGTGATAACGATCTGAATAATTCCTTCAGTGGTGTAGCCAAGAATGAACTTGTGTACGCCAAAACCCCCAAGCAAAATTCCGCAAAGACCGGCAACCAATTTCTTATCGCCGCCCGCTGCTTTCCAGTCAGTCATTTGTCCCGGGTTCACACCTTGCATTGGCTGATAACCCATGTTTGGTAGCGGCGCCTGACAAGTGGCGCAGTATTGCGCCGAGTCATCGTTTTGGGAACCGCATTTCGTACAGTATTTACTCATTGAGCCTTCTCCGCTGGGATACTTTGATACTTGCTGAATTAAAGCTCGATCACGAGTCAGGAGATTTACCTGACTCGTGTCGTGATTAGGGTTGCGATGTTGTCTAGCTATTGAGAGCGCTCATTCCGCCGATGATGACCCAGAAAATGATGTAGATCAAAATCAACGCCCCGCCCAGGCCGATCCCGATAAAGCTAAACATCTTGGCTTTCTTCGATGCGTCCATTGCTCCCGGAATATCGCCAGCAGCAACTTTACCGTTAACTTGCGCCGCAAAGATGATTGCGACAATCGCGAGGGGCCAACAACAAAAAACTGAAAGGATGGCCGGAACTAAATAATTCGGGACGGTGGCCGGAGCAACGCCCGGCGCGGGTGGAGGGGTCCACTGTTGTGACATTTAGTATCTCCTGGTTTCGTTTTAGTAGTAACGCGAACTGTTTAGTTTGCGGAAGTTAGTAACGCAAACTGTAGTTTGCGGAATCAGTAATGCAAACTGTTAGTTTGCGAAGTGCAATTACAAGCCTGCGCCGTAAGATCCGCCCGGGCCGGAGCCAAAATCCTGTGGCGGCGGTGGCGCATCGATAGTGCCTTTACGTTTCTCGAAAATTGGAATTCCGAGCACCCCGCCGAGGGTAGCTAGCACGACAAAGATAACAAACCCAATTAGACCGCCGACAATCAGCAACGCCGCGCCCGCGATTGGGAAATCAGGGCTCATCTGGCGCACTTGCGCGTCCATGGCCGTGACTCCATTGATCAAGAATGAGAGTGGCAACCCGATTACCAAGTAGATCAAGCCGCCAACCACTCCCGCGATCGCGCCCACCATCGCGCCGTCGGCAATCGTGGCCGGTGTCGCGGAGCCCTTCACATAAAACATGGTGGCCAGCACCCCGGCGGCAATCGGCCAGAGACAGTTACAGCACCCAATGAATGGCACAAAGGACGAGATGACGACGGTAATTACGAGCAGCAACCCTAAAGCTCCGCCGCCGAGGAGTGCCGGCTTTATTTTGTTATTCATCGGAACAGTACTCTCTTAGTGACGCAGATTGGAAAACTTAAAACTAATTTGGATGGTGGCGTCCCGGGGACGAAACCAACTTGGAATGGATGGACGCTGCATAACTTACAAATCAGCAGCGGGATTGTCAATAAAATTGCGGGTCTGCTGCGATTTACTGCGTATGGTCGGCACGGCACTGCAATTGAGGTGCTCTGCATCAAATATTGACAAGCCGCGCTTCATGGCATACAAGCCAGCTGTTTTTCCACCTCCAGCATTTGAAGGAGTCTCCCAAATGAGAAAACTAACTCTGCTTACAATTCTCTTCTGCTGCTGTTTGGGTTTTGTAAATCAGGCCCAGGCCCAGGACAATTACACCGAAGGCCCCGTGTGGGTAATCAACTATTACCGCACGAAACCAGGCAAGTTTGACGAGTACATGAAATTCCTGCGAGCCAACTTCGCGAAAAACGTGGCGAAGCAGAAAGAGGCGGGCATTGTTGTGGGCAGCAAGGTGCTGCTCAATCCTACGGTAAGCGGCCCTGATGATTGGGACGTGGCTATCGCCTATCTTTACTC
>JBPCMI010000195.1:0-5659 GCA_051002415.1 Pyrinomonadaceae bacterium
CGACTCAAATGATGCCGGAGAGTTTCGAGTATGCGAAGAACGGTGGACGAAAGTATCTCTTTCGTAATCTCGGCGCCGGAAAGTTTGAAGAGGTGAGCGCTAAACTCGGCATTGAGAGTCGACGCTGGGCCCTGGCGGCTACGGCCGGCGACTTAAGAGGCACAGGTCGTCAAGATTTGTTTATCGCGAACGACTATGGAGTATCGGAGTTGTACTTCAACGATGGAAAGCAATTCCGTGACGTGGGCGAACAAACAGGCGTCGGCTTTGCTCCCAAGAGCGGCATGACAGCCGCGCTTGGAGACGTTCTCAACCAGGGGAGGTATGCCATCTACGTCTCGAATATCTCTGAAGACGGTGTGCTGATTCAGGGAAATAATCTTTGGGTGCCTCAGGAAGGCACGTCGGGCGACGGTCTGCGATATGAGAATTTGGCCCGTGCCCTGGGCATTGAAATGGGCGGCTGGAGTTGGGGAATGCAGTTTGGCGATCTCAACAACGACGGCACGTTGGATGTTTACCTGACCAACGGTTACGTTTCGGCGGATCGAAACAAGAGTTATTGGTACGACTTTTCAAAAGTTGCGGGTGGTAACAGCACGATCATTAGCGATGCCGCAAACTGGCCGCCGATGGAGGGCCGGAGCTTGTCTGGTTACCAGCAGAAGCGTATTTGGCTGAATGATGGCGCCGGCAAATTCAATGATGTAGCGCAAGCCGTAGGGGCAACAGATACTTACGATGGACGCTCGGTTGCGCTTGCCGATCTCTGGAATCGCGGTGTGCTCGATGTGATTGTGACTAACCAGCGTGGACCACTGCTGATCTACAAGAACACCGTCATACCAGAGAACAATTGGATCGGCTTTGAGCTGGAAGGGACGGCCAGTAACCGCAGCGCCCTGGGCGCCGAAGTTAAACTATTCTGGAGCGGACGACAGCAAGTCCAAACTGTTTCTGGTGGCAGCGGATTCTGCGCGCAAAATCAAAGGCGCCTGCATTTCGGTTTAGGCAAAAATGCGCAAATTGAAAAAGCGGTGATTCGCTGGCCGTCCGGAAAAACCCAAACCATTGAAAAGCCGGTGATGAGTCGAATCAATCAGGTCAAGGAGGCTGCATGAGTCAGTCTTCCGGCGAGACTGCCATCACCCCGCCGCTTGAAGTGGGGAAGCGACGACCGTTCCGTCTCGATCCTCGGTACGTCGCTCCTCTTTTTATTACCTTCATCCTGTTAGTCGGCCATCTCTCCTACGGCATCCTCGAAAGCTACGACAAAACCGTGCTGGCGATCGCGGCAGCCATCGTTACCGAGTTGATTCTCGGTCGCATATTTTTCGGGAAGTGGCTCAACCTTGCCAGTGCTTACATCACGGGCATCAGCGTAGGAATCCTGGTCCGCTCGCCGGCCTACTGGCCTTTTCTGTTATGCAGCGTGATCTCGATCATGTCGAAGTATGTGTTGCGCGTGAAGGGCCGCCACATCTGGAATCCGTCGAACTTCGGGATCGCGGTGCTGTTGTTTCTGGCGCCGGAGACAATGGCTATTCTGAGTATTCAATGGGGCAACAACCTCTTGCCGATTGTAGTCATCTGGACTCTGGGCTCGATCATAATTTGGCGAGCGCGCCGTTTTCACATTAGCGCTACGTATGTAGTCTCGTTCTTCTTATTCGCGTTCCTACGCAGTTGGATTACCGGCCATCCCTGGCAGGCAGAAGTGGCGCCGATCACCGGACCCATGTATCAGCTCTTCGTGTTCTTTATGATTACCGATCCGAAGACGACTGTTCGATCGCGGGTGGCCCAATGTGTAGTTGCAATCGGTATCGCGTTTGTTGAATTTCTTCTCAGGCTCAATCAGGTTGTCTACGCTCCCATTTACGCGCTGTTCCTGGTGGGGCCGGCAGCGAATCTGATGGAGATCTGGTGGAACTCGGGGGGCGGCGGTAAGGCGCGGTCTCCCGAGATCAGTGCCCCGGTCGTGTAGGGTAGGGCCAACAGAAAAGGCGCATGCTGAATGTAGGGGCGAAGAGAGGCTCAAGCCTCGTTAATTTGCAGGTCGGGAAGGGTGGCTTACCCCCGCTTATAGGTAATTATACATTTCCATCTTGGAATGCATTCAAAGAAGCGGGCTCAAGCCGCCATTCCCGACCTGCAAATTGACGGGCTTGAGCCACCCTTTCCAAGCTGCACATTGATGAGTCTTCACATTTCCGGACAGCAAATCTGGATCACGGATTCTCTAAAGAAAGTTCATTATTAATGCGACACCACCCAATCATCTGTTGCTCGCTGCTTATTTTGTTGCTGCTGCTGTCAGCCTGCAAACAGCCGGTCGCAACTACGCCGGGTGCCGCTCCAACCGAAGTTGCAAACCAGGCGCCTTCACCGTCGCCAAGCCCGACACCGCCTCGACCGTCAGGTCCGATCGAATTTACGGATGTGTCAGCTCAATCGGGAATTCACTTCAAACATAACAGCGGCGCCTTCGGAAAAAAGTATCTGCCGGAAACAATCGGTACCGGCTGTGCCTTTCTTGATTATGACAACGACGGCTGGCAGGACATCTTGATTGTTAATTCAACCGCCTGGCCCGAACGCAAAACTCCAAAGACGCTTCTCGCGCTCTACCATAATAATCAGGACGGCACTTTCACGGATGTCACACGCCAGGCAGGACTCGCGGTAGGAATGTATGGCATCGGCGGGGCGGTGGCCGACTATGATAACGACGGGAATGAAGACATCTACATAACCTGCGTCGGCGCAAATCATCTCTTCCGCAATCTGGGAAACGGAAAATTTGCTGACGTTACTGCACGGGCAGGCGTTGGCGATCCTGGCTTCTCGACCAGCGCCGCCTGGTTTGACTACGACAACGACGGCAAGCTCGATCTGTTTGTCGCGAATTATGTTGATTGGTCCGTGGAAAACGATCAGCTCTGCTCACTTGATGGAAAGAACAAGTCCTACTGCACGCCTCAGTCTTACCAGGGACAAAGTCCCATGCTCTATCACAACCGAGGTAATGGCGCTTTTGAAAATGTTACGCAGCAGGCAGGACTTAAAGATCCTACCTGTAAGTCGCTGGGCGTCGCATTGCTTGACTACAACGGGGATGGCTGGCTGGACCTTTTCGTCGCCAACGATACTGAGCCAAACAGACTCTACAAGAACAACGGCAACGGAACCTTTGTTGATGAAGCCGTCACCGCTGGTGTGGCCTTTAGCGAGGCCGGCACTGCCCGCGCCGGAATGGGAGTCGACGCCGCTGATTTTGATGGATCGGGACGGCCGGGAATTGTCGTCGGAAACTTCACCAACGAAAGCATGGCCCTTTATTCCAATGATGGCAGCGGTCTCTTCACAGACGAGGCGCCCAAATCAGGAATCGGAAAAATGTCGGCACAGTCGTTGACCTTCGCGGTCTTTTTCTTCGACTACGATCTTGATGGCCTGCTCGATGTGTTTGCGGCGAACGGGCATGTGTCGGATGACATCAGCGTGGTCCAACCCAACGTTAAGTACGCACAGCCGCCCCATCTCTTTCGCAACAAAGGCAACAAGAAATTCGAAGAGATGAGCGGAAAGCTGGGTCGTGCAGTGCAACGAGCGATTGTTGGTCGGGGCGCGGCTTATGGCGACTTTGATAACGACGGCGATCTCGATCTGATGATTACTTCCAACAACGGTCCGGCGCGACTGCTGCGAAACGAGAATGCCAATCAAAATGATCTGCTGCGGGTAACGACGGTCGGGACGAGATCAAATCGGGATGGCATTGGCGCCAAGCTCACTCTAAAAACTAATAAGGGCGCGAAACTCTTCAACATGGTGAAGACCGGATCAAGTTACTGTTCGCAGAGCGAGTTGCCACTCGTGTTTGGTTTGGGCGCTCCCGAGGAAGGCAGGACTTTGAGTTTGGAAATCGTCTGGCCGGGCGGACAGAAAGACACGATCAATGAGCTAAAAGCAAACCAATCGATCACCGTTGAGCAAGGCAAGGGAGTTATCTCTTCGGCACCAATCGTTTTTGCGAAACCTGCTCCCACACCTGGTCCGACACCGCCACCTTCACCGCGATAGTCGGCTTACCCAAGATTCGAATCCAGTCGCGAAGCGGGCGACTGAAAATGTTTTGTTGCGGAACTTCGGCCGTTAAAACGTCACGCGCACGGCAAATTGAGAAGCGCGCGGACCACCAGACTGCGATCCTTGGCGACTTGGCGGTTTCGTTAAGCCTTAAATGAAAAATGAGAAATGCTTTTCTCGCTTTCATCATCCGATAGATCATCGTAGGTGGACCAGGCCACGTTGCAGCGCAGTGGTGGCAGCCTGGGTTCGGTCGGTCACTCCGAGCTTGCTGAGAATGTTATTAATGTGACTCTTGACGGTCGCTTCGCTGATCTTCAGGGTGGCGGCAATTTCTTTATTGCTTTGGCCCCGGACGATCAGCTCCAGTACTTCCATCTCTCTGCTGGTCAAATCAGAGCTGGCCATTCGTTCGGCAAGCCGCTCGGCGATAACGGCGGGGATATGCCGCGAGCCGGCGTGCACGGTCCTGATGGCCGCCTCGAGTTCCTCGAAGAAGACGTCCTTTAACAGATAGCCCTTCGCTCCTGCTTGCAGAGATCGGTAAATATCTTCGTCACCGTCATAGGTAGTGAGGACGATTAGACGCGCGTCCGGGAATTCGCGCCGAATGGCAGTAATCGCTTCGACCCCACCAAGGACTGGCATACGCAGATCAATGAGTGTCACGTCTGGTTTGTGTTGGCGATACAGATCAATCGCTTGCTGTCCATTGAGTCCTTCAGCAATTACTTCCATATCCGCAACCGTGTTGATGAGGGCGATAAACCCTTGTCGCACGACCGCCTGGTCGTCGATCACCATGATGCTGATCCGATTGTTCACAATTTCGCGCTCTTAACTTTTCTCTATGATGCAAAGACGGGGAACTTTTTTAGGCAAAGCTGTTTTCCTTAGATCCCTAGCTGCTAATTGGTACCTCGGCTACGACTTCAGTTCCGGCGCCTTCGCTGCTGTGAATCGACAAGGTACCACCAATCTGTTCGGCGCGCTCACGCATGCCAATCAACCCGAAATGACCAGTCCGGCCATTGCTCGCCAATGGCTTGTCAAACCCTTTTCCATCGTCTTGAATGCTGAGCCGCACTCGCCCTCCATCAAATACTAAATTGACAAAGATTCGTTGCGGGTGCGCGTGTCGTACTGCATTGTTAACAGCCTCTTGTCCGATGCGTAACAGATTGTCCTCAACCAAGCGCGGCAACGGCCTGAAGGTGCCATTGACTTCAACCTGAGCTTGAATAGCCGTCTCGTTCGTCAATCGCCGCGCGGCCTCGCTCAAAGCACCGGGCAAATCATTGCTTTCGAGAGTTGGCGAGCGCAAATCCCAGACGTAGCGGCGAGCCTCAGCGATACCATGCCGAACTTGCCGCCGAGCGCGATCCAAAGAAGTCCTGGCAGCTTCAGCCTCGGAAGGCATCGTGCGTGCTACAACTTCCAATTGCACGGAGATCCCAGTCAGCTCCTGGGCCAGGTTGTCATGAATTTCGCGCGCAATACGAGTTCGCTCACCCAGTACAGCGCCGAATTGCGCCTGCATCGCGCGTACGCGCAGCCGAAATAGCAG
>JBPCMI010000196.1:0-16466 GCA_051002415.1 Pyrinomonadaceae bacterium
AATTCAAAGGCGCGCGCGTCGTCTGCGTCCTTGCTTAAAGAAAAGATCAGCTCGGCGTCGGCCTGTTCCAGCAAGGCCTCAGAAAACCCTTCATCGTCCCCAGCGGCGCGTTCCATTGCAGCGTTGCTGCGAATGCTGGCAAGACGTAGCTCATCTTCTGAAGAGATGGTGCTTTTGCCGAAAAGGTCTCTTAGGTTGGAAAGCAAGTCACACACAGTTTCATCGCCATGAAATTGGAGGCAATGGATCTGCGGATAGTGAGCTTTCACTTCAGCGAGCTCTAATGGCGAATCATCGACAAAGACCACACTTTCGGGGCCAATATTCCAGGTAGAAAGTATTCGCGCAACGGCCTTTGACTTCGAACCCCAGCTTACTTCCATCGGGAAGACGCTCTGGTTTGATAAAAGCAGGTCGTCACGCTGAAACGCTTGCTCGACCACCGATGGGTCATTCTTACTAGCGACGGCCACGAGGACTCCTTCTTCTGCCAACAACTGCAACAGCTGTTGATACAAGCCGTGAGCCTGACTGTGATGATCCAGGTCCCAGTGGATTTGATCAGCACCAACTTCACCGACGATTCCGCTCCAAAGCGTATTGTCCAGATCAGAAATGATCCCCTTTTTCGGCGCCGGATTGTGAATCAGGCGCGCCATCAAACCGGCAAGTGCGGATGCGTGTGGAATGCTGTAAGGAAAACCTGAAGTCCAATCGGACTTCACACTCAACCTGGCCGCAAATGGTGAAGCAATATGCAGACGTTGTTCGTTTACTAAACGAATTCTTGAGTGTCGCGCCAGTGACGATACAAACGAAGCGACTTGTGCTCGAAGGATCGATTCTGCTGAACTCATCTGGGAACCAGATGTAACAAAGAGTGGCGGCAGCTGTAGCGTCGGTAAGCTTACTATCACCGGAATTGTCCCGCTCAATTCCACTAACAGTCGCTCAATCTGCGACATCCTGAGCTGCGTTGACTCCAGAATGTTCTCAATATTGCGTGCGTGCCAACCCCCGAGCCGGCGCGTGCCCAGTCGCGCATCGAGATCTTCCCATTCCAGAGCGAGTGCGACCGAGTCGAGCGTCTTGTCTTTCGCGTCTTTCAGAGTTCCGGCAATGTCACCATACAGTCCAGTCGTAATCTCAATCGGACGATCAGGAAAAAGCAGTTGCAATTCGGCGTGCAGGAACGTCTGCAGGTGCAAAGGCGTGAAGCCGCAAACGAGATTGACTCTTAGCGGCTCGCCATCCGGCTTGTTGGAAATAATGCCTAAAGCCTCTATCAGTTTCATTAGCGAAAGGTAATACCGGACAACCTCTCAGCCATTTGTGGAGCAGGGTAGTCCTAAATCAAAGGATAGAACCAGCTTGCGTAGAGCTGCATCTGTCTCAAGAGAGACTAAGCAATTCCGTACAAGTTGATCACCTTCCTTACCATATCCTGAAGTTCAAACTTCTCACGAGCGAACGAGCGGCCGGCTTGACCCATTTTCGACTGCAGGTCGCGATCGACGGCTATCTGAAGAATTCGATCCGCCAACGCCCGACTGTCGCCTTTGTCTACCAAAAATCCTGACTTGCCATCCTGAATCACTTCCGGGATGCCACCAACGCGCGTTGCCACTACCGGTTTGCCGCAAGCCATCGCTTCGGCGATCACTTGACCGAAGGCTTCCTGCCAACGTGATGCCTGGCAGACGATGTCAGCCGCGTCGTACACACCTTCGGCAAAGGGATCTTGCACCAACCCCGTCCAGGTGATGTGTTTGCCTAATCCCATTTCGTCTGCCTGCCTCATGAACTTAGCGCGATCGTCACCTTCGCCCACCAGAACAAAATGGACCTTGTCGTTCTTATCGATCACCAAACGAGCAGCCTCTAACAGATCACCAATACCCTTTTCAGGAATGATCCAGCTCACCTGCAAGACCACTGTGCGATCCGCGAGAATGCCGTATTTATTTCGAAAAGAGGTTCCACTTTCCCCGCCGTTTGTAATTCTCGAAAAATCAACAGCGTTATAGACACGTGAAAAGCGATCGACAGGTAGCAGATCCATCGTCGTCATGCAGCTACGATTGTAATCACTTACCGAGATCACTTTCGTCACTGGGTGATTGATAAGTCGGACGGCGAGACGCTTCCACGCAGGGGCACGAGCCGAGACATAGCCGTCCGGCCGGGAGCCGTGATCGGTAAAAAACACTCGCTTTGTCGAAATCAAACGCGCTAGCCAGGGATAGAGTCCAAGAAAGCCTACCAGATGAAGATGAAGAATCTCAGGACGATAGTTCCTTATGAGCTTCGCAAACTTTTTCAATGCGGCAACATCGGGAGTATCAGCATTCTCGAGTACCTCAATGTCGATATTTGGCAACGAGAGGTATTCACGAACCTGTTCAGATGGCTCCTTAAGAAAACAGACGACACTCCTCCAACCATACTCATCGAGTTGACGTGAGAGTTCGCGCAAGTAGATCTCGCTGCCACCTATGTACCGCGGCCATAGTCCCAATACCGATAGAACGGTGCGCTTCCTCGATTTCGTCACGATGGGGTTGGTTTCTGACATTAAATTAAAGGATATCCCAATTTGAAGCCGGAACACTTGGGACGCTTATGAATCCGATGTTGTTCAAGCCAAACGCAGGCTCAGCCACAGCTAGTAAAATCCTTGTTATTGATTTTGATCGGGAATTAGGGAGTGGTGGGCGTGCAAGAGCGAGCGGCACCGGTTTCATCGCACCTGACCGATTCCTTTTAGCCTGGCCTTGAGTCGCCCCTGCAGATCAGTCACTCGAAGTGAGAGACCGAGTAGGCTTCCGAAGACCTTTTGTAACGGCACATGCCTTTCAGGACGTACAAACGCGGGAATGTATCTGGTTTTATTACCAAACCCCAATATTCTTTGGTCCTCGGCTGAAAGGTTGCCGAGAAAAGCCGCATTCAGTAGCAGTGGATGATATCGATAACTAGTACTGTTTTCAGGTTCAAGTACCACTTCCGAGTCGTGGTAGTTGTAGAACGTAGCCTGTCTCGGATGAAGGATAGGGACGCCTTGCCGGTGGATCCCTGATGTGTCGAACAGGAATGCGGTTCCCGCTTTACCAGTCACCTTCATGATTTCAGACTCAGGAACGTCCGCGACCTCGGAGTTTGAAACAATCCGAGGATGCCCTTTTCGATGGGTGCCTTTGATGTAATTGAAGGCGCCGGTCTCTACGTCGGTGAGATAGAATGCCAGCTTCACTTCTTTGGGAAGCCCGTTAGTAGCGGATTCATCGTACCAGGCGTCACCGTGCCAGCCGTGAAAATCTCG
The DNA here is from genome assembly GCA_051002415.1 of Pyrinomonadaceae bacterium. Taxonomy (GTDB): domain Bacteria; phylum Acidobacteriota; class Blastocatellia; order Pyrinomonadales; family Pyrinomonadaceae; genus PSRF01. The sequence goes on from JBPCMI010000196.1 coordinate 3,323, forward strand.
CTTTGTTGGAACTGACTTCCATCCCTTCGCCTCGGTTAATTCATATTTGGTACCCAGGTAACGATTGAGGACAGCCTTAGCCAGTGGATGAAGTGCCAGGTCGACAAACCCTTGGGCCAGCACCAGCACTTCAGGGATCACATGTCGATAGACTTCTTTCTCATACCCGTCGAGATCATTCCAGCGCACTCTGCTGAGCCGCGCCGCAAATGCGCGCTGCATATCGCTCACTACATAATCCGGTAGCAGGTTTTCCAGCACGACGATGCCGTCGCGCTCAAGACCCGATACCGCTTCATCGACTCCGATGTGCGTGTTTGTTTTGAGTTCCTTTAGTTCCGCGAGCATCTACAATTCCCGCTTCGCGCTGCCGACCGGCCTGTTAAAAGCGAAGACTATTTTGAGGCTTTGTCCTAAACCTTCTCCTCTACGTTTTTTGTAAAGACAAATTGGTTACAGCCAAGCCCAACTCGGCCACAGTTTAGTTTGGTAAGAGAAAAACCCTTCGCGCGATAGAAATCAAAAATTTCGTCGGGCGTGGCCACCTCGTAAGGATAACCGCCAACCCAATCAATCACATCGCGCCAACGGCTCATTCCTCGGCGCTCATTGTAAGTGGTCCAGGAGCGAAAATATTCGCCGGGCTTTAGCGTGACCAGGGATCGCGCGAACGACTTTATTTCAGCGGGCGCCGTGACCAGTAAAGCAAAGGGAGACTTGAGAAAACCAGGAAGTCCGTTATATGTCTTCTTAATAAAGTTCCAACGCGAGCTCTGACTCCCGGTGTCGTTGTAGATTGCGATAAAGAGCTTTCCACCCGGGGCCACCAGCCGCTGGGCGTTATCTAGTGCTTCCCACATTTTGCCGGTATGATGAAGCACGCCCCACGAGTAAACTACGTCGAACTTCCCCAACCCCGCAAGATACTCAGGACTAAGAGCTGAGCCTTCTTCTACCGTCCATTGGCTGTCACCGGAAAAATATCGACGCTTAAGCTCTGCGGTACACGCGACCGAGTTAGGATCGAAGTCGAATGAATGAACGCGGGCTCCCAGACGTCGGGCTGCAAGACTAAAAAGTCCGCTTCCCGAGCCGATATCCAGAAAGCTTCGCCCGGCGAGGCTCTGTGTTTCGAGCATTTCACCCAACGAGTATTCCGCACGCTTGATACGATCGTCATCAAGCAGAACCAGGAAGCGACTCCAATTGCGGCCAAATTCAAACCGCTCGCCCGCCGCCACCTGTGAAGCATGAAGTTCACTAACACTCATTCCAGTCGATTGTATAATAGAACTCATAATTTCAAACCGGGCACACGCCTGAAAATCTCAACCTCAAGCTAACAATAATCGCAACCGAACACGCTTTAACCGAATCAACACTCATGCGCCATCGCTCTTATCCTTCGGGATGATCCGCTATCCTTGAAGATCCGCGTCCATCTTTGGCTGATTTTCAGAGTTGAAATTTGACGCTTGTTTTCTGCGGCGAGCTCTGGCAAGGATGCCGGTTAATCCAATCGCGCTCAACACAAGCGTAGTTGGCTCTGGGACAGGCTGAGCTACCTGAAACGAGTAGGTGTAAGAATCAACGATTTGCCCCGATTGGGGACCACCCGGGATTACGAAATCGGAAGTGCTGCCCAGGATATCGATCCGCAAAGTGGCATTCGTCGGTACTGCGCTTTGGTTAAGGATGGTAAAAGCGAAGATTTGAGTATATGGAAGCGGCAGTCCGTTAAAGAATGGTATTTGAAAGGTTAGCTCCTGGGCTGTCTGGCCTGCCTCTGTAAACGTGATACGTAGAGAATCGCTGCCGCTCGGCGGCAGCATTCCGCTTAGGTCTACCAGAAAATTGATTTGCGGTCCGGTCAGCACTACTCCCTGATTGGTGAACAGGTGGACCTGAGTAAGCCCGTTCTGCTGCAGCGCTATCGTGTTGCTGAAGGAAAGTGGATCGGCCTGGGCCTGAACCAGCGGGAGCAAGAGTAAAACGCTGGCGATTACCAGAAATCTAATTGTTTTCATGGGCTTTAGCTGTAAGCACTAGTCTCGTTAATAGATAACACTCTCAATTAACCTCGATTACCACGGTTCCAGGACAGTGGCCAAGCGCTCATAATACCGTGCTTAAGGGCTTGCCAGCTACTCTCATTCACGTAGAGCGTAATAAGCCAGCTTAAAATACTCCCCGGCGACCATGTTCCAGCCGCGCGTTCTGAGCCACCAGACCGCCGGACGCGGAGTCTGCGACCCCGGTTCGACGGCTTGCAGCCCTACGCGTATTCCGCTACCAGCAAATGCTTGTCGGAAAGTACGAGAGGCTCGCCGAGAGTGGTAGGCCGACGTCACAATTAATACTGACTGAACCTGATGCTGCCGGCTGTAGTCGCGCACGAGTGCGGCTTCATCCCGGGTGCTCTCAACTGGCTGTTGAAGTACCTCGATGGCCGTTTCCGGTACTCCCTGACGACGTAGCTCCAGGACGGCGCCTTCATAGAAAAACGGATTGCGTTGCTGGGCGCTCATCCAGCCCCCGCGGCGATTGTCGTTGGTCAGTAGGATCTTTGGGGCACGGCCCTCGCGGAAAAGCTGGGCCGACAGGTCTGCACGCTCCATTAAAGTTTCTGAACCGCTCAACACTACCAGCACGTCAGCTTTCTCCAGTGGGACGTTGACGATTAGCAGCCGCGCTCCAATCCAGGCAAACATCCAAAAAGTTGCCAGCAACAAAAAGGCGACGAAAACTCGTCGCCAGGTAGGGAGCCGTCGTTTAGGAACATCAGACACGGCGATCATTAACAAACAACTCACCAACAGATTCCCTGGTACGAATCGTCGGAGCGGCGATCGAATAACCTAACCAAATCTATCAGCACCTGTCCGTCTTTAAGCTTCGTTTCCACCACGCGAAACTCGTCAGCTTTGTTCCCTACAATCACAACATCAGCCCTCGCGAGCACTTCGTCGACACTCGAGCGCATCAGTTGGGAGATATGAGGAATCTCGCCTTCAATGTATTCCTTATTCGCGCCAGCGAGGCGCGCGAGCGAAACATCACGATCGTAGATCGAGAGTTGATAGCCCTTGCCGATCAAGGTCTCAATCAAGATAACGATCGGAGACTCGCGCAGATCATCCGTGCCGGCTTTGAAGCTAAAGCCGAGCACGCCAATGCGCTTACTTCCAGTTTTCACTACCATCTCGATCGCGGCTTCAATCTGCCGGCGGTTACTGGGCAGAACTGCGGCGAGCACGGGTGTCTCGATGTCCAACTCTTTAGCCTTGTAGTTCATCGCTCGCAAGTCTTTCGGCAAACACGATCCGCCAAAAGCAAACCCGGGTTTTAGATAGTAGGGCGAAAGGTTGAGCTTAGTGTCCTGACAAAACACCTCCATCACTTCATGGCTGTCTATTCCCAGGGCCTTGCAAATATTGCCTACCTCATTCGCAAACGTGACCTTTAGGGCGTGAAAACAGTTGCAAACGTATTTGACCATCTCTGCGGTCTTTACTGGGGTAATGAAGAGGCGTGCATTGACGCCGGAGTAAAGCTTACTGACAACCTCAGCCGTATCCGGATCGTCAGCGCCGATTAGCGTAAAAGGCGGTGCATAGAAATCTTTTAGCGACGTGCCCTCGCGCAAAAACTCAGGGTTGATGCACACTCCAAAATCACGTTGGGCCTTCTTTCCCGAAGTTTGCTCGAGCGCTGGAATCACGACGTTTTCAATCGTGCCGGGTAACATCGTGCTGCGAATCACAACGACGTGCCGTTTGTCCTTGCGTTTCAAACTGGCGCCAATCTCTTCACAAACCCGCTTTATATAGCGCAGATCCAAACTACCATTCGCGTTACTGGGCGTGCCTACACAAATCAGTGAAACGTCTGAAGCAGCTATCGCCTCAGCGGAATCAGTCGTAGCTTTCAAGCGACCGGAAGCCGTCGCTTCCGCGATCAACTCAGCTATGCCCGGTTCCACAATGGGACTACCACCATTGGTAATGATCCCTACCTTGTTGGTGCTGACGTCCACGCCGACGACATCGTGGCCCTCTTTTGCAAAGCAGGCCGCCGAAACACAGCCTACGTAACCTAATCCGAAAATGCTTATTTTCATCTTTGAATTCTCATCGCAAAAAATAGATGTAATGATCAGTATTGCCAATTCTCTGCCAACCGGCTAACGAGTCGGCGGGCGGCATGCGATCCACAACGATTGCCTTCGCTCCTGTTTTAGAAAACGCTTCGATCACCCTGCTTTTGGTGTCCGCCGTGCTGTTCCAAAACCTTTCGACCTCCTGCTTAGGCGCAAAGTTTGAGCCCGAAGTGATCTCCGCGATGATCTGAACCTTTGCCAAACGGGCCCAATAGGATCCCGCCGCGAACCCTTCGCCGATAAAACCAACCTGATCACCTGGCATCACGCCGATTTTTGCAAGGCCGTCGGCTACTTGCCAGTATATTGGCGCCGAACCATCTTCTAGTTTTATGATGTCGCGCGCCGTGGCATAAGCCGGCGCCAGCGAGGTGGCGGTAATAACTGTCATCGAAGCGACAGTCATCGCGATAATTACTGAGGAGAACGTGCGATTGGTCGAGCCGTTCTCTTTCAGCCGAATCCCGGAGAAGAGGCTAAGCCAGATCAAAACGACAAAGGGTCCGATGTACCTCTTCTCGACGAGTACCAGCGAATAAAGAGCCAGGGCCGTAACCGCTGGAACCAGCAGATTCCACGTTTGTATGTGCCGGAACCAGTTCCAAATTCTGCGATCGGCATAAACCTGAAGAACCAGAAATCCTACAAGTGTCGCCATTCCAATCGGACCATTAATGAACACGGAATAGTATTGCAGGAGCGAACTTCCTAAAGCCTTTACTTGTCCGCGCAGATTGAAATGGCCCACCAGCCCTTCGTTCCAGTACGACGCGTCGTACCACGGCGGATACGCTACCTTAAGTGGTTCTTTGAATTCGTAAATCAGTGGATCGCTGAGAATCTGCTTAGTAGGGTGGACGGGGGTCCCGCTGCCGGCCGGCTCGCCCTGCCAATGAATGTGAGGCGCTATGTCGTCGATAATCCAGGCATACGCCAGCGGACCGGTGTCGCCGAAGGTCCAACGGCCCTTAGTTTTGTGCAGGGACCAGAGGAAGGGCGCGCATACAACGAGAAAGATAACAGCAGATACCAGCAGGCGCGGAAAGGCTTTGCGAAAGTGACCGCTCGAAAAAAACGCGACAACCAGAAACACAAAAGCGAGTGGAAACATCACTTGCTTGGCCAGGTACGCGAATCCCAGAACCAATCCCAGAAAAATGAAGTTAATCCGATTGGCTGGATGCAGGCGAATGCGAATTAAGAGTCCGCCGGCCAGGAAAACGAGTGCGGCAACGCACATGTCAGGCGTAACCACTTCAACAGTAATCAGCACGAGCGCGCACCACAGAAATAAAACGTAACCGACGGCTCGCCAGCACCAGGGAGGAAGGAAGGAACCATCCGGCGACTTTTCGTAGACGCGTTCGCGCAGGTAACGCATCAACTGCGAAAGCAAAAACTCGAAACAGACGAACGAAAGGAGGTAGATGAGGAAATTTACCAGATGGACTACCGGATACTCCCAGTATGGTGAGGGACGAACCAGATACAGCGCACCGGCAAGCAACCAGGAGTAGAGAGGACTCCAGTAAGCATTGATGGCCCAGGTCCAGTCTCGCTGAAGGTACTTGTCGGCAACATCAAGATATGAAACACCGTCCGGCAGCATAGTGTGCCGGGCCGCCGCAGCGTGAACAAATCCCAGGACCACAACCGCAACCCAGGCAGCCACTCTTAATTGCTTATTCTGATCGGACCCGTGTCTCATTATTGGCTGGCCAGACAAATACCCCTGTTCGCCGAGTTCTACTCAGCTTCGCCTGCAGAGAACTTGATACTGGGCACCAAGTGGAAGTGACACAAGCTTCGCTTCAACCGGTCTGAACCACTTAAGCATTTTGGGAAAAATGAAGAGGAAATCCGTCTGAAGAATTTGAAACCCTGCTTGCTGCAACAAACGCCTCGCTTCGGGCGCGGTGAGCGTCACCGCATCGCGGTCGAAGGGGATACGGCTCATTACATAACGCGTGCCGGGATTCCAGGGGTTGTTCTCCCAAAACGAAAATAACCCACCGGGGCGAAGCGTTCGAAAAACATAGTCCAAGGCTCCCGGCCGATCGTGAGGGGGGATATGATGAAAGACCCCATTACAGAAAACCAGATCGGCTTCGCCGCTGGGCGTGTATTCTGAAAAACGATAAAAGCTGGCTTTGTCGGAGGAATGTGTGGCGGACGCAAGTTCTATTGATTTTGCCGACGAGTCAACACCGACAAGTGAGTCAACGCCGATGCTTTGAAAGAAAAGTGGAGTGGCAGAGCCAGTACCGCAACCGAAGTCCATGGCTTTCTGGGGCTTTTCTCCCAACTGTTTCAAAGCGCCAGCCAGCCACTCGATGCGGCCTTGAGCGAAATACTGTTTATCTTCTCCCGATACCGAAAGGCCCTGTGCCAGCGCCGAGTCGTATTCGTTGGCGAACTGATCGAACAAAGGCTTATCTGTAGTGTTCTGTGGAATCATTTTCTCCGCATACCCAAAATGCTGAGAAAGAAACACGCCAGTATCGTCTGAAAGCCCAGTGCCGTTAACGTGACGCCAGGAATCACAAATCTCATTGTGTGCGCATAGTCGAGGCTACCGAAATCCAAAAGTCGCCATTGATTTACCGCCAACACCAGGAGGACCAGTCCAAACAGAAGTGTAGCAGCACCGACAATTAAGCCTCGCTCAAGGTTTACCAATTCATAGAACCTCTTCATCCGCCGATTCTCCGGCAAGAGACCTTCACTTATAGCGAACGTTTTGGCGAACACCGCGAATAGAATTGATTGGTAGCCAAGCAACGCAAACAGACTTGAAAACAATAAGGTGTGGGCGTCGAAGGTAACTCCCCTGGCAGTAACGCCGGGAAGAGCAAGTGCATAACCGACAGCTCCAAGGAGAAGAAGAAGGTAGCCGGGATAAAGAAACAACCAACGAGGGCTATACAGAAGGAAGAAACGCAGCGTACGCCAACCATCGCGAAATGTTTTCAAGTGCGGTTTGTGCGACTTGCGACCGTCAGGGTGCAATGTGATCGGAACCTCGGTAATCCTCGTCCCGTAAAGGTTCGACTTGATGATCATCTCGGTCGCAAATTCCATCCCGGTGCACCGCAAATTCAAACGATTGTAAAGCTCTTTGGTAAAGCCACGCAGGCCGCAGTAAACATCATGAATCTGCGCCCAGAACATATGCTTAACCAAAGCCGAAAACATAGGATTTCCCCACCAACGGTGCAGGAAGGGCATCGCGTTTGGCATTACTCGCCCGCCACCCGAAGGCAAACGACAACCTTGTACTAACTCAAATCCTTCTCTTAACTTCTCGACAAACTTCGGAACCTCAAGAAAATCATAGCTGTCGTCAGCATCGCCCATGATCACGTATTTTCCACGGGCTGCCGAGATCCCTCCCATCAGCGCGTTACCGTATCCTTTTTCGTGGACATCGATGACGCGTGCCCCAAGGGAGGTAGCGATGGCTTGCGAACCGTCCATGCTGCCATTGTCAGCAACTACAATTTCGCCACTAATATTATTTTCCCGAAACGCCCGTTGGGCCTTTTCAATGCAGGTGGCCAACGTGTCGGCTTCATTAAGACATGGCATCACCACCGACACTTCGACAGCGTCATGATTTTCCTCACCGAGACGAGCGGAGCTAACCGGCGTCAATGTTTGAACCATTTCTTTATCACCTAAACCATCTTAGAGTATTTGATTTCTATTTCTTGTCTAGCGGCGGCGCACTAGCCCGTGAAAAAAGCTAAGGCCCCAGCTCAGGTGAATAGTCAGAAACACCATCGGCATTAATAGAGTGCGTCTGACATCCTTAGGCAACCCTGCTGCGGGTTTCCAGCTGAGCGCTAATCCAATGGCGAAGTATGCTGCTACTTCCAAACCCAGAATCCAGAGCGCTCGCCGCCAAAAAAGGCCCGCTATTGCCAGCACTACGATGGACAACACAAACAGCGGGGCGACAAAATGCCGCCAGCGTACGGAGCGCGGGTGCAGTTTCAACATGTGCGCTTTCCAAAAGCCATAGCGCGCATACTGTGACGCCAGGTCTTTCAGAGTACTTCGTGCAAAATAATCGCAATGACCGGTTCGATCCAGAATCACTTGTTGCCCGCTCAGCCGCACTCGATAGTTGAAATCGTAGTCTTCGTTAGTTAGCAGAGCTTCATTAAAACCGTTAAGACCCTGCCAAAGCGATTTTCTAAAGCAAGAGAAGGCAACAGTATCGACTGCTTCCTGAAGCGGGCCACCTTCACTGAGACGATACTTTGCATCGCCGATTCCAAACGGATGCGAAACAGCAGCAGCAATGGCGTGCCCCGTGAGCGTGTCGGCGCCGGGCCGTACACGACACGGCATGCCGACGACTCCCGTGTTTTCTTGTTTCAGCACTTCCACGCAACGGCGGATGTAACCCGGCGATGGCGCTGCATGGGCATCCATTCGCGCCACAATGCTTCCCCGCGCCGCGGCAACCCCCAGGTTTAAAGCGGTCGGTATGTTACGAGCAGGATTGTCGATTAACGTTACCGAGAGTCCTGGCGTGTGATGCTTGAAGTCTTCAACTACCTTGCGGGTCTGATCCTCAGAACGTCCGTCCACAACTATGATTTCGAAGCGCTCCTGATCATATTGATTCGCGAGTTTGCTGAGCGCCTCTCCGATGAAACGTTCTTCGTTGTAACACGGGATGACTACCGACACGCTCGCGTCTGCGCTTTCTTTCGCGTTAGCCACACTGGGAACGATCTGAGGGCTGGATGATTGAGATTGACTATGCATCGCATTCAATCAGGATCTTACTTAACCCTACCATTTTGGTGCAGCTTTTTGATGACGAAAGACGGCGTCGAAGGGCTCGCCTCCGATGTCTGCCCCGCGATAAACATCCCGAGTGGTGCGAGTTTGCGTTGCAACAAACTCCGCGATTGAAAGGTCTCGCCACCTGTCAGCCGTGTACGTGGTTGGCGGCTCGTGACGTGATAGAGAATTCCGGAAGCTAAGACTCGCAAAGCGTGGACGACAGAGCGCGGGTCAGCCGTTCGCACTCCGTTTTTTATCTTTCGTAGATAGAAAGTTGCGCGTTGAATCTTCAATAACACGATACCGTTAGGCCGCAGCACTCTTCCCATTTCTGCAAGGGCGCGGTCGTTTTCTGTGTAAGGCAATGCAAGCCGGCAGACGACTACATCGAAAGAACCCGTTTGAAACGGCAAAGCTTCAGCCGCCGCCCTTACAAACGAAACTCGTTCGCGCTCCGCACATGTACTGAAAAGTTCTCGTGCAACTCGGCCGGTACCTGGGACGACATCAACTCCAAAACCCAGCGCAGAAGACTTTGCAAGAAAAGGCAACAACTCCTGCCCGCCGCCGCAGCCAACGTCCAGGACCCGCTCAACAACCAAACCTCCCAACGCCGCCAGCGTTATCTCGGCGCGGCCAGGATTGTCAAAATAGCTCTGCCACTCCCCGCGAACGTAGCTATCGTAATCAGCCGGCGAGATCTTAAAGAATTGGTCTACTTTGCTCATCTCCGGATTGGTTTCGCTTTCCTCGCCATTTACCGGCTGACCAAAACTCTTTCATCTGCTACCGACATCGCAATACCCGGCTTGTTAAGGGTACCCTCGCAAAGATCCGCAAAGCTTTCTGCCACCCGGCGCCAGCCAAACGTCGATCGCACTTTTGTCGCTGCACGCTGGGCGACGCGGCGAGCCAGTTCCCGATCCTGCAGCAATCGCACGACCGAGTTTGCAAAACCCTCGGGTGTGTCTTCTAAAATCAATTCCTCACCATTCTCAATTGGTAGACCTTCAGCGCCAATAGTCGTCGACACAATAGCTTTTTCCATCGCCATCGCTTCGAAAATTTTCAGACGAGTTCCGCCACCGATGCGCAAAGGCACAATGTAGACAGCCGCTCTTTCCATAAATGGACGAACATCGTCAACGCGCCCGGTTACGATAATCGACTCGTTGCTCTTACTTAATTCCACGAGACTGGGATAGGGATTGCGACCCACAACTGTCAGGGTAGCGTCTGGAATACGTTCTTTGATACGCGGCAAAATTTCGTCGACGAAATACCGGATTGCATCCTCATTCGGCAGCCAGTCCATTGAGCCGGTGAAGACCAGCCCATGCGGATTAATCGTTTCTTCACCGCTCGGTCGGAAGAATTCCGTGTCGACGCCGGTGGGCACGTCAAACACCGAATCGACTTTGTAGTCCTGCATGATCTGTTCGCGATCCTCGGCGGAGACCGCAATCACTCGATCAAAACGGCGACATGCTTCTTGTTCAAAGCGGCGCATCTTGCCCCATTGGCCTCGCAGGTAAGCCTTTTTGATCGGATTGCTCTGCACTTCGCAATGCCGCTTCCAAATTATTGCTTCCACATTATGTTGAAAAAGCACCGTGCCACAGTCGAGCTTGCCAGGAACGTTGAGAGCCGGAGCCAGAAAATCACAAACGAGCACCTCGACTTCGCCCGCGTTCACCCGTTTTTCAATCTCACGTCGCATCGCGGAGGATTCATATTTTTTAACTGCATAGGGATAAGGCGAAGCCAGATTCATTGTCAGGTCCGCGTAGAACCCTGGGGTGAATTTGTCGCGATGCTGATGAGGAATGCAGACCAATTCGTGACAATACTCACGCGCGGCTGCCCGGTCCTGCTCCGTAGCTGTGCCGTCATCAAGGGTCAGGTAAGTGATCTGGTGATCGCGCGCCAGCTCTTTAAGCATATTGTAAGTGCGAATCTTTCCGCCCTTATCGACCGGATGAAGCAGTTCAGTTTTGAGCCAAAGAATGCGCAATGTCTTTATTTCTCGCTGCGTTCGAATCTAACCTATTCCCGTTAATTCTTAAGTGCAGTAAATGTGGCCCTCACGAGCCTCGTCGAAATTTCCGTGAGTCAGGTCTTGCTCAGACTCGACGTGCTTGATCTTATAGCCGTGGTCTAAGAGAAATGAGCCGACCTGTCGAATATTTTCCACCTTCGCTTTCATGTCCGCGCCGTGTATCTCAATAAAAAGCCTCGGGCGCTTGGTCTTCAACGTGTTGCTCATGCCCCGCAGCACCTGTAATTCAAAGCCCTCCACGTCAATTTTCGCAAACGTTGGCGCCGGCAAGCCGGCCGCAGTTATTAATTTATCCAGCGTTTCGACATCCACTTCGACAGCCCGCGAACCTGGCTCTTTGAGAATCTGTTCCCTAATCAGTTCATCGGCACTACCCCTTCCCGGGTCCTTTGCCGGGAATGCAAAAGTGAGCTTGCCGGGCATTTCTCCGATAGCCACATTCCGAACTTCAACGTTGGGGAAGTTGTTTAGTTGAACGTTGGTTACAACGTGGGAATAGCTGATTGGGTTCGGCTCGAAAGTTATTACCCTGCCCTCTGGTCCGACCTTGCGCGCGAAGAACAACGTATAGATACCCTGGTCGGCTCCGATGTCGTAAACCGTCTCTCCGGATAGATCGAGAGCAGCAATAAACTTTTCCTCCCTGATCATTTCGGTGGAGCGCGGAACAAACGACGGTAAAAAAGCTAAACCACCCCTCCTCCGCAGTCCCTTCGCCAGACCATGACGCGAGGTATAGGTATGATTCTGAAATAGCCGACTTAAGTTGACGGCAACAGTCTTCTTCAAGTTCATGGTGTATATGCTGGGTTCTGATTACGACTCTTCGAATCTAATTTATCGCTAAAGCCTCAGCGGCCACCTCCGGTGAGTGACGCGTGCTTTCACCATCAAAAAACTGCCGCTGCCAAATTTCGAAGTTAACTAATGCCCAGAGGCGCTCGGCGTGGTCCTCCCCGGCTTTGTGACGTTTTACCAGACTGCGAACAAAATCAGGGTCGAAGAGTCCACGCGCGTAGGCTCGTTCACTCAACACATATTCGTCGATGATCGAACTGTACTGACCGCGAAACCAGGCTCCAATTGGCACCGGAAATCCCATCTTCGGCCGAGTCAGAATCGAAGGTGGCAAGATCTGCTTCATGGCCTGCCGCAAAATGTACTTAGTCGTACCGCCGCGAAGTTTTAGACGCTCGGGCAGGCTGCAACTGAATTCCACCAATTTGTGATCGAGAAAAGGCACTCGACTCTCAACAGAGGTTGCCATGCTCATTTGATCCTGCTTCATCAACAGTTCCTGGAGATAGGTTTTGATATCCGCGTAAAGCAACCGATCAAGAAGCGAAGTAGCGTCTGTTTGTTCAAGCACGGCGCGCACACCGGCATAAGGGTCCAGCGCACCAATCTGCTCACGTGCCTGACTAGTTAACAGCTGTCCTTGTGTCGCCAAGGGGAAAACCGCGAAATTGTCGAAGTAAATGTTTTCGATATCTGACGACACGCTGAGGAAAGTTCTTAACAGTCGCTGGCGCATTCTCGACGGGGGCAGACCCTGAATTTGATTCCGGACCACGCCTCGCAGGCCCGCTGGGGTAAGTTTTTGATATTGCGCACCCAAGGCCAGGTTTAAAATCGTCTTCCGGTAACGACCGTAACCGGCGAGCAACTCGTCGCTTCCCTCACCAGTAAGCACCACCTTCACGTGCTCAGCAGCTAGTCGAGAAACAAAGTAGAGCGCGACACTCGAAGGATGCGCGAGTGGTTCGTCTTCGTGCCAGACCAAACCTGGCAGAGCGGCAAAGAAGTCTTCCGGACTAACAATTACCTCGTGATGATTGGTTTTGTATGCCTCGGCGACTACGCGCGCGTATGCAAGTTCATTAGCTTCACGCTCGGCAAACGCAACCGAGAACGTCTTGATCGGTTCGTCCACCATGCTGCTCATGACGGCGCAAATCGCGGACGAGTCGATGCCTCCCGAAAGAAACATCCCCAATGGCACATCGGCCATTAGACGTAAACGCACGGAAGTGCGAAACAATTCGCCCCATTCGGCGATGTAGTCAGCATCACTCCGGCCGTCGTCAAGCACCTTTGAAAAACTGACGTCCCAGTATTGTTTCACC
>JBPCMI010000197.1:0-5502 GCA_051002415.1 Pyrinomonadaceae bacterium
CCCCTGAGCTGCGCATCTGCAAGTGAAATCGGGCGCTGGCCCGACAAGTCGATGAAGAGGTTTGAGAAGTCAACATTTCCCAATAGCATCCCGATCGGCGGCATGATGATTCCATCAACCAGCGACGTGATGATTCTGCCAAACGCGGTGCCGATTATTATGGCGACCGCGAGGTCAAGGACGTTGCCACGCGTGATGAACTCTTTGAACTCTCTCAGCATGTCTAAGCTCCTCTTCTGGTGGGGGAACTTTACAACTTCAGGAACACGTGCGAGAAAGCTTGTAACCCGCCTTCTCGGCTTCTGCTGTCGTTTTAAAGCTAATGCGATTTGCTTCCGCGATCGGCGCTGGCGGCTGGCAGTCGCCTAGATAGTAAGTCTTGGTTTTGCGATCCGCGACGATCTCCTCAGGCTCTGAAGCTTCTTCCGGTTCTGTCTCCGCCGCCTCGGCCTCTTCTGCAGCGGCATTGCGCCGCGCGACCAGTGTTTCTTCGGCTCCGCTATCAACTATGCGAAAACTCGGCGACTGGGCAATCGTTGTTACAGTTAATTCAAAATCCGCGCAGCGCATCTGCCGGCCACGCACTTTCCATTCGCTCCAGGCGTTCGGCAACGACAGCGATTGAGAGATGCCGGCAACAAACTCTGGAATATCAGTCCACTTAAAATTTGAGTCGTAGCCGATCCAAAGCGAGATGAGACGGCCGTCAAGGAAATCGAGCGAGATACTTCTTACATCCTGAAATGTCGACCTGTCGAGGCGCGGATCAAACCCGGGGTTGATCGTTGTCTTGCTGCTGCCCAAAAGATCTGTTCGTCCAAGAACTATTTGCGGCACATGAGTCTTAGCCTGATCCATCGTCATTCCCAGGTGAAATCCCTTCAACTCAGGCGCGGCCGGAAGAGCACTGAGTGAGACTTTGCAGGGGACTGTTTGAGCAGTAACGGCAAACGGAAAAATGCAGAGGACCAGAATCAGAAACCAAGCAGCCCTAATGAACTCTATCTTCGGTGCGGGGGGACGGAGCATTGGATGTGGCCTTCTTCCGACAGGTAATCAAACGGCGTTCATGTCAGCGGGGGCGAGCCCACCTTTCTGACTGCGCAAGCAGCGAAGCAGCTGCGATTTGCTGATCGAGAACGACGGGTTTTTGATTGGCTCAACTAACAAAGGAACGAATCAATTTTTCCAGAGCTTCGGGCTCGAAAGGCGTCGACACATATTCATCGCAGCCGGCCGCGAGGGCGTCGTCGCGAAACTGTTCCGCACCGTAAGCCGATACAGCGAGGACGGGCACCTTCTCGAGTTCCTTGACAGCGCGTATCTTTCGCGTGGCGGCGAGCCCGTCAAGTTCGGGCATTTCCAAATCCATGATGATCAGATTGGGTCGCATCGTTTCGGCTTGAGAGACCGCCTCGTTCCCGTTTTCTGCTTCAATGACTTCAAACCCCTTGCGCTCGAGCCAGGTCCTCAGAAGCAATCTAGTGTCGTCGAAATCATCGACAACAAGAATCACCGGTTTAGCTGGTTGCTGCATGTCCCGAATTGAATCCATAACGCAGAGCAAAGGGGAAAAGATGGGTTGGTACCCGCGGCAGGGGTCGAACCTGCGACCTTTCGCTCCGGAGGCGAACGCTCTAATCCACTGAGCTACGCGGGCGTGTGTCGGGGCAGGAAAAGATAACACAGCTGCTCGCCGAAGCGAGAACGAGCTGGCGCTGCTTGCAAAAGTTGCCCCTCGTCGTATATCAAGACTGCACGCATGACTGCCGAATCCAACCTTTCCGAAGTTGCAAGTCTGTTGCAACTCGAAGCCAATGCCATCGCCGTTGCAGCTTCTCGTCTCGATCCAGCCCACGTCGACCGTGTCATGAAATTGCTAATCGCTTGTGCGGGCAAAGTTGTGATTGTCGGTGTCGGCAAGTCAGGAATCATCGCCCAGAAGATCGCCGCCACCCTGACGAGCACGGGAACCGCTGCTCTCTATCTACATCCTTCTGATGCTTTACATGGGGGCCTGGGAATTGTGAATGCAAACGATGTCGTGATGGTGCTCAGCAACAGCGGTGAGACGGATGAGATCGTGAGCATGCTCCCTTATCTAAAACACCGCTCAGTACCAATCATCGGTATTGTTGGCAATCTTGATTCAACACTCGCGCGCCGCTGCGACGCCGTCCTGGATGCCTCAGTGAATCAAGAAGCTTGTCCTTTGAACCTGGCGCCCACGACAAGTACCACCGTCGCCCTCGCGCTCGGCGACGCGGTCGCCATGACCTTAATGAAACGGAAGGGACACACGCCGGATGATTTTGCCGTTAATCATCCCGCAGGACGTTTGGGCAAGAGATTGACGTTGAAGGTCGAGGACTTGATGCACGGCGGAAACAAGAATCCCACCATCGCCTCCGAAGCGAGTTGGGTGGCGGTGGTGCAGGCAATCAGCAATGGCGGACTGGGGGCAGTGAACGTTATCAACTCGAAAGGGAACTTGATCGGCATCATTACCGATGGGGACCTGCGCCGCGCAATTCAAAGCCGCGAGCATGCCGAGTTGGAACATTTGAAGGGCGAAGAGATCATGACGCGTAATCCGGTGGTTGTATCGGCGACTACGCTCGCGTACGACGCTTTGCGGTTGATGGAGGATCGCCCATCACAGATTTCGGTGCTTCCGGTTGTTGATGGCGACAAACTTTGTGTCGGGCTGCTCCGCTTACACGACATTGTTCGCAGTGGGCTTTAATCATGACCAAGGTATTAAGGCCCAAGTCTCAAATCGATAGGTGGGGATGCATTAGAAAGAAATGAATATGAGCGCTATTGTTAAATCTTGCCGATTCCGATTCGCAATAGCTTTGATGATGGTGTTTTTTGGGGCTTGGTCGTCGGTTTACGCCCAGGCAGTTAAGACGGCTACGAGGCCCTCGCGAACCGGCGAAGCTACAGTTTCGTTGAGCGAACAGTTTTTCAATTCCTTTCTCGAAGCAATCTTCGACAATCTCAAGGCTCCTTCAATGCCGCTCGTGATCACGGCCTCTGATAGGAATCGAACAGATCAATCGGCGCAGACATGTCCGAGCGTGATCACATTGCAACGCGAACACGGGAATGTGAAGACGGCGGTTAAGTTGGAGCAGGGAAAGATGGTGGCGCCGCTCGCCTTTTCCGGTTCTTACAATTCGACTTTGCTTGGGTGTCTTGAGGTCCGCGGCTGGGCCCAAACGGAGTGGAGCCTTGAGTTTGATCGTGGCGCGCAAACGTTACAGGCGCGCATCAGGATTACGGATATTCAACTGGAAAATATCCCAGCCTTGGCGCGCGGTTCTGTGATGCAGCTCGTACAGACGGCGGTTGATTCGCGGGTCAATCCGTTGAAGCTATTACGTCCCGAGCAGTTGTCGAGTATTGTGCCGATTGCGCCGGCGGGCGGATCGCTGCGCTTGCGCGCAATGGAAGTGAAACCTGAAATCGTTCCCGGCTCAGTCCACCTGCGGATAACCTACGAATTTCTTCCCGAGAAGTAGCAAGGCTCGCTTTAACAAGTCTCAAGACAAATAGGCCACAGATTTCCACGGATACACAGATCAGAAACTAGAAGTGTTCTTACCCGTGCTATCCGCCAAAATCTGTGGCTGATCTTGCTTTCAAGTGTAGGGGCGTCCCTCTGTGGACCCCTTCAACAAATCGGGGCGCCCACGGAGGGACGCCCCTACGATTTGAATCAAAATCAGTTTGCGACGCCTGCAGCGGGCGGTTCTGGCATATCCACAATGTCCCAGGCTGAACGAACTCTCAAAAGTTTCGACATTAGCCCGGCATGCAGGATGTGACCGCTGCGCTCGGCAACTACCTTCCCGAGAATGGGCATTCCCAGTAACGCCAGATCGCCGATGATGTCCAGGATCTTGTGCCTCACAAACTCGTCGCGAAAACGCAATCCCGTTTGATTCAACATTCCATCCGGTGTCAGCACGATCGCATTGTCTAGCGAGCCGCCGCGAATCAAATTTGATCGTTGCAGCGCCTCGATCTCTTCGGTGAATCCAAAAGTCCGGGCTGCGGAAATTTCGCGGCTGAAACTTCCATTCGTGAGTTGTAGTGAAAACTGCTGTACGCGAATTAACGGATGCGGAAAGTCGATCAAGCAATCGATTTCATAGTTGTCCGCCGGCTCCACACTAATTCGCCGGTTGCCCTGTTCAAAGGAGATGCGTTCCCTCACGAGCAGCGCGCGTCGCGCGAGCGGTTGGGCAACGACGCCAGCGCGCGCGATCATGTCTGTGAAGACTTCAGCGGAACCGTCGAGAATTGGAATTTCAAGATTGTCGACTTCAATGAAAACGTTATCTAGATTCGCTCCACGCAATGCAGCGAGCAGATGCTCGACCGTTGACAGCATAACCCCCGTGCGCATGAGGGTGGTGGCGTAACCACAATGCGCTACCGATTCCACCGTTGCGGGAATTTCGAAGCCTCCGAGATCGGTGCGACGAAATACGTACCCAGTGTCCGGTGGTGCCGAAAGCAAGCGAACCTTGACCTCAACTCCTGTGTGCAGACCTACCCCGTCAGTTTCTACAGGCGAACCAAGTGTAGTTTGTTTTATCAATGGGAGAACCTTCGTCTTTGGTCTTTGGTTTCAGGGTTCAGGGTTCAGGGTTCAGGGTTGTGCGTGTTCTTATTTAGCAATGGTTATGCCAGCAGTAAAGTTCGCAATCCAAGCGAAGTTGATGTTGGAGTGTGGCGGTTCACCAACAGTGAGTATATGAACTGCAACAGAAGATCGAGTTTCCAGTTCCCAGTTCCGAGTTCCGAGACGAATCTGACGCTGGAGATTAAAGGCCAGACATAAGCCCAAGATCAAAGTTCAAAGATCAAAGCTCATACTCAAAGCCAAAGTTCAAAGTTCTAAGACCGAAGTCAGCAAACTTGAAACTTCATAACTGTCTATCTATGATCGAAACACATGCCAACCAAGCAAACTGCCGCTGGTGACAAACCAGTTGAGCGGGTTTTTCTGATCGATTCCATGTCGCACATCTTTCGCGCGTTCTTCGCGCCGATGGCGAACCGCGTGGCCGCGCTCTCGAACTCCAAGGGTCAGGTGACGCAGGCGGTCTATATTTTCACCAACATGCTGCGCAAGTTGCTCACGGATGAAAAACCGGACTACATCGCGGCGATCTTTGAATCCAAGGAGAGGACGTTTCGGCATGAATCCTTTGCCGGCTACAAAGCCAACCGGCTCGAGATGCCTCCAGATCTTGCTTCACAAATCCCTTACATCATTCGCCTGTGCGAAGCCCTGAACATTCCCATCATCAACTCACCCGGCTACGAAGCCGACGACGTAATTGGCGCCCTTGCGACACAAGCAGCCGCAAAAGGTCTGAAGGCCGTGATTGTTTCCAACGACAAGGACATGTGCCAACTCGTACGTGACCCGTTAATCATCGGGATGCGGCAGAACTCGCAAGTGGTCAAGCGAAAAGAGCCGGT
>JBPCMI010000198.1:0-9236 GCA_051002415.1 Pyrinomonadaceae bacterium
GGGTTGCCCTCAGCATGACCCCCGGCATCCGACCTCGCGCCGCTGCCAAGCCGCTGGAGCGGTTGGGATCCGCCGAAGCCGTCTACAGTGCCACCAGAGCTGAGCTCGAAAAATTGCGATTGTTGCCGGAAGCGATTGAAAGCATTATCGCTCGCGATTTGTTTAGCCGAGCGGAAGCCGAGATAGAAAGCGTTCGTCGCCTCGGCGCTGATCTTTTAATACTTGACGATGGCGTTTATCCCGCACTGCTACGCGAGATTTACGATCCGCCGATCACGATTTACGTCAAAGGCGCCTGGGAAGCCTGCCTCGATCAGCCCTGCGTTGCTGTGGTTGGGTCGCGTCGCTGCTCGACTTACGGTCAAAACGCAGCCGTCATGTTGGCACGCGATCTGGCGCAACGCGGCGTCACGGTGGTCTCAGGTTTTGCTCGCGGAATTGACGCGGCCGCACACCGGGGCGCGCTTGAAGGCGGCGGTCGCACTGTGGCGGTGTTAGGCACGGGAATGGGTGAGTACTACCCGCGAGATCACAAGAGACTGGCGGACGAGATCATCGATCGCGGCGGGGCGATAGTTACGCAATTCCCGCTCGGCACGCCACCCGTCGCGGAAAACTTTCCCTATCGTAACCGCATCATTAGTGGCTTGAGTTTGGGCGTGGTCGTGGTGGAAGCTGCGGAGAACTCGGGCTCTTTGATAACTGCGCGGCTTGCAATTGAGCAAAATCGCGAAGTATTTGCAGTGCCTGGCAACATTACTTCGCGAAATTCTTTTGGCACGAACTACCTGATCAAAGGAGCCGGAGCCAAGCTGGTGCAACAGTGGCAGGACATCGCTGCGGAGCTGCCGCCACAGATTGCCGCGAGATTGTTGCCCCCTCCTTTTGGAGATAAGAAAAAGGAGAAATCGCTGGCGGACCAGTTGACGCTCGTGCCGCGCGGCCTTTCAGGATCGGAAACATTGGTGTTAAAGCTATTGACGGCGGACACGCCGGCACAGATCGATATGTTGGTTGGCGAAAGCAAGTTATCAATCTCAGATTTAACAGCAGCGCTGCTATCACTCGAGATGCGCGATTTGATTCGCGCGCTCCCGGGCCGCTGTTTTGTAAGGAAAATGTAGTCATTGCCGATTGGCGATTGCCGATTGCCGATTGGCTGGTCAGCGGGTGACTCTACAACCGTGAAACATGAATCGTGAGCGCGAGAACCTCAAAATGACAACTTTCAAATTATTTAAGACGCCAATTGGCAATTGGCAATCGAAAATTGGCAATAGATAAAATGGCAAAGAACCTGGTCATAGTTGAATCGCCCGCCAAGGCGAAGACGATTAATAAATATCTCGGTAAGGACTATCTGGTTAAGGCATCGATAGGCCACATCAAAGATCTGCCTTCTAAAGGACTCGGTGTCGACGTCGATGACGACTTCAAACCCACTTACGAAGTAATTCCCGATTCTCGCAAGCGAAACAATAAGCGAATCGTTGCTGAACTAAAGAAGGCCGCCAAAGAGGCCGACGCCGTTTATCTCGCGGCTGACCCTGATCGGGAAGGCGAAGCCATCTGCCAGCATCTCGCCGAGGAGATCGTTCCTAAGCGACCCGCAAAACCGACCTTCCGCGTAATGTTCAACGAGATCACCAAGCGCGCGGTGAATGAGGCGTTTGAGCACCCGAAACAGATTGATCAAAATCTCGTTGATTCGCAGCAAGCGCGTCGCGTTCTTGATCGTCTGGTGGGATACAAGGTCTCTCCGCTACTTTGCCGCACCGTTGGCGGAAAGCTCAGCGCCGGCCGCGTCCAGTCAGTTGCCCTGCGAATGGTGGTCGAGCGTGAACGCGAAATCGAAAACTTCATCAAGACCGAGTACTGGACGATCTTCGCTAATCTCGGCGCCAAACTGCCACCAGCTTTTGACGCGCGGCTTTTCAAAGTTGGCGAGCAAACCGTAAAGACGAGTGGCTTCGATCAGGATATTAAGAAGAACGAAATCCTGATCAATGATGAGACCAAGGCAGCGGAAATTGTTGCCGAGGCTGAACAGCAGCCTTTCGTGGTTAGTGAAGTCACAAAGAAAGAGCGCAAACGGAATCCGGTTCCGCCTTTCATCACGTCTAAGTTACAGCAGGAGGCCGCCCGCAAACTTGGGTTTGCCGTAAAGCGGACCATGATGATTGCCCAGAAGCTCTACGAAGGTATTGAAATAGGCGCGGAAGGTTCAGTCGGGCTGATCACTTACATGCGTACCGACTCAACTCGCATTTCTGATGCGGCGTTGGCTGAGTTAAGAGACTTCGTTGGCAAACAATATGGCGCTACCTACTTACCAGAAAAGCCGATCTTTTATCGCTCGAAGAAAGATGCGCAAGACGCTCACGAGGCGATTCGTCCGACAGATGTCTCTCGCACTCCTGACTCACTCGCCAGTTTTCTAAACAATGATGAGCTGCGGTTATATCGCCTAATCTGGCAACGTACCGTGGCTTCGCAAATGATGCCCGCTGTGTTTGATCAGACCACGATCGATATCGAAGCGGGCCGTTTCCTGTTTCGCGCCACGGGGTCAGTGCAGAAGTTTGATGGCTTCCTGAAGATTTATCAGGAGGGCCGTGATGAAAAGACTGAAGAAGACGAAGAGGCGGAGCGCACTTTACCACCGGTCGACAAGGGCGAGAAGCTCGCGCTTAATAAGGTGACGCCGGAACAACACTTTACTGAGCCTCCTCCGCGTTTCACTGAAGCTACCTTAGTGAAGGCCCTCGAAGAAAAAGGGATCGGCCGGCCCTCAACTTACGCCGCAATTATGACGACGATATTGGCGCGTGAATACGTTGAGAAACTGGAAGGCCGCTTTCATCCGACAGATCTGGGAAAGACCGTGAACGACCTTCTAATTCAGGGCGGGTTTGCCGATCTCTTTAACGAGACTTACACCGCGCGCATGGAAGAAGAGCTGGACAGTGTTGAAGAAGGCAAACTCAAATGGACCGACGCGCTGCATGATTTCTACGGTAAGTTTTCCAGCGACCTGGTTAAGTTCACCAAGTATACGAAAGACATCAAGGACGTCGAGACACCGACCGAGGAAGTTTGTCTTAAATGTGAAACCAAGGGGATGGTGCTGAAGTGGGGTCGCTTTGGTAAGTATCTCAAGTGTTTGAACTGTGGCGCTTCGCGTGACGCCGAACCTAGTGAGGCTGCTGATGGAAATAAGGCAGCGGGACAAGTCGCCGGCAGCGATGGCGTCGAAGAGCCGGAGCCGTGCGATCTTTGCGGCAAGCCGATGCAACTCAAGCGCGGACGGTTCGGGCCTTTCCTCGGCTGCACCGGTTATCCCGAATGCAAGAACATCAGGAAAATTTCCAAAGGTGGCGCGGTGGCGCCTGCACCGGTGCCACTCGATGAAAAGTGTCCTGTCGATGGCGCGCAACTGGTGAGGCGCTTCGGTCGCTTCGGTGAGTTTATCTCGTGCTCGAATTATCCCAAGTGCAAGTACATCAAGCAGGAGACGACCGGAGTCTCGTGTCCGCGTCCAGGTTGCGCCGGCGAGATCGTTGTCAAAAAATCAAAACGTGGCAAGGCCTTCTACGGGTGTTCGCAGTATCCAAACTGCGATGCCGTCTACTGGAACAAGCCCGTGCTGGAGGCTTGTCCAAACTGTGATGCTCCGTTCCTGCTCGAGAAGACAACAAAGAAGCAAGGCACTTTTCGATACTGCGCCAATGAGGAATGTGGCTACAGTTCCAACGACTCCGGCACCCCGGTCGCGCCGCCCGCTTCAAAATCAAAGCGCCCTACCGCGCGCTGACGTTTGGCACTGGCTGCAGTTTCAGTTCATAATTGTCCGCACCGTCCCGTTGCTCATACTACCCAGCCAGGAGATTTGATTATGTTGAGACGCTACGCAGCAGTGGCCCTGCTTTTGATCCTCGTGCTTTCGCCTAACGCCGTTTTCGCACAGCAGGCGGCCCAAAGCGCTCCCGCGGTAACCATCACTCAGAGCGCCGATCCGATCGATCGCATCAAGGACGAAGGAATGAATCGCTCGCAAGTGATGAAGACCCTGAGCTATCTGACCGACGTCATTGGGCCGCGTTTGACTGCTTCACCAAACATGAAACGCGCGAACGAGTGGACTCGCGATGAGATGACGAAGTGGGGAATGCAGAACGCGCATCTGGAGCCCTGGGGACCTTTTGGCCGCGGTTGGTCGCTGAAAAGGTTTTCAGCGCAGGTGACTGATCCGCAGAGCATTCCGCTAATCGCTTTCCCAAAAGCCTGGTCGCCGGGCACAAACGGGGTCATTACGGGAGACGTTGTTTATCTCAACGCTAAAGATGAAGCCGAGTTGGAGCAGTATAAAGGCAAACTAAAAGGCGCGATCGTTTTGACTTCCGGGATGCGAGAAGTGAAAGCGCGGTTCGAGGCTATGGGCACGCGTCGCGATGAGAAAGATCTGCTGGGTCTGGCAGATGCTCCCGAGCCGCGCGGCGCGCTGAGAAGAATGTTTCAGATGTCGCCGGAGCAACGAACGGCAATGGTGTTTGGCGCGAAGAAGTACCAGTTTCTATTGGATGAAGGTGCCGCAGTTTTGATTGATCCCAGCCGCATCGGCGATGGCGGAACGATCTTCGTGCAGTCGGCAAGTGTGCCGCAGCCGGTTCCCACTGGACCAATTGGTCCGAACACGCGAGGAATTTCTCCCTACGATAAAAGCGCGCCAAAACTGACGCCACAGCTGGTGATGGCGGTCGAACATTACAATCGTCTGGTGCGCATGATCGAGGCTGGAGAGAAAGTTAAAATGGCTGTCGATCTGGCGGTTGAATTTCACGATGCGGATCTGATGGGCTACAACACGATTGCCGAAATTCCAGGCACGGATCTGAAGGACGAGATCGTAATGCTCGGCGGCCACATGGACTCGTGGCACGCGGGCACTGGGGCAACCGACAACGGCGCTGGCGTTGCCGTCGGAATGGAAGCAATGCGCATTATTCAAGCCCTCGGACTTAAACCGCGTCGCACGATTCGCATCGGTCTCTGGAGCGGAGAAGAACAGGGACTGCTCGGTTCGCGCGCCTACGTGTCTGAACACTTTGGGAAAATGGAAACGCCGACCGCGCCGGCCGGCGCCGGTAATGGTAACGGTAGCACTACCGGCACGCCCGCGGCTCCGGTCCTCGTAACCAAACCGGACTACGAAAAGCTAAGTGCTTATTTCAATCTCGACAACGGAACGGGAAAGATTCGCGGCATTTATCTTCAGGGCAACGAAGGTGTTCGTTCGCTATTTCGCCAGTGGTTGATGGCCTTTCGTGATCGGCCGGAAGATAAAACCAATTGGGGAGCTTCAACGCTTTCCATTAGTAACACAGGGGGCACAGACCACCTCGCATTTGATGCGATCGGCCTTCCCGGTTTTCAATTCATTCAGGACGAGATCGAATACGACACGCGCACACACCATTCGAACCAGGATGTCTTTGATCGCATTCAGGGCGACGACATGAAGCAGGCGGCGTCGATTATGGCGGCTTTCATCTATAACACCGCGATGCTCGATCAGAAGCTGCCGCGCAAGCCGATGCCAGGGAGATAAGCGTGGAGCTTAAGGTAGCAATAATGAGGCGAGTGGCAATTGCCCTCGCCTCATCTCTTTTGCGCTACGTGATTTCGCCGGCCCTCCAAAGTTTCGTATTTGCTAGTAGAAGAATTATCAGCCACAGATGAACACGGACTAGATCCCAGCTGATTCACCTGTGTCTCTTATTCGCGTAAACCGTTTCGATCACCTTTTTATTGCATGGAGAAAATATGAGCTATCGACGTTATGCGGCAACACTGCTGCTCTTCGTTTTACTGCTTGGACCTACCGTAAGCCTTGCCGGGCAGCCACTTCGAACCCCGGCAACGCTAAGGGCAACAAAAACTGTATCGTTGCAACCGCCACAGCAACAGCCATCCCCGACTCCCGATCCCAACGATCCAATCGAGAAGATCAAAGACGAAGGGATGAAGCGCTCGCAAGTGATGGCGACGCTTAGTTACCTGTCGGATGTTATTGGTCCGCGACTGACGGGTTCGCCGAACATGAAACGTGCAAACGAATGGACGCGCGACCAGTTAACGAAGTGGGGCTTGAAGAACGCTCATCTGGAGTCGTGGGGGCCTTTTGGTCGCAGTTGGGAGTTGAAAGAGTTTGCTGCCCAGGTGATCGCGCCGCAAACAATACCCTTAATCGCTTTTCCCAAGGCGTGGTCGCCGGGAATAAACATAGCCAGTGGCGAAGTTGTCTATGTCGACGCGAAAAATGAGGATGACTTGCAGCGCTTCAAGGGAAACCTCCGAGGAAAGATTATTTTGACGAGTGTGATGCGCGACGTGCCCGCACGCTTTGAAGCGCCAGGAAAACGCCTGACGGAGAAGCAGCTGTTAGCACTTGCCGACGCGCCCACTCCGGGAGCGGACGGTAGCGCGAACACATTTCTGCAGAGCCCGCAATTTGTTGCTTTTATGGAGAGCCAGATCTTCGCGACGAAGAAGCTAAAGTTTTTCACCGATGAAGGTGCGGCGCTGTTGATCGACTCCGGCGCCGGCGACGGCGGAACACTATTCGTTTCCGCAGCGAGTGTGCCTCAGGAGATCGATCGATCTTCGCCGCTAGCCACCTTGCGTAGCATCTTCATGAGCCCCGTAAATCCTTATGATCAGAAGGCGCCTGCGATTGTGCCGCAGATAGTTTTATCTGTTGAGCATTACAACCGCGTCGCGCGCATGCTCCAGGCGGGCGAAAAAGTACGAATGAAGGTCAATTTCGCCGCGCAGTTCGACGACAAAGATCTGATGAGTTACAACACGATTGCCGAAATTCCCGGCACTGACAAGAGTGACGAAATAGTCATGCTGGGGGGACATATGGATTCCTGGCACGCGGGCACGGGGGCGACGGACAACGGAGCCGGTGTCGCCGTGGCCATGGAAGCGGTGCGCATTCTGCAAGCACTCGACCTCAAACCCCGGCGCACGATTCGAATTGGATTATGGAGCGGAGAAGAGCAGGGACTGTTTGGTTCACAGGCTTACGTCGCACAACATTTCGGCAAGGCCAAAGAATCTCCAGATGCGAGTTTCGCGCGCATGGTTCAAGGCGGGGGCGTGGCAGCGACAATTACGCGGGGCGCCGAATACGACAAGCTCTCGGCCTATTACAACCTCGATAACGGCACGGGAAAAATTCGCGGCGTCTATCTACAAGGGAATGAGGCCGTGCGTCCGTTGTTCCGCCAATGGCTGACGCCGTTTCGCGACATGGGTGCGCAGACCCTTTCAATTTCCAACACTGGCGGCACGGACCATCTCGCCTTTGACGCTATTGGATTACCCGGTTTCCAATTTATCCAGGATCAGGTTGAATACGACACCCGGACGCATCACTCGAATCAGGACGTATTTGATCGCATTCAAGCGGAAGATATGAAACAGGCGGCGACGATCATGGCAGCGTTTGTCTACAACACCGCCATGCGTGACGAGAAGCTCCCGCGGAAGGCGAGCAAATAACGGCTATTGCTGATTGCCGATTGGCGATTGCCAATTGGTCATCATCCAAACGATCAAATCGGCAATCGGAAATTGGCTATTGGCAATGTAACTACTTGGCGCCCACGACAAACTTCACCCAGTATTCCTTAAGCTTCCCGCGGTTTGCTTTGCGGTAGGCAAAGTAGTCGCGGGCAATCCCTTCGTTAGCTCGGGCGAAAAAAATGTACGGCTCAAGCAAGCCGGCCTCATCAAGCTTCAACAGGTTTACCAGAGATGGTGAAAGCTTCATATCGCCTTTGTCTTTCTGCTGCTGCCGCACCGATTGCAAGGCCATCCGCATCGCATCGACTTCCTCAGCGATACTGTGACGGTAGGCAGTTTCGTTGGGGTAAGCCTTCGCAAACTTTTCGCTGCGACCGCCTTCCCTCTTATCCAGCCAGCCGGCGCGGATCATGCCGTACATCATCCAGGCAACGGATTCATCAGCATCTCCTTTAAAAATTGAGGAGTCGAGCGTGACAGCTACTTCGCCAGGTTTCTTAGCGGTTACGCCGGCCGGGATCTCCACTTTTGGGTGCCCTAGCGAGACCCGATGGCGTTGGGCCCACTGCGACAAACCAACATAAGCCCGATTTCCGCTGTAGGGCTCGGCCACTATGGCATCGATGAACCGATCGCGCGCCTCGTCAGTTTTTCCTTCTTCATCCAAAGAGTCGCCCCAGTAACGATGAGCTGTCTCGCGATTCGGATCGATTTGAATCGCTTTCGCAAACCAAATTCCCGCTTGCGCGAAGTGTTCTTTGCGAAAGCCACTATCACTCGAAGCATGGGCCAGCTTGAATTCCATGTCACCGGCATATAAAGCGGCCTCGTACAGCCTCGGATCTAATTCCAGCGCGCGCTTGTAGGCACCGAGCGCTTTTTCCAGGTCCCCGCGAACAAATGCCTCCTCACCTTTCCTAAGTTCGGATTCGGCAGCTTTGGTGTTAGAGAAGCTGGTGACTGCGGTTGCATCACCTTTCGAGAGGGACTCGAGCGTGATGAGAGTCAAATTGCTGTCGTCACCATTCGCTTGAGACTGCAGCAGGATCGTGCGCGCTCGTTCCCAATTTCGCTGTCGCAGTTCCTTGTCGTTGGAAGTTGATCCGACGGCATAAAGTGCGAACCCAAGCCGCGACGCAATTACCGGGTCTTTGGGGTAAGCGAGCGCCGATTTTTCAAGGAGCGGCAACGCGGCGACAAAGTTACTCGCGTCGAACAAGGCAATTGCCTTCTGGCGAATCTCTTCCTGGCCCTGGGCGAAGACGCTCACCGAAATCAAGCAAAAGAACGTTAACAGTAGATCGGCGGCGAACAGTCTTTTCGAGAAATTTTGATAGCGCATAACTTCGGTGGTGGGCTGCAGCTTAGAGTGAATAGGGCGGCGCAAGTCTAGGTTTGAATGCGAGGAAGTGTCAATCTAATTGTCAGATCGGTAGTGCCCAATTTGTAGCGCAAACTGGTTAGTTTTGCTGAGTGAATGGCATTCAAGGCGTTACAACGGATATGCAAAAAGGCGAGTCCGGAAGACTCGCCTTTGAAGTGCGGCAAACATGTCGCCGCCTGCTGTGTGGCATGCTGTTACTTTCCGCGCAAAGCTTCAGACTTAACTCATATTGCGTTCGAGCTCTGGCTCGTAGGCATAC
>JBPCMI010000199.1:0-10202 GCA_051002415.1 Pyrinomonadaceae bacterium
CCATCACCGATTATGACAATGGGTTTGCGGGTGTCGAGATAGTCAAAGCTGTTGACGACTCATTCGTTATGGCAGGACTAGTCGATACACACGTTCACATCAATGAGCCGGGACGAACCGATTGGGAAGGCTTTGCGACGGCGACGCGCGCTGCTGCAGCAGGCGGCGTTACTACTCTTGTCGACATGCCGCTCAATAGTATTCCACCCACTACGACTCTCAACGGCTTCAAGGAAAAGTTAGACGCCGCGCGCTCTCAATGTTACGTCGATACCGCTTTTTGGGGAGGCGTCGTGCCCGGGAACACGGCGGAGCTCGCGCCATTGCATGACGCCGGCGTAGTGGGGTTCAAATGTTTTCTCATCCATTCCGGCGTCGATGAATTTCCCAACGTCACTGAAACCGACCTGCGCGCTGCCCTCCCGGAGCTAACGCGGCTGGACAGTCTCTTGATTGTGCATGCGGAAGTGCCGGGTCCCATTGAACGGGCCGGAATGATCTCCTGTCACGCCGCAGACGCAAGAGACTTAACGAACAGTGATTGCACGACTTCGTATCAAACATTTCTCGACTCGCGCCCGCGCGCGGCCGAGAACGAAGCAGTGGAGCTAATGATTCGTCTCAGTCGGGAGTTTGGCGCCCAGGTGCACATAGTTCACCATTCGTCAGCCGATGCGTTACCGCTGCTGGCCCAGGCAAAGCAAGAAGGTTTGAAGATCACAGCGGAGACGTGTCCTCACTATCTTACTTTTGCCGCCGAAGATGTTCCCGACGGCGCCACTGAGTTCAAGTGTTGCCCGCCGATCCGCGAACGGGAAAATCGGGAACAACTTTGGCGGGCACTCGGCGCCGGGACACTCGACATGATCGTTTCCGATCATTCACCCTGTTCGCCTGAGTTGAAGCTTAAAGAGGGCGGCGATTTCTTGGCGGCCTGGGGCGGTATTGCCTCTTTGCAGTTCCGGCTTCCGATAATTTGGACTGAGGCGAAGAAACGCGGTTTCGGAATTTCCGAAGTTGCAGAGTGGCTTTGTCGGGCGCCGGCGCGCCTGGTGGGTTTGCAAAGCAGCAAAGGATCTATCAGCGTTGGCTGCGACGCGGACCTAATCATCTGGAATCCAGAGCAGAGTTTTACTATTGAACCCGAGTCAATTCATCATCGCCACAAATTGACGCCTTACGCGGCTCGCGAATTTGCCGGCGTGGTGCAAACGACTTTCCTTCGCGGGCGGAAGATATATGATGCGGGAAAGTTCATCGGCAAGCCGCAAGGAACGTTGCTGATGAACAGATGAACAACGGCCACACAAAACCCCTGGCAATTGCCTCTGAGTATGGAATTCACTGAACTGATCGATCTCGCAGCAGAAAAACTAGGTGGCGCTGTTGTCTTTGCCAACGACGAATTTTTTGCGCCTAAGGAAAATCTGCTGAAGGCGAGTGCGCCGATTTTCATCGAAGGCAAGTACACGGATCTTGGCAAGTGGATGGACGGGTGGGAGTCGCGCCGCCGGCGTACGCCGGGTTTCGACTGGTGCATCGTGCGACTGGGACTGCGGGGAAAGATTCGCGGCATCACAGTCGATACCAGTCACTTCAAAGGTAACTATCCGGAGCAATGCTCGCTGGAAGTTGTGAATCTTGCCGGTCAACCGGCAATCGAAGAACTAACAAACGAATCGTTGAGCTGGACTGAAATCCTGCCCTTGGCGCAATTGCAGGGCGACTCGCAGAATCATTTCGCGATTAATAGCGACGATAGCTTCACGCATCTTCGTTTTAAGATCTTTCCCGATGGGGGCGTGGCGCGCTTGCGAGTCTATGGCGAGGTGACGCCGGATTGGGAGCGATTGAAACGGTTGGGCGGTCCGGTTGATCTCGCGGCAGCCGAACATGGCGGGCGGGTACTCTCATGCAGCGATATGTTTTTTGGGCATCGCCACAATCTGATTATGCCTGGTCGCGCCACCAACATGAGTGATGGTTGGGAAACCAAGCGACGCCGCGGTCCTGGTCATGATTGGTCGATCATCAAACTGGGCTCGCCGGGGCAAATCAGTCATCTTGAAGTTGATACCGCTTACTTCAAAGGTAATTTTCCTGAGAGCTGTTCCCTCGAAGCGATTAACGCAGCCAGTTTGCCGGATGAAAATGTGAGTGGGGCGGACACGCCCTGGAGAACAATTTTGCCGCGCACGAAACTCCTCGCCCACACGCGACACTTTTTCGAAGCAGAACTCCTGGACACGGGCATCGTCTCGCATATTCGCTTCAATATTTTTCCCGATGGCGGTGTAAGCCGGTTGCGTGTTTATGGAAAACCTGCCTAACGGACTGCGCCGCTTGAATCTGCTGCAGCCGGAAGCAGCCGAAGGCGAATTCCTAAAATGTTGTGGCTCGAAAAAGTGGGCGCAACAAATGGGCCGGCGCCTCCCATTTCGCGGCGAGCGGGATTTATTTGAAACTGCCGAGCAAATCTGGTGGAGCCTGGCCCGCGAAGACTGGCTTGAGGCTTTTCGCAGTCATCCGAAAATTGGCGAGCAAAAGGCGGCCACTCAGGCTTCAGCTGCCTCGCTTTCATGGTCGCGTAAGGAACAAAAGGGCGTTGCCAATGCCAGTCCAGAAGCGATTGAGTTGCTGCAGGAGCTGAACCGCAGCTATGAAGAAAAGTTTGGTTTCATCTATATTGTTTGCGCCACCGGCAAGAGCTCAGAAGAGTTGTTGCAGATCCTCCAGGAACGTCTGACTAACGAAGCCGAAACTGAGTTGCGGATCGCTGCGGAAGAACAAGCATTGATTACACAATTGCGGCTTAACAAGCTGCTAACGAATTTCGAACAAGCGTGAACTAATAATGAGCACAATTTCAACGCACATACTTGATACGTCCCGCGGCAAACCAGCGAATGGTGTTGCTGTTTATTTGGAAACGCAGAACCACGATGAGACCTGGGCCCAGTTAACTCATGCCTGGACCGACGATGAAGGACGAGTGAAGCCCTTCTTTCTTTTGGAGGAACCGTTGCCGGCGGGAACCTACCGCCTGGTGTTTGATACCGAGGCTTATTTCTCAACGCTGGAAGCCGAATGTTTTTACCCGCAGGTCGCGGTCATTTTCCAAATTGGCGAGGATCCTCAGCATTACCATATCCCGCTGCTAATTAGTCCGTATGGTTATTCAACTTACCGGGGAACCTAGTGACCCGAAACTGTTTGAAAGAACCGCGCTAGAAAAGAAACCGCCAAGACGCCAAGGATCGCCAAGGACGCCAAGGTAAGGAATGAACGGTTAGGTTGAGTTTCTCGCTAACGAAAAGATCAGGCACTGGTTCAGTGGGCGGTACGGAAAATTAATTGAGCAGTTACTATTCTCATTAGTTACTTCTTGGCGTCCCTGGCGATTCTCGGCGCCTTGGTCAGTTTCTGTTGACCAGCGGTTTCTTTAACTGCACATGATTGATCCCACCCTCAGCGAATGGCTTAACCTGATCACGCGCTGGATCCACGTCTTTGCCGGAATCATGTGGGTGGGCACCACTTACTACTTCACCTGGCTGGATGCGCGTCTGACGGAAGAAGAAAAAGCTGTTGCCAACACAGGTTCGCCAGCACAGATTTGGATGGTGCACAGCGGCGGCTTCTACGTTGTCGAGAAGCGCAAGATACCAGACGAGCTGTCACGCAAGCTTCATTGGTTTCGCTGGGAAGCAGGAACGACGTGGCTCAGCGGCATGGCCCTGCTGATCATCGTCTTTTATCTAGGTGGCGGCGCACTCGTCGATCCGGACGTCAGTGACATCAGCGTCAACGCCGCCATTGCTTTGGGAGTCGGTGTCTTAGTGGTCGGCTGGATTGTGTATGACCTGCTGATGCTTTCGGCGTTAAGAAAAAATGAAAAGCTTTTCGCAATCCTGGCCTACCTGATTATCGTGGCTGTTACATATGGCCTCACGCGCGTGCTGAGCGGACGGGCCGCTTACATTCATGTGGGCGCGATGTTTGGCACGATCATGGCAGCCAACGTCTGGATGCGAATCCTGCCGGCGCAGAAAAAGATGATCGAGGCGATTAAGGAAGGACGAAAGCCTGACGACGCGCTTTCGGGTCAGGCAAAGCTGCGTTCCAAACAGAACACGTTCATGGCCGTGCCGGTTGTGTTCATTATGTTGAGCAGCCACTTTCCGGGGGTTACCTACGGTGAAAGAAACAATTGGCTAATTCTCTCGATTCTGATTCTGGCGGGTTGGGTTGCAGCGAAGTTCATCAGACGAGTTTAGCTTAATGAGAAACCGCCAAGGCGCGCCTTGGCGGTTACGACGGATCACCTCGCGAGGGGAAAGATCGGTTCGATATCTGTGGGTACGGTTTGCAAGCTATCAAGCGCACGCTGCATCGGCGGCCGGATCACCGCATACTTGTCCAACATCGCCTTCGCCTTGTCGTAAGAGCCTTCCGCTTGGATTGTCAAAATTTCGTTGGTAAGCTTCCGCACGGCTTCCTTCACCTTCGCGTCGTTGATGCTAAACGTTCCCGCCTTCTCATCTACTTCAATCGCGCCCTCGTCAGTTAAGTAGTTAAACTGCATCGCAATACCTTTGCCGTGCGCCTCGGTAATACCAAAGCGCACAGAGCGAAAGGCACTGGCAAGAAAAGTAGTGTAGAGCGAGCGCTCCATTTCTTTCTCGACGACACCTTTGTCAATCAAATATTGCAACGCCCAAAGCCCAGTGATGTCGGCTTTGGCTTCTTCGAACGCAGATGACAACTCTTTCAATTGCTTGCGCACAGTCGTGTCCTGGCCGTTGACCTTGATGTTATGAGGCCCGAGACCGTGCATTAATTCGTGCGCGAGAATATGCGTAAAAAACGATTCGAACGAGAGGCGAGGTTGGTGCGCGCGCGAAAGCACTACACGCGAAATTAGCACCAAAATCTTTTGAAATTTTGCCTGCTGCACATTTTTCAGCATCGTCCGCTTCGAGCCTTTCTCCGCAACCACTCGCTCGTCGTTAGGCAGATTAAACGCGGCAGTCTGCACACCGCTGTTGCCCTCACCCGATCCAAAAATTTCATTTACCACTCTTATCGGCGAAGCGGCGCCCAGCTTGGGATTTCGATAACGAGCTTCCAGGGGCAAATTGTCTTCGAGCTCCTGCAGATAGCCACTGAACTTTGCCAGCTTTGCTGACTCTGCCTGGTCCCGCAGGGTCACATAAGCTTCAAATGCAGCTTTGTAGCGGAACAATTCATCTTCGTAAGTTTCATAAGGACCAATCGTGAGCTCAATGCCCGAATCAAGGTCCATCCAGGCCACATCGCTTTCGTAGTAATCATCCGACGCGAAGGCGGCGGCCCGTTTCGTAAGATAGTTTTTTAGAGTTTCGTTAGTGGTAAGTGCGGCGGCTTCGTTGAGAAGCTTTGCGGCCGGCACCAGGAATTCTGCATACACCTCGCTGTAGGGTACGGTCATCAGCTTGCCATCGGCCCCGCGGCGAATCAGATAGAAAAACCCGGTGGCCTTGTGCTTGTCCGCTTCCGGAAGACTCGCAACCCATGTTTCAAATTCCTGTTTGGTCATGTCGTCGGGGTAATAGTTCGCGTGTGGTGGTTTTTGTTGAGGCACACCTTCGATAAAGGGCTCGTTATGATCCAGTCGCGACCAGGGTCCGTTATTGATCAGAAAGTAATGCAAGCGTTGCCGACCGGCGACAGTTTTGTCGGATTCAAGTTTTTGCTTAAGCGCTTCATTGCCGCTCCAAACCTTGCGGAGGAAGAGCGGACCCAAAAGCCTTGCAGCGGCGATGATCTGGGCCAGAGCCCGACGATCTCCCGGAGACAGTTTCGAGGTGTCCGCAGTTAGCACTGTCGGTGAGAAGCGGGCGATCTTCTTCGCTAATTCCGGATCGCCGGCGGCGCGCGGTCGCGGTTTCTGGTTACTCGAGACACTCATACTTAGGCTCATTATCAATAGAAGGGCAGTAACGAGTTTCATTATCAACTCCTCTCTGGTTATTGGATCGCGGGCGTCTCGCCCCCAACGGTTCAGGACACGCTGCCTCCAAAGTAACTCTATCGATCACGATTCCGCGCTTACGCGCTCAGTGCGGGCGGGACGCCCGCGATCCTTTACAAACTTTGCCGGTTATTTAGGATCTTCACAAACGAACCGGAGTGAAGTTCCGCCACCGTCAGTCCCGAACGCTCTACCGCTTCCTCATGCGTGATCGCTCCGGAGTTGGTGGCGCGCAAGAAGTAATTAAGCAGTCCCTGACCTGTGGCAGCGTCGTCGAAGACATCTCCCACGAGTGTCGCCTTGGCTGCCTTCTCGACAAAATTCTTAAGCCGTTCAGATGCTGCATCCAAACTTTCAAGGAAGAAAGCATAGATAGCGGCGTAGCGCGTCGGCAATTGCGCCGGATGCAAATCCCAGCCTTGATAGAAGCCATTCTCCAGCGAGTGTCGCACGTGATCATAATGCAGCTTCCAGGCGCGCTGCACCACCATACGATTCTCTTCGATCTGTTCCAGGGTTAGTCGCGGTCCGCCTTCGACGAAGCGATGCGGCGCGACGGGCATGATGTTTGTCGCGCCGTCGGAAAGCCAGATGCCAGTGCCGCCGAAGGAGACCTGCATCATGTGTTTCGCGAAGTCGCAGGCGGGATGCATCATATGTTGATGCGCTGCAGTGATGCTGCAACTCGCGGTGTAGTCGTAGGTGCCAAAATGCGCTGCCACACAGCGGCCACGCGTCGCCGCTAGTAACAACGGCAAGTTGATCTCGCCCTGCGCATCGATGATCGACTGCGTGGTTTCAATCAT
This sequence comes from Pyrinomonadaceae bacterium, assembly GCA_051002415.1. Taxonomy (GTDB): domain Bacteria; phylum Acidobacteriota; class Blastocatellia; order Pyrinomonadales; family Pyrinomonadaceae; genus PSRF01. Next base: position 6,820 of record JBPCMI010000199.1, read on the forward strand.
CAACTCCAATTTAAGCGAGCCTGCCGCCAGACCGGTTTGGTTTTCCAGCAACTCAAACAGATCAGCAAGTGCAGTTGCTTGTTCCGGAATCGTGATCTTGGGAAGGGTTACGACAAAGTTGTCTGGAAGTTTGCCGCCGCTTTTTTCCAGCAGAGTGGAGACAAAAATATCGAGTGTGCGAAAGCTGCGTGCGCGTAGCTCCTCGTTGAAAGGCTTGATGCGAATCCCGATGAATGGTGGCAGGGCGTTGTCGAGCATGCCCTGGGCCACCTCCCCCGCTGCGGAAGCGGCGTGTCCATCTTCTTCAGCATCAGCACGATTGCCGTAGCCATCCTCGAAGTCGATTCGGAAATCCTCTACCGGCTCATGTCGCAGCTTCTCCGAAACCCGCTGGTAGATAGTGTGAGCAAGCCAGGCCGACTTGGTTTGGTGACGAACATGCTCCGGCTGCAGCTCGAGCTGCGTTGTTAACTCTTCCGCTTCGCTACCCGAGTCAGGTAATTGGTCAGCTCCCGGCAATCCAATCGCTTTTGCGAACGCAATAAAGTCAGGGGCGAACTGATCGAGAGAGCGGCGCGCGAGAGCCCCGAGACGTTGGGCCGAGTCGGCCCGAAACAAATGCGCGCCACCATAAACTGTATGCACGGGTTGACGTTTACCGGTATCTCCCGGGTAGCGTTCCGCGAAAGCGCGATTGCTCTCGCTGAGGCGCGCATTAATCTCTCCGGCCAAGCCGTCCGTGAGTGACGTTTTCATAAGTAACCTTCGTATTGTGAATTAAATTAGGTTCGACTTTATTACAGGCAGCGCGAAAGTTAAAGAGGATTGCCGATTGGGGAACGATGATTTCTTATTAGCTTCTTTGTTACGGGCCAATCAGCAATCGGCAATCGGCAATTGCCAATCCCTTTAATGGTTTATTCACTACTGCGATCATTTGCGTTGCTACGGTATTTGGAAGGCGACACTCCGTAGGTCTTCTTGAATTCATGTCCGAAATGGCTTTCATCAAGAAAGCCAACGCGATTCATGATTTCCTTCACCCGCAGAAATGTGGTGCGCAGCAGGTTTTCCGCCTGACTTAGTCTGACCTCTTTAATGAATTGATTTGGCGTGATTCCGGTTTCATTTTTGAAGAGATGGCGCAACCGCGACGGGGATAAATTCACCAGCTTAGCTAACGCCGTGATTGTCCACGCGCGCCGGCAGTCTTTCTCGATCGCTGAGCGAATTATTTGAACTCTTTGATCCATAAATCAGCTTGGCCGCAGAGTTAATAACGGCTAGTCCTGGAGTGGTTGGGTTTCCACCTTGATGCAGACTAAATGCGAATGACTGAGTCTGATCTCTATTCCTTCTGATTTGCTCGCGCCGTCAAAAGCATGAGGTCGACTTGACGAGCCTGAAGTGGCCGCACGCTACGCCGGGGAGCCGCAACTTGTCAATGAATCGCTCAAGCAATGTCAATCTGGGCAGATGCTTGAGTTCAAGCTGGATCGCGTCAGCGTTTTATATTGGACTGAGCTGAGTTTCGTCGGCTCTGAGCGTGCGTGTTAACATCGAAGCTGTGGCGGACAAGTGACTGCTTCAACTCTGAGTACGGAATTCTGATGCTGACTTTTGAGAAATGACCGGAAACGAAATTCGCGAAAAGTTCCTCGAATATTTTGAGCGCCACGGGCATACCCGAGTGCGCTCCAGTCCACTTCTGCCGGCAAACGATCCCACCTTGCTGTTTACCAACGCCGGGATGAATCAGTTCAAAGATGTCTTTTTGGGCGCCGAACGGCGCGAGTATTTGCGTGCGTGTTCGTCGCAGAAATGCTTGCGCGCCGGGGGTAAGCACAACGACCTTGACGAAGTCGGTAAAACTGCGCGGCACCACACCTTCTTCGAGATGCTGGGAAATTTCTCCTTCGGCGAGTATTTCAAAGAAGACGCGATCAAGTTTGCCTGGGACCTACTTGTCAACGAACTGAAGCTCGATCCGGAACGGATGTGGTTTTCGGTTTTTGGGGGCGACGAAGAAGTTGCGGCGGATGAAGACGCCGAGAAGCTGTGGGCCAAAGTGGGAGCAGCGGCGGATCGGATCCTGCGATTTGGCCGGAGCGATAATTTCTGGCAGATGGGTGAGACCGGACCATGCGGACCCTGTAGCGAGATTCATTACTACATGGGACCAGATCCGGGGGATGCGGAAAACTGTGCCGCCAACGTCAATGGGGCGGGCGACACGATTATGGAGATCTGGAATCTTGTCTTCATGCAGTTCCAGCGCAGTGAGCTCGAGCCGGGCAAGTTCAAACTTGATCCGTTACCCGCGCCTTCAGTGGATACCGGAGCAGGTTTGGAGCGGCTCGCAGTCGTCTTGCAAGGCGTCAAGTCGAACTACGATACGGATCTGATCCTGCCAATCATCAAGTTCACTGCAAAGTTAGCTGATCGCCACTATGAACCGGAAACGCAGGAAGGGTTTGCGATGCGCGTAATCGCTGACCACGCACGCGCAACCGCTTTCGCAATCGCTGATGGAATTTTGCCGGGCAATGAAGGACGGAATTACGTCTTGCGCAAGATTATGCGCCGGGCGATCTACCAGGGTAGGCATACGCTTGGATTCAACGACAGCTTCTTTAATGAGGTTACAAACTTTGTCGTTGACCAGATGAAAGAGACCTATCCCGAGTTAGAGAACCAAAGAGATTTTGTTCAGAAGATGGTGGCATTAGAAGAACAACGCTTCGGTACAACGTTAACCGTGGGCCTGAATAAGCTCGATGAGCTGTTTGCAGCTACGGGCCAAAAGCTGCCGGACTTTAAACAACTGGCGAGGCTTTACGACACGTTTGGTATACCTCGCGATCTAATTCGAGTGGCCCTGGAGGAACGCGGTTTCGGGGTGACCGAGGAACAGTTTAATTACGACTTCGACGAGGCATTGCGACAAATCCAGTCCTCCGGCGCCGTAAATTCAGGGTCTGCGGCTGCCAAAGTAGTGAAAGAGGCTTACGGCAAAATTGCGGGACAAAATCGCAGTCAGTTTCGCGGGTACGATGCTACTGAACTCGAAGACGCGCATGTTGTTGCTTTGCTAAAGGAAGGCGCCGAAGTGGCGGGACTGGAATCGGGCGAGGAAGGTGAAGTAGTTCTCGATCAGACGCCGTTCTATGCTGAGAGCGGCGGACAGGTGGGAGATGTTGGAAGATTGATCCACTCACTCGCTGTCGCAGGCGGTACGGACTTCATGGCGTCGATTGTGGACACTTACTCACCGGCGCAAGGTTTGATTGTCCACAAAGTCAAAGTCGAGAAGGGCAAGCTAAAAGTTGGCGATATCGTCACCGCGGAAGTTGACGTGGAAAAGCGCGACGCGACACGGCGCA
>JBPCMI010000200.1:0-27701 GCA_051002415.1 Pyrinomonadaceae bacterium
GTGTGGACCCGCGCTAATCAGCGTTTACCTTACTAACTACATTAAGGATGGTCGCCATGCCGACTTCTCATCAACAACTTGAAAAGGTTTGCATCGTCGGAACGCCAATTAAGAAACTTGGTTAAGTATTTGGCTAGGGAACGCGCGCCGGATTGTCAGGGGAGTTGAGAAAATCGCCGCCCTTTGAGGGTGAACGAGGCACCACCACAACCTTCGGCTCGATCTTCTCAAGAGGACGCTTCTGACCGACTCCCGTAGTGTACGCCAGCTTTGTCGCGTTCGGCTCGCTAGTTAAGTTCACAAGTTTAACCGCGCTGAATTGTTGGGCGGGGAGCTTGAGCGAGTAGCGACCTTCTTGATTTGGTTCAAGTTGTCCCGGCGTCAGCGGAACAGTCGTTCTTTCCGAGATACCGCCAGTTCGTCTCTTAAGTTCGAGTTCGACGACCAGGCCGGATAACGTTTCCTGCGAAGTATTTTTCACGGAGCCGCCAATAATTGTCTGGCCTCCCTTAAGCAGGGCTTCGTCCATCAGAATGTGAGCTTTGACTGGTCCCTTGGGAGCGTTCGTCGATGCTGCTCGCGGTTGCGACTCAGAAAGGTTTTGCTTCAGATGACGATTGCGGAAGTATAAATATCCGGAAAGCACGACGGCGGTAAATATCAGGGCAAGCAAGCCGGCAATGAGCTTGCGACCGAAAGACGCTTTTTCCTCTTGCAGTAATTCGGAATCGACAGAATCAGTCAACATCAGTCTTACTTCACTTCACATTAGATTGCGGCTAAGGCATTACTTTAAGTCTAACTTATCAGGGGTCACGGAAGAGTTCGTCCCGGAGGCGCCGAACCGGTGACAGCTGCGATCAAATCAGACAGGAACTCTTCTTCAGCAAGCCCCGAACTGGGAAGCGTTGCCCATTCAGCTCCGGTCGCACCATCCGTTCTACCTTCGACTCGTGCATTAACGGAAACATTTGCGCTGGCTCCATCAATAGGTTGCACCTCAACTGTTAAGGTGTAGCGTCCGCGCGTCCAGCCGCGGGTCTCGGAGTTTGGCGCATCCGCATATCTGTTTAGTTCCGACTGGGATACAACCGCTCCTTTAATGAAAGTATAGGGCTGGCTCACGATGATTCCTTCGTCAGGCTTTGATGCGGTTTCGTCGAGAATCAACTTACGATCACGCATCACGTCTGCGACCGCCTTCATAATCACATCGCGCCGCGCCGGCAAACGATAGGGATTCGGAATCGGTGGCACTTCCGGAGTGCGACCTTTGCCGAAATCAATGCCGCGACCAGCGCCAACGTCCGTCTTACTGCCATTGCTTGCCGGGGCTCTGGAACCAGAGTCGCGCACGCGTTCATTTGATTTGTCAACACCTTTGCCTTGCGCCAAAGCAACGGAAGTCAAACTACATACCGCCAACGCAATTCCTAACAGTCTGGTCATGATGACACCCTTTTTAAGATCACAGCCTCGTCCGGGGGTAGTGAGTTCGAGAATAGAGTAACGTCCACGTATTTTCAAGGAAGTCCTTAGATTGCCGATTGGTGATTGACGATTGCCGATTGATAAATCCAAAGAGATTGGCGATTGGCGATTGCCAATCGGTCAGGCGAATTGGTGGTGTGCAAATAGATCTACTTTGCAAAGTCCAAATCGGCAATCGCCAATCGCCAATCGGTTAATCGACATCACTGGGCCGATTTCTGCGCGTTCTCTAGGTCCCGGTGTCGTTCCCAGTTGCGCAAGGCACTAACGCCTCTCTGAAAATCACTGTCTGTCGTGTAGAAGTTGTGTGCCCCATCGTCGCGACTCGGCTCACGCACGTAATACAGATAATCAACTTGCTGGGGGTTTAAAGCCGCCGACAACGAGCTCTCCCCCGGCGAGGCAATCGGTCCCGGCGGCAGACCGGCAAATAATCTCGTGTTGTAAGGAGAACGGCGGTCCAAATAACTCTGATAGACCTTACCGTCGTTGCGCCACTTACCCGCAAGCTTGGTCGCATAAATTACGCTGGAATCGATTCCTAAGGGCATTCTCATCTTTAGCCGGTTATAGATTACTGCCGCGATGATGGGTCGTTCCTCCGTCAGCTTAGCTTCCGTTTCGATTAGCGAAGCAATCGTAACTATCTGACGCGGAGTGAAGCCAAGCTCTTTCGCGTCACTGGCCCGGGACGGCGTCCATTCTTCGCGAAACCGCTTCACCATTAACGCGATCAAGTCTTTCGCAGTTGTGTCTCGAGGGAATTCATAGGTTGCCGGATAAAGATAACCTTCAAGATTCTCAGCGGTGGGATCGATATCTTTTATGAGCGACGTGTCATCCATCAATTGCAACGCACTGTCGGAGTCTGGCACTTTTAACTCCGGCACACGCGCCATCGCCGCTGCAATCTCCCACCGCGTCCATCCTTCCACGACAGTTAAGCGCAGAAAGCGCTGCTGGCCCGTTTGTAGTTCCTCGATGACCTGAAGCGGTGTAACCGGAGAAGGGAAGTCGTATTCCCCAGCGCGAAATCCAGAACCAGTCCCTGTAAGTTTTAGATAGAGCAACACCGGCCACTCGTTCTTTATGATTCCTTCGTGGCTCAACTTTCTAATTACAGAAGCCGGAGCCGTGCCTCGTGTGATTTCAATGAATTGACCACTCTTGGAATGAACCACAGGCTGACGCAGACTGCGATACATCCAGAAAAAGAAGGCGCCGCCAACTAACACAACGACGATCAGTAAAATTAAGACAATCTTTTTGATATTCATCGAGTCAGAACCGGGACGGCGCAGCGTCATCTGCCGCGTCGCGAGAAACCCGATTTTTCGTATTAGAGTCGAGAAAGTCGGCCAGAATGATAGCAGCTGCCTCGCTGTCAATTAGTTGCGCCACTTCTCTGGGATTATGGCCGGCCTCGCGCAGTTGCTCGGCGGCGGCCACAGAAGTAAGTCGTTCGTCCTGCAAGAAAACCGGTATCGAAAGCGAGCGCGCAAAATTTTCCCCAGTCTGTCGCGCGGCGGACGCCGCCGAATCGCTAGTCCCATCCAAGCTTAAAGGTAGCCCAATTACAAGGGCTTTTGCATTGTGCACCTGGACTAGCTCAGCAACGTCGACCAGTAATTGTTTCCAATTAGTCCGCAAAATCGGGTTCAATCTCATGATTGAAATTAGAAGTTCGTCGCTGAGCGCTACGCCTACCCGTTTTTGTCCTAAATCCAATGCCAGAATTCGACCATCTGGCTGCTGCGGCTCTGCTGGAGAATTCATCGGATACTCGGGTTGACCTTCTACGCTAACTTGTTTCGTGACATCGGCTGGAAGCCACGCAACCGCCGACAGTTAAGATGCAACTAAGCTTGCGTGCCCGATTTACGGATTGTATAGTACCGACTTGCTCGTCAGTGATACGAGCGAACCCATCGATTGAAAGACGAGAGGTAGTTAATGTCATTCCGCACTAAATTTGGTTTGATTCTGGTGTCAGCCACGCTGGCTCTTTATCCGGTAGTTGGCGGTTGGATTTCTACCCGAGCCCAACAGCCGGCTAACGATCCCAACGCGCAGCTGCGCATTTTCGAAAGCGTGTTGCAGCATATTCAGAACGATTATGTAGACGAGCCCAACATGGAAAAGGTTCGCGCCGGCGCGCTTCGTGGCCTGGCATATGGCCTCGATCCTTACTCGACATATCTGACGCCGGAGCAGGTCCGTGACTACAACGCCAACGGTAAAGATAATTTTGTGGGTATCGGCGCGGAGCTCTCGCAAGTTGCTTCATATCTCTACGTGATTGCGCCCATGAAGGGCTCGCCAGCCGATGAGGCTGGAGTGCAGGCGGGAGACATCATCGAGTACATCGACGGCAAGGCGACTCGCGATATTTCACTCTACGACGCGAAGCAGTTGTTAAATGGCGCCGCCGGTTCAGAAATCAAGTTAAGAATTCTTCGAGCGAATACGAGTCCGTTGACGTTGACGGTCAAGCGCGGTGCTTTTCGTTCACCAGCTGCTGAGGCGCGGATGGAAGCAGGTCGCATCGGGATCCTGCGCATCAACAGTTTCGCGGACGGCGAAGCCGCAGATGTAAAAACTCGCTTACACGACCTGGTAAAGCAAGGTGCTCAGAAGCTCGTGATTGATTTGAGGAGCACTGCGGGTGGTTCAATCAATGAAGCCGTAGCGGTTGCCAATCTCTTCATTAAAGACGGGACCCTCGCACAGACCACCGGCCGCGAAGGAAAAACTCTAAAGACATTTACCGCAGATCCGAAAGCAGCAATCTTTTCCGGACCCGTCGTGATCTTGATCGACTCCGGCACCGCAGGGGCCGCGGAAGTGGTGGCCTCAGCGCTGCTCGAGCGCAATCGCGGGCAGATCGTCGGCGAGAAGAGCTTTGGCGCCGGGGCTGAGCAACAGTTGTTCACCCTACGTGGCGGAGATGGTTTGCTTCTGACTACGGTAAAGTGGGCAAGTGCGAGCGGCAAACCGTTTCTCGGCGAGGATCGCGCGCATTCCGGAGTGACCCCATCGGTTGAAGTGAAGCGTCCGGAACTTGCGGAGGCTGTCGATCCCGAAGACTTGACGGGGAACGATGATGACCCCGTCGCTAAACCTGCTCAGCCAGGCGAGAAAAGAGAAGTGGCTCCGGAACCAACCATTCCGAAACCTGCCGACGACCTGCAGATGAAGAAGGCTTTGGAGCTGTTGCGCGAGAATAAGCCGGTGCAGACTCAGCGAGCAGCGTAATAAGTTAATACGAAGGAGTTAGAGATTGCGGCTGGGATTCTTCCCGGCCGTTTTCTTGTTTGTTGGTCCTAGTGCTTATTTCGCACACCAATTTCCTCATATCGGGTACGACCGCGAATAGCTCCCACATTGTTTTTATTGCAAGTTTCTTGCAGCCTCAAATATTTGCGCTTTATCCCTTGAAAACAGCAAACCAATCAATATCGGCACGATAGTGGTTTATTCCTTGCGCTTGGGAACGCATGTTGCGCCTTCTCATGGCGAGCTTCAACGCCAGACATTTGACTAGGAGATCGAGCGATGATTATGACTAATAAATTACTTCCGGTCGCTTTGATAGCGGCCCTCGTGGGCGGTTCAGTTGGAGCCCTGGTAATGCATACCAGAAGCCAATCCAACACGGCCGCTGCGACCACCGAACGTTCAACAGTACCTACGGATGCGACTTACGTGGCGGACCGTCAGGTTGCCGCTGATCCATACATGCCGGCATCCTTTGACACTGCCGAAGAGCAGGGCGCCTATAAGGTCGGCTTTGCTGATGGTTTTCGTGCCGCGCAGGCAGGTGCTGTCGGTGTGAGCAACGTGGCTCCGGCACAGGCGACCTATGCGCCGCGCCGCACGGTTTACCGCAACTCAGGTCGTAGCTATGCACACAGCACCAACTCACGGTCGTACACGCAGCCGCGCAGCCGCAGCTTCTGGCAGAAGCATCGCGACAAGCTGACTGTAGCAATCGGCGCGGGTTCGGGAGCAGCCATCGGTGGATTGATCGGTGGTAAGAAGGGTGCCGGGATTGGTGCGTTAGCAGGTGGTGGCGGTTCAGCCCTCTACACCTACAAACTGCGCAACCGCAACCGCCGTTACTAACTCAACGTTTAATGGCAAACGGGCAGCTCGAAAAGGGCTGCCCATTTCTTTGTTCCTATTTGTCCACGCCTGGAGTGAGGTGAGATGAGCTGCCAGCACAGAAATGTCTTGTGTCTTGTTTTAGGTGTTGCCTGGATTAGCTGGACACTGACGCAGCCCCCTCGCTCTGGCGCGCAGCAGAATCAAGAGCGGCCACGCTTAGTAGAATCCACTTCTCGCACAAAGCCCGAGACTAAACCGACCCCTCCCCCGGATGCGGTGGACAGCGACCCTGAGGTTATCCGTGTGGACACTGATCTGGTGAACACCGTTTTCACCGCGGTCGATCAGGATCGTCATTTTGTTACCACGCTGCGGGCCAACGACTTGCGTGTGCTGGAAAATCAAACCCCACAAGAAATCAGCCTCTTCGAAAGAGAAACTAACCGCCCGCTGACCATAGTGATCCTGGTAGACACCAGCAAATCCCAGGAGCGAACGCTTCCCGATGAGAAAAGTGCGGCAAAAGCTTTTCTTAAGACCGTGATGAAACCAGCGGTCGACAGGGTCGCAATCGTTTCTTTTACCGGCGAGCCGAAAGTGCAACAGGATCTCACCGACAGTCTGCCAAAACTCGAGCGCGCGATTAATGGCATGAAAGTGGAAGTACCGGTTGATAATCCGCAGTGTGAACAGGTGAAAACGGCGCAGGAGGATCCGCTCTGTTGGACGAGTATCTGGGATTCGGTCTGGGCCAGCGCCAACGAGGTCCTGGCAAAGGCGCCCGATAACTCTCGGAGAGCAATCGTATTGTTGAGCGACGGCGACGACACCTCTAGCACGATAAAACGGCAGGAGTCGATCGATTCAGCAGTACGAAACAACGTTGCGGTCTACAGCATCGGCATCGGTGACCCACAGTTCTATAAAATCGAGAAGGATTCTTTAGAAAAGTTATCTAATCGAACTGGAGGTCGGGCGTTCTTTCCTGCCAGCGAGCCTGAGCTGCAGCGAGCCTTCGCGCAGATCCAAGAAGAATTGCGCTCGCAATATGTGATTGCATACTCGCCCAGGAACAAAGCTCGTGACGGTGGACGGCGGGAAGTGAAGCTTGAAATCGTTAATCCGGAATTGCGGAAACAAAAACTGCAGTTGCTCTACCGGCAAAACTACTACGCGCCCAAGCAATAGTTAGAGAGGAATATTGCCGTGTTTGCGTGGCGGATTAGTGTCGCGTTTGTTTTCCAACAACTTTAACGCACGAATCAATTTGGGCCTTGTTTGTGACGGCTCGATTACCTCATCGATAAACCCGCGCTCCGCTGCGACATAGGGATTCGCGAACTTATCCTCAAGCTCGATGATGCGAGCCCGTCGCGCTGCCTCCTTGTCCGTCGCTTCGTTGATCTCTCGCCGGTACAACACACCGACAGCGCCTTCCGCGCCCATCACCGCTATCTCGGCTGATGGCCAGGCAAAGTTGATATCCGTCCGAATATGCTTTGAGGCCATCACACAGTAGGCGCCGCCATATGCCTTTCGCGTGATTACAGTAACCTTCGGTACGGTTGCTTCGGCGAAAGCATAGAGCAGCTTGGCGCCGTGTCTGATGATGCCGCCGTGCTCCTGCGAAATTCCGGGTAGGAATCCCGGCACGTCCTCAAACGTAACGAGCGGAATATTAAAGCAATCGCAGAAGCGCACGAATCGTGCCCCCTTCACCGAGGCATCGATATCAAGAACACCCGCGAGGAAAGCGGGTTGGTTGGCAACAATACCGACTGAGCGCCCGGCCAATCGCGCAAAGCCTACACAGATATTCGGTGCATAGAGTTGCTGCACTTCGAAAAAATAACCGTCGTCAACTACCTGACCAAGAACATCGCGAATGTCATAAGGTTGGTTTGACGCTTCCGGAATAATGCTGTTCAGCTTATCCGCCGTTCGTTCTGCGGAGTCGTTGGTAGTTAAGCGAGGCGCCTCTTCCAGGTTATTTGACGGGATGAAGGAAAAGAGCTCACGCGCCATGCGCAGCGCGTGTTCATCAGAATCCGCAGCGAAATGAGCAACACCTGAAACTCGATTATGAGTGACCGCCCCACCTAGCTCTTCCTTCGTCACATCTTCGTGGGTCACAGTCTTGATCACGTCCGGTCCCGTAATAAACATGTAGGACGTGTCTTTCACCATGATGTTGAAATCGGTAATTGCCGGACTATAAACGGCGCCGCCGGCGCACGGTCCCATGGTGCAACTTATTTGCGGAACAACGCCGCTCGCCAGCACATTGCGCAGAAAGATGTCGGCGTAGCCCCCCAGACTCAGCACTCCTTCCTGAATCCGCGCTCCGCCCGAGTCGTTGAGGCCGATGACGGGGGCGCCGACTTTCATCGCCAGATCCATCACCTTGCAGATTTTTTCTGCATGAGTCTCCGAAAGCGATCCGCCGAATACAGTAAAGTCCTGGGCAAACACGAACACACGTCGACCATCAATCAAGCCGTGACCGGTAATCACGCCGTCACCCGGATACACCTGTTTCTCAAGTCCAAAGTCGTGAGAGCGATGCACAACCAGCTTGTCGAATTCTTCGAACGTTTCCTCGTCGAGCAGAAACTCCACGCGTTCGCGAGCGGTCATCTTGCCGGCCGCGTGCTGCTTTTCAGCGCGCACCGCGCCCCCGCCTAACTCGGCTGCACGATGGCGTTCGCGAAGCTTATCTAGTTTTGATTTCGACGGCTGCGGTTGTTGTTTGGAAGTCATTGGCTAACCGGTGTTGTTGTCTTATCGATGAAGGGAAATGTGCGACTCTCAATTAGATCGATCAATTCTATCAAGGCGCGGCCGGCATTCGTCTGGACTTCCGCTGAGTAGTTGTAGCGTCGCGCGTTGTCTTCAAAGTCTTTCAGGTCAACGACGCGATACGTTAAATCGGGTTCGACGAGAAGATCAATATCCAGGTCTACATAACTTAGTGTGTGGCCATCGAATTCAGGCGGCGAGTTGACGTTGCAGTAATAACTTCGCAACTCGCCGTCGGGCTGTGAAAAGCGAAACACGTTATACCAGCGATCGAGCCAATAATACTCGACGCTCCTGGTGCCGCTCACAATCGTCCCTAGTAAGTCGTGATTAATCTCTTTGGGGAACGACGCATCCAAGACCAGCAATGGACCTTCCTGCTTGATGACCGTGGCGGACCAGCGACGGTGCTCCGCGCCGTCGTATTTGCACGCGCGCACCGTAATCATCTTACTTGCGGCCACTCTTGCGCCAATCCGCCAGGAATTGCGCCTGGCCCTTGTCGGTGAGCGGGTGATTGAACATCTGGTCAATCACTTTAAATGGCATGGTCGCTATGTCCGCTCCCATGCGCGCCGCTTCAATCGCATGAATAGGATGACGGATGCTCGCCGCCAACACTTCAGTCTTCCACTCGTAGTTGCGATAGACCTCGATGATGTCGCCCAAGAGGAGCAGTCCGTTCTCGCCAATGTCGTCGAGGCGACCGATAAAAGGACTGATGAAAGACGCTCCGGCTTTCGCGGCAAGGATCGCCTGGGCCGCAGAGAAGCAGAGCGTAACATTCACTTTAATTCCTTCGCTGTCGAGTTGATGGGTTGCAGTCAGCCCGGCGCGCGTGAGGGGACATTTAACCACCACGTTCTTGGCAATCGCCGCGTACTCACGGCCTTCGCGAACCATGCCTTCGGTATCCTCGCTGGTCACTTCAGCCGAGACCGGGCCGGAAACGATCTTACAAATCGCGGCAATGTGTTCCTTGAAGTCAACATCACCTTCCTTCGCGATCAGAGATGGGTTTGTAGTAACACCGTCGGCGATTCCCACTTTTGCGGCTTCTCGTATTTCATCTAAATTAGCGGTATCAAGAAAGAACTTCATAATGCCTCCCTGCAAGCGATGATGAAAGCCTAGCGGCTCTCAATTTGATTACGCAGTACTCCAACGCCGGACACTTCAACTTCAACAATATCGCCTGACTTCATACGAGACACGCCGGCGGGCGTCCCGGTAGCGATCAAATCGCCAGGATAAAGAGTCATGATGTCTGCGATGTATTTAATCAGGAAGGGAACTGGAAAAGCCATGTCAGAAGTGCGCCCCTGCTGCCGGATGTCGCCGTTGAGCCGCGTCACCACGGTAGCGTCGAGGGGATTAAGGTTGGTGACGATTACCGGCCCGACCGGGCAAAACGTATCGAACGATTTGGCGCGCGTGAATTGAACGTCTTTACGTTGTAGGTCGCGTGCCGTCACGTCGTTGACGCAAGTGTAGCCGAGGACAAAGTCGAGCGGATCTTGATCCGCTCGAATGTGGCGTGCTGTGCGACCGATAACCACTCCAAGCTCCCCTTCGTGTTCCACCTGATCAGATTGTGGTGGCAATTCAATCGCGACTTCGCTTCCAATCACGGCCGATGGGGCTTTCAGGAATAGCAGCGGCTCATCCGGCATCTTGTTTCCCAACTCCGCTGCATGTTCGCGATAGTTACGACCCACGCAAACGACCTTTGACGGCGACACTGGCGCCAGCAGACGAACTTCAGCCAGTGCCACTGCGGCCTGAGAGCGCGGCACTTCGTCGAGTTTGAAGTACTCGTCGGCGGTAACCGGGTAAATCTTATCGTCGGCAATGACGCCGAAGCGTGGCTCTGCAAAGCTCGAATGAAGGAAGCGACACAGTTTCATCGCGCGTTAGGGAACAACTTCCGAGACTACTTCCGACAGCGGACTCACGTTGCTAGCCTTGTCGGTAGCCGTTAAGTAGTAGTAGTAACGTTTGCCTGACTCGACATTCTCATCCTGGAATGTCGTTCTTTCCAGCAGCGCTGATGTCAGTTTCGTCCAGCCGTCTTTTGGTAAGTCAGGATCCGTAGAGCGGTAGATCGTGTAACCAGCAACGTCTGCTTCCGGATTCGCCGGGAAGAAGATCGAAAGCCTGCCCGGGGCTGCCGCGATTGTGATCGACGAAGGCGCTGCGGGAGGGAAGGTGTCGCGCGGTTCGATCGAAAGTGAGTTGGAGTTGAGGCTCTCAACCTGAGCGCCCCCTGTTCCGAGGGAAACTGATCGCACGAAGTACTGATACTTCTGGCCAAACTCGAAATTCTGATCCGCGAATTGAGTCCCGGACACAAGCGAGCTGTTAAGCGGCGTATCCGCACTAGCTCTTTGCAACTCATCAATCCGGTAAACGTTATAGCCGAGCAGATTCACCGGCGTAGACCCGTCAATGTTTGCTGCGGGCGGGGTCCAGTTGATCGTAATTGCTGACTCAGTCAACTCCTTGCCGGTAGCATTTAGTGTCGGCGCTTGAGCGACCCGCGCTGACGGCTCGATGAGCAGGAAATTAGAGAAGGCCGCACGTTGGCCCGATGCATTGACGTAACGGACGGCGTAGCGTAGCCGCGTCGGCTGGCCCGCCAACTCGAGTGCGTCAGTGTATGTAAGCGTGTCACCCGCGTTTTTTATCTCGTCGTAAGTGACCGATCCAATCAGCGTTGAGCGCGCGCCGAATTCCTCTTCAGTTAATGGCAACGGAGCAGCTGGTTTCTCTGCAAGGCGGTAGATATCGATGCGGCGAATGCTCTGCACACTCTGATCCGATGCGTTTCGCAGCGGAGCGGGCCAACTCAACGTGACCTGATTGCCTCGCTGTGCCCCGGAAAGTAGCTCCGTGCGTTGTTGCACTCGTTCAACCGGCGGCAACGGAGGACGGCGCTTACCGCAGCCAGCTACAAGTACAACTGTTAGAAGCATCAAACACCAGGCCGTTTGTTGGTTCGTAATCGAGGGAAACAAGGTTCGAGAGGTGGGCGGCAATTTTTCTCTCACAGAATGTAACGGCTGAGATCCTGATCTTTCACTGTCTCCAACAACTTATCATCCACATACGCGGCATCGATACGCTGCTGCTTCGGCTGCAAGTCAGGACCCTCAAAACTGATGTCTTCGAGTAGCTTCTCCATGATCGTTTGCAAACGACGAGCGCCGATGTTCTCAGTTTGATCATTTACGCGAGCCGCAAAGTTTGCGATGGCATCGATGGCGTCGTCGGTAAAATCGATCGTCACCCCCTCCGTGTCCATCATCGCCTGGTACTGTTTAATCAAAGCATTCTTCGGCTCAGTCAGAATTCTTTTGAAGTCTTCTACGGTTAAGGCATCTAACTCGACGCGAATCGGAAAGCGTCCCTGAAGTTCAGGGATTAAGTCGGAGGGTTTGGAAACGTGGAACGCGCCGGCAGCAATGAAGAGAATGTGGTCCGTGCGAACCATTCCATAACGCGTGTTGACGGTCGTGCCTTCTACGATAGGCAGGATGTCGCGTTGAACGCCTTCTCGGGACACGTCGGGGCCATGGCCAGATTCGCGGCCGGCGATCTTATCGATCTCATCGAGAAAGATCATGCCCGACGATTCGACTCGCTCGATCGCTGAGCGTGCCACTTGATCCATGTCGATGAGCCGCTCCTCCTCTTCTTGCATGAGGTGCTCCATCGCCTCACTGACTCGCATCTTGCTTCGTTTCGAACGGCCTTGAAAGATATTGCCGAGCATATCTTTCATGTTGATACCCATCTCTTCGACGCCCTGTGGTCCTGCTAATTCGATCACGGGAAAGTTCTTCTCGCGAACCTCAATCTCAACCATCCGGTTGTCGAGCTTGCCACTGCGCAGTTGCGTGCGAAACTTTTCGCGCGAACGCTGAAAGTTTTCGTCGGTTGAACCCGCATCCGCTTCACTGGCTATTCCTTCAGAATCCGAATCGAAACTGAATTGGCTCACCGAACGAGGTGGCGGCAGGAGCAAATCCAAAATTCGCTCCTCAACGTTCAACTCCGCTTTTTCAGCAACCTCCTCGATCTTTTCCTGGCGCGTCATATCGATGGAGATCTCTGTCAGATCGCGAATCATACTTTCTACATCGCGGCCGACGTATCCCACTTCAGTAAATTTTGAAGCTTCGACCTTTAGAAAAGGAGAATCAGACATGCGAGCGAGTCGACGCGCGATTTCGGTTTTACCGACGCCCGTCGACCCAATCATGATGATGTTTTTGGGCATCACGTCCACTGCCATTTCGGCTGGCAGCTTCTGTCGGCGGATACGGTTGCGGAGAGCAATTGCAACCGCACGTTTTGCTTTGCCCTGTCCGACGACATGCTTGTCGAGTTCAGTGACGATCTGACGCGGCGTCATATCATCGAGCCGCACCGCTTCGTCAACTTCTCCTTCTAGATAAATAACCATAATGCTGACTTCTTTGAATCGCCCGCGCTTATTCCAATTCTTCGACGACGATATTCTGATTCGAGTAGATGCAAATTTCGCCGGCGATGGTGAGGGCCTCCACAGCGACATCGCGTGCCGATAGCTCAGTGTGTTTCATTAGGGCGCGCGCGGCTGCGAGCGCGTAGCTGCCACCGGAGCCGATCGCGAGGACGCCATCGTCAGGTGCAATCACGTCGCCATTGCCGGAGAGTAGAAACGAAGTTTTCGCATCGGCAACTACTAGCAAGGCTTCAAGGTGTCGCAACAGCTTGTCGGTGCGCCACTCTTTGCTGAGCTCGATCGAAGCTCGTTCCAGGTTGCCGTGATATTGCTCCAGCTTGCTTTCGAAACGTGTCAGGAGAGAGAAAGCATCCGCGGTAGCTCCCGCAAAGCCTGCCAGAATGCGATCGTTATAAAGGCGACGCACCTTTTTGGCGGTGCCTTTCATGATCGTTTCTCCGAGGGTGACTTGCCCGTCACCAGCGAGCGCAACACGTCCGTCTTTGCGCACAAGCAGGACAGTTGTACTGCGAATTCTCGTTGATTCTTTTTGCATCTCGATTAGCAAGCACTATAGAAATTCGCTTGAATGTAAGTCAAGGAGGCCAACTTTTTCGATTGGCGATTGCCGATTGCCGATTGTTGATTAGCCGGTAGCGAAAGAAGCCAATCCGCATCGGCAATCGGCAATCGAATCGGCTTTGCGGTATCATACCTTGCCAATGAATTAAACTTTTTCAAGTCAAGCGCGTTCGGGTAGTGTCGTAATTTGGAGTGCGGCGGCAATCCCGATGTATCGGGAGACACCGCTTTGGTTGAATACTTAGAATGGACGGAATCTACAGCGCCGTCGCCGCTTCGCTCTGCCGCCGCACTCCAAAGGAAGACACTACCGGCGTTCGTGTTACTAGATAACTCTTATTGATATGTCAGACTATCGGCCCAGAATCGGAATCACTATGCGGTTGGAGCCGGAGACGGACCGTTTCTACCTATCGCGACACTACAGCGAAGCGATAGAAGCCGCGGGCGGCGCTCCGGTTCACATCAGTCTCATCCCCGATGCTGGTTACATAACTTCCGTCATCGATAGCATGGATGGAATTTTATTGCCGGGAAGCGATTCGGATGTCGATCCGCTTCGCTACGGGCACGAACCGCATCAGGCATTGGGCAACGTCCACCATGTAAAGGACGAAACTGATTTACTGGTACTTGCGGAGATTGAAAGGTGCCGCATTCCCCTCTTGGGAATCTGTTTTGGGATGCAGGTATTGAACGTAGCGCGCGGCGGCACCTTAATTCAGGACCTTACCGCGCAACTTGAAGGCGCTATCAAACATCAACAGGGTGCGCCGCGCGACCGCCCTTCACATCGCGTGAAGTTACTTGAAGGAAGTTTGCTGGCGACGCTGGCGGAAGCTGATGCTGCCGTAGTTAACAGTCATCACCATCAAGCAATCGCGAGTCTTGGTAATAATCTGGTAGCGACGGCCTGGACAGCTGATGGAGTTGTGGAAGCGCTCGAAGATCCGCGCTCAGATCGGTTTGTTTCGGCAGTGCAATGGCATCCGGAATTGGGTTGGAAGGAAGACAATCTCTCGCAAGCTCTGTTCTGTCATTTTGTAAGTGAAGCGACGCGTTATGCCCAGGACGTTGAAGCTTCGGAAACCTTCGAATGCTCCTCTTAAACTCGACTTCTTCATTTAAAAGCTACGAACCCAGTGCAGAAGGAAATCATAATGAAAAATGACTTCCTGAAACTGCGTGGTCGCGTGGCCCTTATCAGTGGAGGATCACGAGGAATTGGCCGCGCAGTTGCCAGGCGACTAGCGGAACTTGGTGCTGACCTCGTTGTCAATTATCGATCCAATAAAGAAGCTGCTGCAGAAGTAGTAACCTATGCTGAAGCGCAGGGAGTCAGGGCCTTAGCAGTTCCTGCGGATGTTTCAGAAGTTTGGCAGGCGAAGCGCCTCGTTGCCGATGCACTTCAACGCTTTCAACGATTAGACTTTCTGATCTGCAATGCGGGAATTTGGGAAGGCGCTCCTGTTGACGAAATGTCTGAATCGATGTGGGACAAGACCATGCAAGTGAACCTTCGCGGCACGTGGACGCTCTGCCAGGCTGCTGTGCCCGGCATGAAGCAGCAGCGCTTTGGCCGGATAGTCATTGTGTCTTCAACGGCCGGCCAACGCGGTGAAGTTAATTACTCTAACTATGCGGCTTCAAAGGGTGCGCAAATCGCGTTCACGAAGTCGCTTGCTTCTGAGTTGGGTCAATTCGGAATTAACGTTAACGCCGTCGCCCCCGGCTGGGTCGACACTGACATGAGCGCAGCCGCGTTGGACGGAGAGGGCAGAGAAGCAATTGCGCGGAGCATTCCCGTAGGTGCTATTGCGACAGCCGACGATATTGCCAGGCCGATCGTCTTCCTTTGTAGTGAGTGGGCCCGGCACATCAACGGCGAGATACTGAACGTCAATGGCGGCTCAGTACTTTGCGGCTAAGAGCTCAGCTTTTACTTTAAGTAACGAAGGTCAACTAATCTCTCAATAATGAATAAAAGGATTCCTGTAACGATCGGACTTGAAAGATTGCTTAAAGCGCGAGCCGGCATACTGCACGCCGCGAGAGTCGGATTGATTTGTAATCAAGCGTCGGTTAATCACGATTTTCATCACGCGGCCGATTTGCTGTTTGCTCATCCCGAAGTAAACCTCACGGCCCTGTTTGGTCCGCAGCATGGAATTCGTGGCGATGTGCAAGACAACATGATTGAGACGTCGCATGCCATTGATCGCGTCACGGGCTTGCCCATCCATTCCCTATACAGTGAAACGCGTGAACCTACTGAAGTGATGTTGCAGGATGTCGATGTCCTTGTTTTTGACATGCAGGATGTAGGCTGTCGCATCTATACATTTGCTTACACAATGGCGAACTGCATGCGGGCAGCGAAACGGTTCGGGAAAAAGGTAATTGTTTGCGATAGGCCGAACCCGATTACGGGTCTCGGTGTTGCCGGCAATGTGCTGGAGGCCGAACAGGCATCTTTTGTCGGTCAGTTTTCCATCCCGACAAGGCACGGCATGACGCTGGGGGAATTGGCTCAGCTTTTCAATGGCCATTTTGAAATCGGCTGCGATTTGGAAGTTGTGCCGATGGAAGGGTGGGCGCGCGAATACTGGCAAGATGAAACTGACGCGCCCTGGGTCTTGCCGTCGCCAAATATACCTACGATCGATTCCGCCACCGTCTTCCCGGGGACGGTTCATTTCGAAGGAACGCAAGTTTCTGAGGGAAGAGGAACTACCAAACCTTTCGAGTTAGTCGGCGCACCTTATGTACAACCTGAGGAATATGCGGAAGCTCTAAATCAACTTAACTTTGCCGGAGTCTTCTTTCGCAGTTGTGTCTTCAGGCCAACTTTTCAGAAGCATGGAGGCGTAAGTTGCGGGGGCGTGCAGATCCATGTGACTAACCGAAACGACTTCGAGCCGGTGGTGGCGGGCGTGGCCATGGTTAAGCTTGCTTTCGATATGTATCCCGACGAGTTTCGCTGGAAAGAGCCGCCTTATGAATACGTCTTTGATCGCAATCCTTTCGATGTGATAGCGGGCACGTCAAGCTTGCGCCAGGCGTTCGAACGTGGAGACTCATTGGATTCCATTCAGGCTAACTGGCAGGAGCCATTGGCCGAGTTCGGAAAGGTGAGAGAGCAGTACCTGCTTTATTGATTCTTGCGTGCGGCTGTTAAGGTAGCCATTGAGGGGTCGGCGCCACGACCCTTCAGACAAAAGATGAAGGTCTGGCCTGATAGAGACGGTGGAATCGAAACTGAATCAATGCTAGTTGACGTATTACCTTAATGAGAGCTGTTTAGCTGGAGGCTATGATTGCAGAAAGAGAAGTTGAAAGAAAAAGACGCTGAAGGAGCTCCATCACGAGCTTGGGCAATGGGAGCTGCGGGCTGGCTCTTTCCTGGTGCCGGCCACTTACTGCAGGGTCACTGGGGACGCGCTCTAATTCTCGGCGGAGCGGTGTGGATCTGTTTTGTCTGCGGCTTGATAATGGGCGGTCACATGTTCAGCGTCGGTGGTGACCAGCAAGGTCTTACCGCGCTCCTGCAGATTCCCCCGATGATCGCAAATCTTGGGTCGGGGATTCCGTACCTCGCCAGTTGGTTTTTTGGCGTTGGCTTCGCGGATGATCCGCAAGCCGCGGCGCGCGCTACTTATGAATACGGCACGACGTTTCTCCTAATCGCTGGACTGCTCAACTATCTTGTAATGCTGGATGCGTTTGACATTTCGGCGGGGAGAAAGGCATGAGGCACTTTTTAGTGATGACATTGTTCGCTCTGCTCTCAGCCACCGTCTTTGGTGTGGTCGCGAAGGAAAGCCCGCGCGAGCGTTTCCTTTATGGAATCAAGGTGTTTGCGGAGTTCATGATTATCGGTCTCGCTCTCGCCTGGATTCTTTACTTCATTCCTTTCTAAAAATGCAGCAGTACCGATGGCTCTTTCCGAAACCGAAGCACTGGTCTTAAGAACATACAATCTCGCTGAGGCGGACAAGATCGTCGTTTGCTTAACCCACAGCAGCGGCTTAATTCGAGGCGTTGCCAAGGGTTGCCGGAGATTGAAGAATCGCTTTGGGGCGGCCCTCGAACCTTTCACCCTGCTACAACTCAGCTTTTACCAAAAGGAAAACAAAGAACTCGTCTCGCTAGGCCAGACCGAAATCCTCAGGTCTCACTTTAACCTCTTTCGCGATGCTGAAACTCTTGCAGGGCTGTCGTACATGGCGGACCTGATCATCGACTTCTCCCCGCCTTATCAAAAGAATGAAAAGCTGTTCCGCATGTTGAAGGCGTGTCTTGAAGCAGTTGCCGTCGCGCCGGCAGACATGGAAATGATCCAGCGGTACTTCGAGGTGTGGCTGTTAAAGCTTGAGGGCTTCCTGCCGGACATCAAACTTTGCGGGGAGTGCCAGCGTCCTTTCAACGACGCCGAGATCTCCTTCATGGGTTCTGACCTTCAGCTTCGCTGTCGTACCTGTAGTCACGGGCAGGGAACTCCACTTTCGGGTAAAGTTCAGCGTCAACTACGAGCTACCCAAAAGCTCGGACCAAATGCGTTTGCTGATGCATCACATGAGGTGTCGCCGGTGATCATGCGCGAGATTGGTGACCTAACCCATCAACTAATTGGACGCGTGCTTGAGCGTGAACCGCGTCTGCGCCCAAGCTATCGCTGAAGTTAGTAGTGCCCTCAGTTAGGTCTTTGTAGCAAACTGTTAGTTTCCGTGCACCTTAAATGCCATTCAATCATCGCAAACTAACAGTTTGCTCTACAAATTTGGAGCACTACCCTGAACCTCGCTGGTTTGCCAGTTAAGTGTCCTTCGCCCACAATCCGAACCAATGAGATCGAGAAGTTTAATCGCGGGTTACGTTGCTCGAGCGGCTCTTCCTTATGTACTGCTCACCCTCGCGCTCCTTACGGCACTGCTGTTTGTGCAGCAAGCAGGTCGCTTTGCAGAGATTGCCTTGTATGCCCAGATCCCTTTGTCGTTATTGACGGAGCTGGGCGCAGCATTCCTACCGAATGTTCTGGTTCTCTCGCTGCCAACAGCGGTCCTGGCCGGCATCATCGTCGGATATGCGCGAATGGGTAGCGACAGCGAAATAGTGGCGATGCGAGCTGCAGGTGTAGGCACATGGACAATGCTTTGGCCAGTGTTAGTAATTGGAGTAGTAGTCGCAGCTGGCACGACTTACATTCAACTCGTCGAAGCGCCGCGCGCTGCTCGTGATCTCAAACGGGCGGCTGTGGAAGCTGCTTTAAGAAAACTTGAGTCACCCGTCGAACCGCGAACCTTCAACACGGAGATTCCCGGGTATGGAATCTATGTTCGTGACGGCGACAAGGCAACCGGCGCCTAGGGAAGGGTGTTCATCTACTCGCAGCAGGCTGATGGAGCTACACGAACCGTCACGGCTCGATCTGGCCGCATTGATTCCTCTGGTAATGTCTCAGAACTAGTCTTACGCGATGCGGTAGCGACAAAGCTTCCGGCGCCGTCCGACCCCGACAAGAACTCCTACGTCGTCGAGCGGCTTGATCAACTGCGCCTATCCATCAACACCGGACGGGCCGATTTGATGTCACGTCTCAATGGTAAGGAGGTTGAACCGGAAGAGATGGACTGGCACCAGTTAAGAAGTGACTCGTCGTCGCGGACTGCGGCTCAACAGGCAGCAATTCAACGGACCTTACACCGTCGCTTAGCTCTCTCGATATCGCCGATCGTTTTTGCTTTGCTGGGCGGGGCGCTAGGACTTCGTGTCAGGCGTGGAGGCAAGGGTATTGGCGTGCTGCTCGCGATTGCCATCCTGGTCGTCTACTACCTCATTTCACTTCTTGGCGAAACGCTTGCTCGCACCGGCGCTGTGCCCGTGGTCGTGGGCGCCTGGGCCGCCACCTGTCTGATGCTTGTCTTAAGTTTGATTTTCTTGGTCCTGCCTCGTTTGCCATCGATCTCTTTTCGTTTCAAACGAACCGCGAGAGCTCGTCGAAATAGTACTAAGCCGAACGAAGCGCTGACTCATACTGTTGGAGCCGCACGGTCGGGGTTTCCCAGTTTGCTCGACGTCGGTTTGTTTCGCAGTCTCGGTTCCAGTTTCGTATTGACGTTGTTAGCGCTCGTCGCGATTTTTATTGTGTTCACGCTTTTTGAGCTCTGGCGGTTCATCGCTACCAATCGTGTCGGATTCGGACTGGTAGCGCGCTACATCCTTTTCCTGCTGCCACTAATCAGCGTCGAGATATTTCCGGCGTCGATGCTGGTGGCCGCTCTCCTAACGTATGCGCTTCTGGCCCGCCGCAATGAAACCGTCGCCTGGTGGGCATCGGGTCAGAGCGTCTATCGCCTGATGGTGCCAGGATTACTGTTCGCTATTGTCGCGGCAGTTGGCACCTGGCTGGTCCAGGAACATCTGATGCCTTACAGCAACGTCAGGCAAGATTCGTTGCGGGCGCAGATTAAGGGAGGGGAAGCGCGCGCTATGACGGGAACGGGACGTCAATGGCTCGCCTCGGCAGAGAGTAATCGACTCTACTCATATGAGTTTAATGAGCAGACAAACACGCTCGAACAACCGACGATTTATGAGTTTGATGCTGATGGCATTCACTCCACCATCGTGACGAGCGGCACTAGCGGGCAGTGGACCTCAACCAATCGGGTCGCTTTGCGCGACGCTGAGGTAGTGCGTTTCCAGGGAATGCAGATCGAACGTCAGGCCGCTGAACAAATTGAAGTCGCGATCGAACCGGCAACTGTATTCAAACCGACGATCGACAAGCCATCACAGCTAAGCGCAACTGGCTTAAAAAACTACCTTATAGCGGCGAAGCGACGCGGTGTCGAGGTGTCAGCGTTGGCGGTGGCGCTCCAGCGGAAGTATGCAGCGCCGTTCAGTGTCATTGTAATGGCGTTTATCGGAATACCGCTGGCACTGTCATTCGGCAGAAGAGGCACCGTGGTCGCGCTCTGTGCTGCCGTCGGTCTCAGTATCGCTTACTGGGGTGTCGGTGGGGGAATGCAACAGCTGGGAAACTTAGGATTGCTGCCCCCGGCGGTTGCGGGTTGGGCGCCGCCAATTATTTTCGCGGCCGCCGGGAGCTATCTGCTTTCTCGAATTCGAACCTAAGGTTGGAGTTAGGTTCCCATCTCCCAACTGGAAATGTACTCAATTTGCTCAGCCGTGAGTGTGTCAATGCTCATTCCCAGGGCGCGCAGTTTCAAGGCCGCAATCTCAGTGTCAACTTCCTTCGGCAACAGGTGAACACCCGCCTCGAGTTTGCCTTTGTGCCTGACAAGATACTCGACTGAAAGTGCCTGGTTGGCGAAGCTCATGTCCATGACGCTGGCAGGATGACCTTCAGCCGCAGCAAGATTGATTAGCCGGCCTTCGCCGAGGACGATCACACGATTGCCCGTGCCCTTGAGCTTGTACTCCTCGACGAACGGTCGCATGTTCACAGGACCTTCCGACATCTCGCCTAACGCCACGAGATTGAGTTCCAGATCGAAGTGACCGCTGTTACAGACGATCGCGCCGTCTTTCATCTTTCCAAAGTGTGGCCCATCGATCACGTGACGATTGCCGGTCACTGTCACGAAGATGTCCCCAATTGAAGCCGCTTCCGAAATCGGCATAACTCTAAAACCGTCCATCACAGCTTCTACCGCTTTAATCGGATCGATTTCGGTGACAATTACATTCGCGCCCATGCCGCGCGCTCTTAGAGCCACGCCTTTGCCACACCAACCGTAGCCAACCACCACCATGTTTCGGCCCGCGAGCAGAATATTCGTCGCTCGAATAATTCCATCAAGAGTTGATTGACCCGTGCCGTAACGATTATCAAAGAAGTGTTTCGTCTGAGCATTGTTAACGGCGATCGAGGGAAACGTAAGCACTCCTGCCCTCTGCATCGACTCGAGTCGTTGAATGCCGGTTGTGGTTTCTTCAGTTGATCCGATGATCTCGGCAAGCTGGCCGGCTCGCTCTTTAATTAGAGTGGCCACGACGTCGGAGCCATCGTCAATGATTACGTCGGGATGACTGTCGAGCGCAGTGCGCACGTGCCGGTTGTAGGTTTCTGTCGACTCACCCTTAATCGCATAAACAGGAATGCCCCAGTCCTGAACGAGGGAAGCTGCTACGTCGTCTTGGGTGGAAAGGGGATTTGAGGCGATCAAGACCGACTCTGCACCGCCGGCCTGCAAGGCTCGCGCGAGATTGGCAGTTTCAGTTGTAATGTGGGCACAAGCTAAAAGCTTGACGCCTGCCAAAGGCTTTTCAGTGCCGAAGCGTTCGCGGATTAGCCGCAGGACCGGCATCTCCCGCTCGGCCCATTCGATTCGTTTTTTGCCTTGACCGGCCAAACCCATGTCTTTCACGTCGTATTCAAGCGAACGTGTTGCGCTCATATCAATTATTCCTTTTTGAATTGTCTTCTGTGACTGTTTGAAAAGTTAGATGCCGGCTGCTGCTCTTAATGTTTCAGCTTTATCAATTCGCTCCCAGCTAAAACCTTCACGTCCAAAGTGACCATATGCAGCTGTGGCCTTATAGATGGGGCGGCGTAAATCGAGTTCTTTCATGATGCCGCCTGGTGTCAGTTCGAAACTGTTGCGCACGAGGGCGGCCAGCGCGCTCTCACTAATCCGACCGGTGCCTTTTGTATCCACCATCACCGAAACCGGATCAGCTACACCAATCGCATACGCCAACTGCACCGTGCAGCGATCGGCGAGTCCGGCAGCGACGATATTCTTAGCAACGTAACGGGCCATGTAAGCAGCTGAGCGATCAACCTTCGTGGGATCTTTGCCCGAGAAGGCGCCGCCACCGTGTGGTGCATAACCGCCATACGTGTCCACGATGATCTTGCGGCCAGTGAGCCCGCAATCGCCCTGCGGTCCGCCCGTCACGAATCTGCCAGTGGGGTTGATGTGATACTTGGTATTTTCATCCAGAAGATCCGGAGAGACAGTGTGGCGAATCACTTGTTCCTGAATCTCTGAACGCAGCTGTTCGTTGGAAACATTTTGATCGTGCTGAGACGAAATCACCACAGCTTCCACGCGGAAGGGACGGCCATCACGATATTCGATCGTCACCTGTGATTTACCGTCAGGACGCAGGTAAGGCAGGTCACCCGATTTACGCGTCTCCGAGAGGCGTCGCGCAAGCATGTGCGCGAGCTGAATCGGGAGCGGCATCAATTCGGGTGTTTCATTACAGGCGTAACCAAACATCAATCCCTGGTCGCCCGCGCCACCGGTGTCAACGCCCATTGCGATATCCGGAGACTGACGATCGAGCGCCGAAAGCACGCTGCAGGTATCGCAGTCGAAACCATACTTGGCTCGCGTGTAGCCGATCTCACGAATGGTTTCGCGGGCGACGCGCGTGTAATCAATTTTGGCGTCGGTAGTAATCTCACCGGCAATGACAACGAGGCCGGTCGTGACGAGGGTTTCGCAGGCAACGCGTGCCGTCGGGTCCTCAGTTAAAGCTGCATCAAGAACCGCATCGGAGATTTGGTCGGCGATTTTGTCGGGATGGCCTTCGGTGACAGACTCGGAGGTGAATAGAAAACCTGATTCAGTACTCAAGCAAACTCCTTATATGATCCAAGTGTGAAAGTGTGGAAAAAGACCGCGTAGGGTACCAGCCGCGCTTAAAGGATGTCAAGAAGGGCCTTAGGACGGTGGTGTCCTAATCTGAGATCTGGAATTTATTTTAGAGGTTTTTACTACCCGCGATTACCCAAAGCTCATTTCCACCTAAGAGAGCTTCTGTCTCTCGTCCAGCACGTCCATCGCTCGGTTTATGCCTCGGTCAACAACCTCGACAACGTCCTTCTCCCGTGCCACCACCACCTCGGTTCGCTGGGTGGGTCGCGAATCATGCGCATCTGCCATCCCGCTCCTCCTGTCTATGCTTGGGGTTAGTGTAGAACCTACCCCACGGTTGGGTAGTGCTCCGTTAAATGTGCTGCTAGTTTTTGAAGATGTTAGTCAGGATTCCAGCGGTCCCAAGAAGCCCAAGCCACCTCCCCAGCAACGCAGTCGGAAGACACTACCCCTTAGGACGGTAGCGGGGTGATTGTGCGGCGTTGCATCAAGTCCAGAGCGGCACTTGTCACTTTTGGTGTAATGCTGCTTCAGTCCGAGTTGTTCAAATCTACGGGTCTGAGCTCGGACAGATCGTAGAGGGAAATGCCATTGACCAAAATCTGGCGAAGAAAACGGAAGCCGAATTTAGACTCAAAGCGCTTGATGCCAGGTTCTCCGGTTGAGCGAGGCCAAAAATTCGTTCAAGTCCCAGGCAGGAGAATCCGTGGTTAAGCACGGCACGGTATAACTCCTTTGTTATAGGATCGCCTCTGAACTCCGGAATAATTCCCAGGCTGACCTTTGCACAGACGGGTAATTACTTCGCCACCATCTGTTTCTCGAGATTTGAAAAGCGAGCCATCATGTTTTCGTAAAGCCGATCAGTCTTCTCATGAAGATGAGCGATCTCGAGTTCCGCTTTGATATTTACCTCATATTCAATATCTGAACGAACACGGTCCTTTTCCGCTTGCCGGTTTTGGCTGATAAGGACGAAGCACGATAAGAATATTGCTTCAAGTGAAACGATCATTGTCAGCAGACCAAAGGGATAAGGATCGAAGGCGGCGATGCCAATCGCAAAAGTATTTATGACGATCCAAATGATAAACCAGCTGCCGTTGATCATAAGGAACGGCATACTACCGCTGAACCAGGCAATCCCATCCGCGACCCGCTGTAGGAGCGTCGAATGAACGTCCATCTCTTCGTTTACGTTGCGTGATACCCGCGTGCGCAACAACTCGTCAGCCTTGCGGGTCAGGGCGCTCAGGGAGGCGAGCATGTGAAGTGCGGCTTCGGGTTTTCGTTGAAAGAGCAAAATCAAATCGTCACGATCCAACACGAGCACATCGCTGTCCGTTAACGCCAACGCTGTCGCCGTTCGTGCCCCATAATCGAGCATGGCTAGCTCGCCAAACATGTCGCCGGGCTCCGCTGTATGCAGGACGATTTTCTGTCCAGCAGTATCTTTGATAAACAGTTCAATCTGGCCCACCCGCACGATGAATAACGAGTCGCCGGGGTCACCAGCTTGGAAGAGCGTATGGCTACAAGGAACTTTCAACTCATCAACGACTTCCGCCAGCGCTATGCGGTCGTCTTCGTTAAGGTTCTCGAACATTCTGATGTTAGCCAGAAAATTTGGGTCACAGGGCATTGGGGGGTTCCTCTCTCGGAGCGGTTTCGAGAAGCACCGGCATTATATTCCTCCCCGCGAAAAGCAGTTGCGCAAAATTGTCTCCTGCGGCAAGAGAACGTTCAACGTTAAGGCACGCATCGCTCCGCTATTCGCCAAATTGATTCGGGATTGCTGGTTTGTTACGGTCGTCGTCATGTCCGAACATTCTCCCGATCAAATAAATGGCCAGATACGCGAATTGCTCGACTCCCTTTATCGCGTGGATTCGGGACGAATCCTGGCAACTCTGATTCGCTTGCTCGGTGATTTTGATCTTGCCGAAGAGGCGATGCACGAAGCCTTTGCGGCTGCGCTGAGTCTTTGGCCGAAGAGTGGAGTACCCGGCAACCCGCGACCATGGTTGATTTCGACGGCCCGCTTCAAAGCCATTGATACTCTGCGTCGACGGGCCCGATTGGAACGATCGCTTGATGCGTCTCAAGACGAGCTCGTGCGACATCTCGAAGCGCAATTGAGTTCGCTCGAAGAATCCAATGCAGAGGCAAGGTCCAATGAAGAGGACCATCTTGAAGATGCCCTTGAGGATGACCGCCTGCGTCTGATCTTTACATGCTGTCATCCATCTCTAGAGCCGGAAGCGCGCGTTGCGCTCACCTTGCGTGAGGTGTGCGGGCTGACAACCGAGGAGATAGCACGCGGCTTCCTCATCACTCCGCGTACCCTCGCGCAGCGCATTGTGCGCGCCAAGGCAAAGATTCGAGAGACAAAGATTCCGTATGAGGTGCCATCGCCGGAGGAATTGCCGGAGCGACTGGGTGCGGTGCTTCAGGTCATTTATCTCGTCTTTAACGAGGGTTATTCGGCCGCGGCGGGAGCGGAGGTAACGCGAGCCGAGCTAACCGGCGAGGCGATTCGGACTGGGCCGCTTGCTGCTCGAACTCTCGCCCGAACCGGAAGTTATAGGACTGCTTGCCCTGATGTTGCTACAGGAATCCCGGCGGGCCGCGCGAACCTCTCCGACCGGAGAGCTAATTTTGCTGGAGAGCCAGGACCGCTCGCTCTGGAACCGAGGGCAGATCGCGGAGGGAGTGGCATTGTTGGAGCAAGCCCTGAAGTCCCATCGCTTCGGCGCATACACGCTGCAGGCTGCGATCGCGGCCCTTCATGCGGAGGCGGAATCGACCGCCGTGACCAACTGGCGGCAGATTATTGCGCTTTACGACCGATTCCTACGAATTCAGCCTTCGCCAGTTGTACTGCTGAATCGTGCCGTGGCCATTGCAATGTGCGATGGCCCAGAGGCTGGTCTGGCGCAGATCGACGCGCTGTTGGAACATGGCGAATTGGCAAATTATTACCTGGCGCATTCCGCCCGCGCGGATATGTACCGCAGGCTCGGCAGGACGGCCGAGGCTCGGACCTCTTATGAGAGAGCTCTGGCGCTGACCCAACAGGAACCGGAGCGGCAATTCCTGCAGGAGCGGATTCGCCAGTTGAATTAGTTGGAATAAGAAAATTTTTTCTTGAATAGCTGTCGATTTTCCGTCTCGCCAACGACTATAGGACAAAAGAACGATGAGTGCCGCTCCTGAATGAACAGGAAACGAGTCATCGGAAACAAACCACAGAAAACAAGGAGAAGAGTCATGCCACAGTATCTAGTTGCTAACTACCTGCCCGACGACTTCGACCCGTCCGCCGTAACCGAAGCGATGATCGAGGAGATCCACGCGCTCAACCGCGAAATGATCGCTTCCGGCGCCAGGAAGTTCGCTTGCGGAATTTCCCCGGCCAGCAACGCAAAGACGGTGCGGAAGCAGCCTGATGGTACGGTGCTCGTCACCGATGGGCCATACACCGAGACCAAAGAGCACATGGGCGGTTTCTGGATACTGGAATGCACTGATATGGAAGAGGCCCTCGCGTGGGCGCGCAAGGGCGCCATCTCATGCGATGCGGTGGGCGAGGTGCGCGAGCTTCTTTTCTTCCCGGACCCGAATTCAGCAACGGAATAGTCCGGACCCCGCGACTTCGGAATAGGCACCGTGTTGACCATGGGATAACGAGCCAGCGCGAGCTAGCCGCTGGCTCCGCCGGAAGGAAGAGGAGAACCTTAAAAGTGCAACAGACAATCATTGCTCTTCGCTCCATTAGGGGAGCGAGATGTTTATAGAACGCGCGACTTCTAAGGCTTCCTCGTTTTCAGCGGAGCGAAACATAGTTTGGTCACCACGTACCAATGACGGAAACATTGCGCTCCGCTGGAGCGCGAGTTATCGAGTTAGAAGCACATCTATAAACATCTCGCTCCCCTGGAGCGAAACAAATTCCGTTGCCGCACTCAAAGGTTGAATTCACCCTTTAACAAAATCAGATAGGACTCGAAGGAACCGGAGTCATGAGATGACGAAAGGGAATAGCGCGAGCAAACCAAAACGAATGAGGTCAGCCCGCAATAAGGATCTTCTTGCGGCTCACACGGTCCGCGATGACTCCGGCGGGTTGGGAGAACAGCAGGAACGCCAGTATGCGAAGCGTGAGCGCGTAGCCGATGGCCGCCGTTGCCGACTCGCCGCCCGTGAGTTGATAGGCGAAGAGTGCGAGTCCAACCGTCGTCACGCTGCTGCCGAGCAGGGAGACAATTTGCTGCGAACAAATAACGGAAGTCGCGGTTGCGCCAGAGAGAAGTGGCGACGTTTGCTGTCGGCGAATCTGTCATGCTGGCTTCAGCTTACTTAATCGCTGCTCGTCGCAAGCTCCCGCTCACGCGGGTAATCGCGCGCCGGAACAGCCGCCGCCGCACGTCCGTATTTCAAGTAAAGTGCCGGGATGACAATCATGTTGAGGAACGTCGAGGTGACGATCCCGCCCAGGATGACGACAGCCATCGGTTGCTGGATCTCTTTGCCTGGCTCGCCTGCGCCGAGAGCGAGTGGAATCAGTCCAACGCCGGTGACGAGCGCAGTCATTAGAA
>JBPCMI010000201.1:0-23900 GCA_051002415.1 Pyrinomonadaceae bacterium
GTATTGAAGTGCGCGACGTGTCTGACGTTACAGGTTTCCCGGAGATGATGGATGGACGGATCAAGACTTTGCATCCGCGCATCCACGGCGCCTTGCTTGGCCTGCGAAACAATCCGGTTCACGAAGCGTCTATGCGGGAACATGATATCGAGCCAATTGACATGGTCGTGATCAACCTCTACCCGTTTGAAGAGACCATAGCTCGCAAAGATGTGACCATGGAGCAGGCCATCGAGCAGATTGATATAGGTGGGCCGGCGATGATTCGTTCTGCAG
Organism: Pyrinomonadaceae bacterium; assembly: GCA_051002415.1. Classification (GTDB taxonomy): domain Bacteria; phylum Acidobacteriota; class Blastocatellia; order Pyrinomonadales; family Pyrinomonadaceae; genus PSRF01. Next base: position 277 of record JBPCMI010000201.1, read on the forward strand.
CCAAGAATTTTAGGGATGTTGCAGTTGTAACCTCCGGCCACTTATACGGTGAAATTGTTAAAGAAATGTCTGAGTATCACGGTGCTCTCACCAGCGACACTCGCCAGAAACTCTCTGCGTTTGCTTTCACTGCGACGTTCATCTATGACGCGAACATTTCGAGATATCTCACGGATACTGTTTTCGCCAATGAACAGGATCAGTCGGCGATGGCAGAGCAGTGGCCGCCATCAGTCTCTCGTTTGCTACATAAGGATTCCGATCTTCGTTACGGCGAGAACCCGCATCAGAAAGCCGCTCTCTATAAGGCCGGCGAAGACATTGGCGTCACTCAGTCTGAACTGCTTTCCGGCAAGGAAATGTCGTTCAACAACTACGTGGACGCCGATGCTGCGTGGGAACTGGTTTCGGACTTTGGTGAACTGACGTGCGCCATCATCAAACACACAAACCCAGCCGGTGTGGGCCAGGGAGCTTCGAGTGAGGAGGCTTATCGCCGCGCACTTGAGACTGATCCTGTGTCAGCATTTGGCGGGATCGTGGCCTTCAATCGTGAGGTTGATGCTGCCTCGGCAAAAGCGGTCGTTGAAATCTTTACTGAAGTTGTAGTGGCGCCGGGCTACGAGACGGAAGCCCTCGAAATCTTCAAGACGAAGAAAAGTCTGCGGGTGTTACAGGTGCCAACTTCTGACGCTAGTGAGGAAGTTGAATACAGACAGATTAGTGGCGGCATGCTCTTGCAAACGCGTGACACTTACAAACTCACTCGAGAAGATTTGAAGGTAGCCAGCAAACGCCAGCCAACCGCAGAAGAGATTGAAGCGCTGCTCTTCGCCTGGACCGTTTGCAAGCATACTAAGTCAAACGCAATTGTCTACGCTCGAGCCGGGCAAACTGTCGGAGTAGGCGCGGGACAGATGTCACGAGTGGATTCGGTAAGGCTGGGAGCGATGCGCGCTCAACTTCCCCTGGCCGGATCGGTACTCGCTTCCGACGCCTTCTTCCCTTTTCGTGATGGCATCGATGAAGCGGCCCAGCATGGCATCACCGCGGTAATTCAACCGGGCGGTTCAATGCGCGATGCCGAGGTGATCGCCGCTGTTGACGAACATGGGTTAGCAATGGTGTTTACAGGGGTGCGGCATTTCAAACACTAGCTGTAACGCAGACTGTTAGTTTGCGCATAGAAAGTTTTTTGTCACCTGTAACGCAAACTGTTAGTTTGCGCATAGAGAGTTTTTCGTCACCTGTAACGCAAACTAACAGTTTGCGTTACACTTCAAAACCTATGCTGCAAAACAAATTCGGCATCATTTTCGGTGTCGCCAACAAACGCTCCATTGCCTGGGCCACAGCGCAATCGCTACACGAAGCCGGCGCCCGCCTCGCCTTCACTTATCAAGGCGATCGCCTGAAAGAAAACGTCGAGGGTTTGACTAATGAATCGATGCCCGGCTCGTTGCTACTGCCCTGCGATGTGACGAAACAGGATGAAGTCGACGCCACTTTCAAGCGCGTTGGCGAAGAGTTTGGGCGACTCGACTTTCTGATCCACAGCATTGCCTATGCGCCACGCGAAGCCCTGGGCGGAGAGTTTCTCGATACGAGCCGTGAAGCGTTTCTGACCGCCCTCGAGATCAGTGCCTATTCTCTGGCGCAGCTGGCGCGGGCGGCGGCGCCCCTGATGACTGAAGGCGGCAGCATCGTTTGCATGAGTTATTACGGAGCGGAGAAAGTGGTGGCGGGTTATAACGTGATGGGGGTAGCGAAAGCGGCTCTGGAAGCAAGCACGCGTTATCTCGCGAAGGATCTCGGCCCACGCAATATTCGCATTAACGCCATCAGTGCTGGACCCATTCAAACACTTTCAGCGCGCGGGGTTTCCGACTTCAGCTCGATGCTAAAGCATCACGCCGAACATGCGGCCCTCGGTCGCAATGTCGAAGCCCGCGAGGTTGGCAACACTGCACTCTTTTTATGTAGTTCACTCTCATCCGCAATCACCGGTGAAGTGATTTATGTTGATTGCGGTTACAGCATCATGGGAATTTAGCTGTAACGCAAACTGTTAGTTTGCGTAAGAACAATTAGCTGTAACGCAACCTTTAAGTTTGCGTGGGAACCGGTTAGCCGTAACGCAAACTGTTAGTTTGCGTAGGAAAATTAGCTGCAAACCAACAGTTTGCGTCACAAGGCAAAGCAAAATGGAGAAGCCAACTGAAAGCGATCAGCGCGTGCCGCACGCAACTCAAGACGAACAGCTCCTTGAGAGTCCGAGTCTTGACGAGTTTACCCACACCGATACGTGGCGAGTGTTTCGTATCATGGGCGAGTTTGTCGAAGGGTTTGATGAGCTTGCCAGTCTGACTCGCGGCATCTCGATCTTCGGCTCGGCGCGTACGGCGGCCGGAGATCCGTATTACAACCTAGCGCAGGAAACTGCAGCATTGCTGGCGCGCGAAGGTTATGCGGTGATCACTGGAGGCGGGCCGGGAATAATGGAGGCGGCGAATCGCGGCGCCTTCGAAGCAGGCGGTCTATCCGTAGGCTGCAATATTGAGTTGCCCTTTGAGCAGGGCGCGAACCCTTATTTGACGCGCTCGGTGACTTTCCGCTACTTCTTCGTCAGAAAAATGATGTTCGTTAAATATAGTCTGGGGTTCATTATTTTTCCGGGCGGTTTTGGCACCCTCGATGAGCTATTCGAAGCGCTGACGTTAATTCAGACGCGAAAGATCAGGGATTTTCCAGTAATACTCTTCGGCTCAGACTACTGGAAAGGTTTGATGGATTGGATCGGCGAAACGGCTCTAAGGGAAGGAAAAGTCTCCAGTCAGGATCTGAAGCTACTGCATCTCACTGACTCGCCAGCGGAAGTTGTGAAGATCGTCAATGAAAGTCAGGATTCGCTTAGCGTAGTAGGAAAAAATATTGCCGAGAGTATTTCTGAAGAGATTCGCGAACTGGAAGGCCGTTAGTCCTCACTACTTTCAAGACTGATACTGAGCCACTTGCCATAAGGTTCAGAAATCGCGGTGATAGGCACCGCTACTATCTCTGGAGTTTCGTAACTGTGCATCGCTCTCACTTGCCTCTCAAGTTCAGCAAATTTGTTTGATTCAGTCTTGGCGAGTAACAGCACTTCTGACGATCTTTCGATACTTCCCTGCCAACGATAAACCGATTCAATTGCCGGAAGGATTTGCACGCAGGCCGCGAGCCGGTTCTCGACAAGCATGTCTGCGATTCGTCCTGCTTCTTCAGAGGACGCTGCTGTCATCAAAACGAGGATGGCTTTAGGGTTCAAAAGTGGCTGTCGAGTATCGGGTCTCAGGTGTCGGGTGTCAGATGATGTCGAAAGTCAGATTTCAGATTTCAGACGTTAGATGTTAGGCGTCGATGTTGGATTACGGCTCGGGCGTCGGTGTCGGGCGTCAAGTTGGGTTTGAGGTTCCCGACGGGAAAGCACGTACACCAGACCCGCCACCTGATACCTAATACCCGATACCCGGCACCTGGCACCCCGTATTATTCAGTGGAGCCAGTGAGCGGCGTCGTGTCGCTACCAAAAAATGCCGCATAAAGCTCCTGCGCGCGATCGAGATCCCGCTCATCAACGAGTAGGACACTGCCATCTGCGGAGCCGGAAAGAAGTGGCGCCAGCGCGTCCGCGCCTCCTGACTGAACGACAGAACGTATTCCATTCTGGCGCAGTAGGTCGTTCACCATTTCCGCTTCCACCGGCGAGCCGAGATGATGGAGATGCACAAAACGGGCTTCGCTGCTGTCGTGCAGCGTATTGTCCGCCGTGAGCCGCTCGACGAGTTGCCCTTCGTCGTCGGGACAACGAGTGATACCTGGCTGATATTCAGCTTCACAGATAGGACAAAACATATAAGTACATCCTCAAATAGATTTGCCGGATTGAAAAATTGAGTTCTCAGTCTAACGCGTGTTTTCAGAGTGTTGCAATCGAAACGGGGCTGCCGCCGCGATCGAGTCACAAAAACAAGATCGCGGGCGTCCGTTTACGCAACTGCGAAGGGAGACTTTGTAGGAGAAGAATAGTGGGGGCGAATCTTGCAGTTAAGGTACCGTTTGCACCGCGCGCTCAAAGGGAATCTCTTCAAAGTGCGTCATTTGTTTGAAGGCGCGGAAGCGTTCGTTAATCTCTTCCTGAGTGAGGCGATCAACGCGCGACGTGCCAAACTCCTCAACATTAAACGACGCCATCACTGAGCCGAAGATCATCGCCCGTCGCAGCGCGGCATTATCAAGCGATTCCTGGCTCGACAAATATCCCATAAACCCGCCGGCGAATGAGTCGCCTGCTCCTGTAGGATCAAACACTGACTCGAGGGGATAAGCAGGAATGGCGAAGTAACTGTCTTCAGTGAACAACGCCGCGCCGTACTCTCCGCGTTTGATGATCAGCGCCTTCGGACCCCACGTGAGAATCGTTTTCGCAGCTTTAATCACGTTGGGAATTCCGGTTAACTGGCGCGCCTCAGCATCATTAATGATCACCACGTCAACGCCACGGATCGTTTGCAACAAAGACTCTTTGGCGATGTCGATCCACAGATTCATCGTATCGAGCGCAACCAGCTCGGCTTCCGGCACCTGCTCGCGAACTTCGCGCTGCAAATCCGGTTGAATGTTGCCAAGGAAGACGAGACGAGACTTTCGCGATTCTGCAGACAGCTTGGGTTTGAAGTCCGCGAAGACGTTTAGCTTGGTGTCGAGCGTATGAGCCGTGTTCAAATCGTAATCATAGCGGCCGTACCAGCGGAACGTTTCGCCCTCCGGCACACACTCGAGATCGCTGGTGTCAACGCCATGACGCACGAATACTTGACGTTCTTCGTCGCCAAAGTCGCCGCCCACAACACCGACGATTCTGACGTCAGAAAAGTAGCTGGCCGCCAGCGACACGTGCGAGGTCGAACCACCCAGCATTTTTTCACACTTACCAAACGGCGTTTCGACTGCGTCGAAAGCGACAGAACCGACGACTAAGAGAGACATGAATTTTTTGGTCTTTGGAGTTTGGTCTTAATTAAAACTTTGAACTTGGAACTTTGAACTTTGAATTTTGAGTTTGGAACTTGCTATCACCGGCACCCGAACCCCGGACACCCTGCACCCTTTCCCCTACTGCTTCTTCGCTCCCGCCAATTTCACTGCTTCCTCAGCCTGACCGCGAAAACTGCTTTCGGGATAGTCGGTAATCAATCGAGTGAGATAATCACGGCCCATCTCGCGAAACTCTTCAGCAGTTAGAGTCTTCTTCGTGTTGCCGTCATAACTGATATACAGAGAGGCGGTTTGCTTGCCCTTATTTTGTGCGAGCGAAAGACTGCTGGAGCCGGCGATGAATAAAGCTTCGTCGATGCGCGTAAAAGTCGGATTGCCGGCAATGATTTCTTCGGTGCGCTTCAACGCGGCCACATAAGCCTTCTTCAATTTGAAGTAGTTTCGCGCGACTTCGAGGTTGTGCATCGAGTCCTTTTCCAACTCAGGATCGCGAAGGGTTGAGGGATCCGCCCCGCTTCTAACAGTCCCCTGCGCCATGACGATGGGCGCACAAACACCTATTGCGAACAAAAGCGCTGCTATTGATATCAACTTCTTCATAATCACCTCACTTAACTACTAATCTGGGCTGGTGCGTACTTTTTGATGATGGCATCCAGCCTTTTTGTTGTCGCTGCCGGCCAAAGATCGGGCGCGGTGAAGATTGCACTCCGGAGCGCCGAGCCGCATTTACAGGTGCGCGGTGCGGTGGCCAGCTCCCTTACCGCTGCTTTCATGATGATTTGGGCATTGCGCACGTTCTTGTTTAGATACTCGACCACCGTATCAACCGTTACCGCGTCATGGCCCGGATGCCAGCAATCATAATCGGTAACTAGAGCAAGCGTGGCGTAACAAATCTCTGCCTCCCGCGCCAGCTTCGCTTCCTGTAGATTCGTCATGCCGATCACGTCCATGCCCCAGGAGCGATACACGTTCGACTCAGCCTTCGTAGAAAAGGCCGGACCCTCCATGCAGATATATGTTCCGCCTCGATGAATCTTCACACCTGCTGACTTGCACGCCTGCTCTAATACGTCGCCTAACTCGCTGCACACTGGATGCGCAAAGCCAACATGGGCCACTATACCTTCGCCAAAAAATGTCGATTCCTGAGCGCGGGCCCGCGTGCGATCAAAAAACTGATCGGGAATCACCATGTCGAGCGGTGCATACTGTTCCTGCAACGAACCCACAGCTGAAGCCGAGAGCACACTCTCAACGCCCAACAGTTTCATGCCGTAGATATTTGCGCGGTAAGGAACCTCGGTGGGTGTGAAGCGGTGACCGCGTCCATGGCGTGGGAGAAAAGCGACGCGTTGATCCTCGAGAGTTCCGACTATGAAAGCATCAGACGGATCGCCAAAAGGCGTTTCGACCTTTACCTCCTCGATGTCCCGGAGCTCGGGCATCTGGTATAGGCCACTGCCGCCGATAATTCCTATTCTGGGTGATGACATATTTAATGCGCGCCTGGCAACAAGCCGTAGCCGTGCTACATCTCAAATTCAACTGTTCGCAATTTTCCTTCGTCCTCGACGACCCGGTAAAACCCCGTATCGGGCTCGTGATAGAAGAGGCAGCCCCAGCCCTCGCGAGCGGCTTGCGGCAGCAGTTTCTTTTTTGCCCCCAGCGTTTCCACAGGAAAAAGATCGTAGCCCATGATCCACGCCAACGGCACGTGCGCACGCATTGGAACTAGATCAGCGAAACCGAACAGAGTCCGACCGGAATGTTCGAGGCGCCAGCACTGCATCGAACGATTGTGTCCCGGATGAGTCTCCATGCGCAGACCGGGAACCACTTCATAGTCCGCCGGCTTCAATTCAACTTGCCCGTTGTTGTAAGCGGGCCGCCAGTTCTCTGGAAGATAACTGGCCTGGTCGCGTTCGCTCGGTTGTTCTGCGTGTTCGTACTCAGCCTGAGAAAGATAATAGCGGGCGTTGGAAAATGCAGGAACAGCTTCCCCGGCATCGTTAAAAATCGTGTTCCCACCGGCGTGGTCGAAGTGCAAGTGAGTATTGATAACGATAGTGATCGCTTCCGGCGGAAAACCTGTTATCGCCCGTAATGAATCAGCGAGAGACCTCTTTCGAGTAATGCCATACATCTCTGAGTATTTGGCCGACCACTTTTCACCAATGCCGGTCTCGATCAATATCCTCTCCGTTGCGGTTTCAACGAAGACACAATTCATGTTCATACGAATGCGATTCTGTTCATCCGGCGGCGCGACTCGCGACCAGAGATTGCGCGGGACGACGCCAAACATCGCCCCACCGTCGAGACGAAACTCCGTGTCAGGAATTATCTCGACGCGATAATCACCAAACTGCATGGGAAACTCGAACGTGGCCGCCTAGTTGTTCTTCTTCGCGCCACTCTTATCAGGAGCACTCGTCGCCCCGTCAGGTTTCGGCGCGGGAGCGGACGACTCCGGCGCGGGCGCCGGCTGCGGCTGAAATCCCGGTGGCATCATTGGCGCCTGCGTTTCCGGCATCTTGACCGTAAAGGTTTCCGCGACGGTAACATGCGAGCGCTTCACTATTTCATCTAAAACTTTCTTCTGCTTTTCTTTTTCCACTTCGGCGCGCGCCTGGTCGCGACCACTGCGCGGTGGAGCCATGGGATTGTCGGACTGCGCGCCGCCAATCAAAATGTGCCGCGCGTGCACCTGCTCCTCTTTCTTTCCCTCTTTATCCTGAGTCCGCTTCTCTTCCAGCTTGATGATGTGGAATCCATAATCGGTCTCAACGAGGTCACTAATCTGGCCGGGATTCAGGGCGTACGCAGCTTTCTCGAATTCGGGAAGCATTGTCCCCGGACCAAACCAACCGAGGTCTCCACCTTTCACTTTGCTGCCCGGATCAATGGAAAACTCTTCCGCGAGCTTGCCGAAATCTTCTCCGCTGCGTGCTCGCTTCAACACGGATTCGGCTTTCTCTCGAGTCTTAGCGGCGTCCAGATCAGGGTGGGCCTTAACGTACGCATTGATCTCTTCGTCCGTCGCCTTCATCTTTTCCGCCAACTGTTCCTGCGCGTAGGTCTGAGCGAGGATGCGCGCCTGCTCCATCTGAATCTGCAATTCCACTGACCGCTTCTTATCGACTCCGGCCGCAATACCCTTCGACTCTCCAATCAAAACCTGACCGAGTTGACTGCGAACCTGTTTCATCTGCTCTTCGGTAATCTGGCCGGACATCTGCGGATTCTTCGCTTTGGCATCGGCCACGAACTGATCAAACTTTTCCTTATTGGAGGGCTGTTTGAAAAATTCTTCGACTTCCGGTTCGGAAATTTGCGGCGCTCCGGCAGTTCCCTCTTGTGACTTAAAGAAGGTCTCGGCTATCACGATTGAGCGCACCAGGTCCATCTGCCGTTTGATCTCAGGCTTGTTAGCAATGCCTTTCGTGCGAGCCTCTTCGGCGACTGCAAACAGGCTGCGGATGTTTTCCGCGAAGTCTTTACGCGCCGCTTCATCTGAAGCCAGACGAGCACGAAACTGTGGCGATTGATCCTCTGCAATCAACGCCATGTCTTCCGCGGTCAGCGTAACTTCCTCACCGCGCCGCGCTTTAACCTGCCATACAATTAATCCGAGTGAAAAAACTATGGCGACCGCCGCCGCAATCCAGGCTTTCTTTGTAGTAGTCAAAATAATTCCTCTCTAAAGCAAAACTATTGATGTTGTACCAACTCCAGTAGTACTCCGTTGGCCGCTGTTGGATGAACGAAGGCAACCAGGCAACCGCCGGCGCCTACCCTTGGCACTTCGTCGATCAAACGCAGGCCTTTGGCTTTCAATTCTGCGAGCTTGGCGCGGATGTCGTCGACTCTGACCGCGATATGATGAATTCCCGGGCCACGCTTCTCCAAAAACTTACCCACTGGCGAATCCGGCGAAAGCGGTTCAAGCAATTCAATATGCGACTCGCCGAGCCTGAACATCGCCACTCGTACACCTTGCGTATCGATTTGCTCGGTTGAGTCCAACTCCAATCCCAAGGCATCGCGCCAAACCGCAGTGGCGTCGTCAAGCCGTTCCGTGGCGATGCCGATGTGGTCGATTTGCATTACGTCGGTGATCAGTTGGCGTGTCAGTTGTCCGTTGTCAGTGGTCCGTCGTCAGTTGCTAAATCGGCAGTCCAATAAAGGATTTGGCATGGTCGACGACCTGCACAAATGGAAAATGACCGATGACAAATGACAAATGATAAATGTCTTTTTACTGGCTCTCCTTGATGAGTTCCTCTACCGCAGAATAAGGGTCTCTTTGGCGTCTGGCAACCTCATCGGCCAGGGAATCAAGCCTCTCAGATGCAGATTGCGAATCCAGGGTTCGCGCAACCAGCTTTTCCCTCAACAGTTCGAGGATCCGCCAGCGCGCCACCGCGCGGCGGCGCTCCTTGCCCAAATCCGACCGAAAATGAAACTCCTGGTAGCTTTCGATCGCGGTCGCCAAATCAGTAATACCTTTGTTCTCAGTCGCTACAGTCTTGACGATCGGCGGTTGCCAGCCATCTTCGCGATGCGCTAGCGAAAGCAGCGCCTCCAACTCTTTTTCGGTTGAGTAAACACCTTCGCGATCCGCCTTGTTAATAACGAAGATATCGGCAATCTCCATGATGCCGGCCTTAATGGCCTGGATGTCGTCGCCCATCCCGGGCACGAGCACCACGACGCAGACGTCGGCAGCTTTCACGACCTCGACTTCGTCCTGACCCACTCCAACCGTTTCGACAACAACTTTTTGATATCCCGCTGCGGCGAGAATTGAGACCGCGTCAACAGTGGCGCGTGCTAAGCCTCCAAGATTTCCCCGTGTCGCCATGGAACGGATGAAGACGCCTTTGTCGAGGCCGAGTGCCTGCATCCTGATCCGATCACCCAGGATTGCACCGCCCGAGAATGGGCTTGAGGGATCGACAGCGACTATTCCAACTCGCTCGTTCCGTGAGCGGTAGAGCAAGGCCAGTTTATCGACTAAAGAAGACTTGCCAGCGCCCGGTGCGCCCGTTATCCCGATAACCAATCCCTTTCCACTCTGCGGAAAGATCTCCTTCATCAGCGCAGAAGCATCATCCGAGCCATCCTCAACTTTTGAAATAGCCCGCGCCACTGCACGCGGATCACCCGAAGTGATGCGGCCGATCAGTGAAGCCAGGTTCGAACCGTGATCGGTTTCAGGTTTCATCGCAGCTGGTCGCCGGATCAACCCGCCTGCTTCAAGAGCTCGCGGGCGATAATCAGACGTTGAATCTCGGAAGTGCCTTCACCAATCGTGCAGAGCTTGGAATCGCGCCAATACTTTTCAGGCGGATAATCTTTCGTGTAGCCATAACCGCCGTGAATCTGGATCGCCTCTTCGCAAACGTTCACACTCATTTCAGACGCGAACAATTTTGCCATTGAAGATTCCTTAGTCACTTTGCGTTTCTGGTCTTTCAACCAGGCGGCGCGATACATCAGCAGGCGCGCTGCGTCGATCTGCGTTGCCATGTTTGCAAGTTTGAATTGAATTGCCTGGAATTCTGAAATCGGCCTTCCAAACTGCTGGCGCTCCTTCGAATAACGCAGAGCCGATTCGTAGGCGCCCTGCGCGATACCAACCGCGAGCGCAGCAATTGAAATGCGACCGCCATCGAGGATCTGCATCGCGTTTACGAAGCCCTGGCCTTCCTCGCCCAAGCGATTGGCATCTGGAACCTGACAGTCTTCAAAGATCACACTCGCGGTTTCTGACGCCCGCAGGCCCAGCTTGTTCTCTTTTTTGGACGGCGAAAACCCCTGCATACCTTTTTCGAAAATGAAGGCGGTGATGCCGCGACTCTTCTGCGCACGATCCGTCAAGGCAACGGCGACGCAAGTGTCAGCATTGATCGCGTGAGTAATAAAGTTTTTTGAGCCATTAACCACCCAGACATCGCCCTGGCGGACAGCAGTTGAACGCGTTCCGGAGGCGTCCGATCCAGCGCTGGGTTCCGTCAGGCCCCAGGCGCCGAGATGCTCTCCGCGTGCGAGCGGCACGAGGTATTTCTGCTTCTGCTCCTCGTTGCCGAATTCGTAAATGTGATTTGAACAAAGGGAGTTGTGCGCGGCAACGGAGATACCGACAGACCCATCGACCCGTGAAAGCTCGTCAATGATCGTGGCGTATTCAATGTAACCCATGCCGGCGCCGCCGTACTCTTCGGGAAAGATCACCCCCATCAATCCGAGCTCAGCAAGTTTTGGTTTCAACTCGATGGGGAAATGCTGAGCTTCATCCCATTCCATAACGTGGGGCGCGATTTCCGCCTCGGCGAAATCGCGCACGCTCATCTTGATTTGTCTTTGTTCTTCGCTTAACTCGAATTCCATCAATTCCCCTATGACTCTAGTCCTGACACAACAAGGGCATCCTTGCCGATTAGATAACAGGCAAGAATGCCTGCCGGAAAACTACACGCTTACCCGGTTCGTAATTCTACCGCGAGGCGGATTAGAACTGTAGCTGCGAGCAGCTGCTACCGCGAACGTCTGGCAGCCGCCGCCGCGGTCGGCTTCACACGCTGGCTTTTCATGAAACGCTGAACTTCCTGTGGTGAAAGCCTGCGCCACTCACCGGGACGTAAGCGCTCGTCGTAAAGAAAACCAATGCGTGACCGCTTCAACTTCAAAACGGAGTGACCAATCAAAGAAAACATGCGGCGAATCTGCTGGTTCTTACCTTGATGCAGAACGATCTCAAACCAGGCATTGTTTTCGGTCGCGTCTACCTTTGTGATCTTGGCCGGCGCCGTGCGCGTGCCATCGTCAAGAGTCACGCCGCGCCGGATTCGTTGCAGCGCTGCCTCCGGCGGCAAGCCTTTCACCTTCGCTTCGTAAACCTTTTCCACGCGATTCTTCGCAGACGTAATGAAGTTGGTGAGGTCGCCGTCATTCGTGAGCAACAATAAACCTTCGGTCTTGAAATCCAAACGGCCCACTGGATAGAGCCGGCCGAGGGAAGCGGGCAGCAACTCCGTGACTAAAGGCCTCCCCTCGGGATCAGAGACACTTGATAAATAGCCCTTGGGCTTGTTGAGCAGGATATGCACCTTTTCGCGCTTGGCTAAGGCTGGGTTGATCAGCTTTCCCTTGACCTTAATGTGATCCTTGCTCGCATCGGCTTTGGTGCCGAGCTCAGTAATCACTTTGCCGTTAACGGTCACCTCGCCCGCGGCAATCAATTGCTCAGCATGACGGCGGGACGCGATTCCAGCCTCGGCAATCAGTTTTTGTAAGCGCTGCTCCATAATTAGGTTTCGAGTTCCGAGTTCGGAGTTTCGAGTTTCAAATTTGGCCGCAAGTAAAGTTGAACTTCGAGCTTCGAAAAGAGTGCGGTTTTGCATTTAGGGGCCGGCCGCAAACTCACAACTCGGAACCCGAAACCCGAACTCGAAACTTCCTACACCATCCCGCCTGCAAGGTCTTGAAAGTCTTCGATGCTGGGAAGCTCCGAAAGATCCTTTAAGCCAAACTGAATCAGAAACTCCTTCGAAGTTCCATACATCATGGGACGACCCGCTGCTTCCTTGCGGCCCTTGGCCACGATCAGCCTTTTATCCAGGAGCGTCTTGATCGACGATGGCGACTGCACGCCGCGAATGTCCAGAATTTCGGGGATTGTGATTGGTTGCTTGTAAGCAATTACAGCGAGTGTTTCGAGTGACGCTAACGACAACTTCGCGCTCGGCCGTGATTTTAGAAAAGCCCGCACGTGCTCGTGATATTCCGGCCGGGTGGCGAACTGCCAACCGCCGGCAACCTCGCGCAATTGCAATCCGCTGCCGCGGCCATTGAACTCCGCGACCAGATCGTCGATTGCTGCCTGGATCAACTGCTCGTCCTCTTTCAGGACTTCGGCAATGGTCCTGGCGTTCAGAGGCTCGTCAGACACGTAGATCAACGACTCAATTATCGCGGTGCGGTCCCCAGCGTTTTGCACCTGCAGTGGTTCAAGAACTTCAACATCCAACGTAGTGTTGTCGGCATCGCTGACGTCCGCAGCGTCAACCTCTGCATTAAGAGCTTGCGCAACGCCCGCCTCTGCGACCGACTCTCCAACTCTGCTTTTCTTTTTCGCTTGTGTACTCATATTTCAACCCTAACTGACTGCGCGGGCGAGAATCTCGCCGAAGGTTTCCTTCTGAAACAATCTGATCTCCGTTGTGCGCACGAGCTCAAGCACGGAGAGGAATGCCAGCACCAATTCTCGCCGCGAGCGGGCGCGTTCGAAATACACTCTCAGGTTAAGTTCTCCGGCCGATAAGACCATGTTGCGCAAACGCTCTAACATCTCCGTCATGGAAATCTCATCGCGCTCGATTTCCATTAGGACTTCTTCTTTGTGCCGGTTCAAGATTTCCTGAAAGACCTTAAGCAAGTCGAAGACTCCGACAACAACCTCGGGATTATTTTTGTCTGTTTCAATTTCCGCCCGCTTGAAGATTGCCCGTTCTACTGTAGCGCGCGACCAGAGCATTTGGGCCGCGGCCTTATATTTTTGGTACTCAAGCAGCTGCTGCACCAGATCCTTCCGCGGATCGTCTTCTTCAACCTCCGGCGCAAAAGGATCGCGCGGTAGCAGCATTTTGGTCTTGAGTTCGATCAGCGTTGCCGCCATCACCAGGAAATCGCCCGCAACAGCGATATCGAGCTCCTGCATTAGCTGGAGATAACGCAAATATTCAGCGGTGATGCGCCCAATCGGAATATCGTAAATACTCACTTGCTCCTGCCGGATCAGATGGAGCAGGAGATCAAGAGGGCCTTCAAATTCTCCGAGGATGATCTTGAGATCGTCGGTGGTGTGATCAGGAACGATCTCGGGACTCGAGCCGGCGACCTTTAGCGGTTGCGCTGTCGCCTCCTCAACCTTCTCGGCCTCAATTGCTTTGGCAGCTTCTTCCATCTATCTACTTCCTGTGGCGCCAACAATGCCGCGGCGCTTCATGACCTCCTGCAGTGTAGTTCTCGCGATCTTGCGGGCCCGCTCCGCGCCTTGTCCGAGTATCTGCTGCAGATCGGCGTCGCTAATGGCGTTTGCACGTTCCTGCAAGGGCCGCAGAAACTCGATCGCCTGCTCAGCGAGGTCGTTTTTTAGTTGTGCATAGCCCTTCCCGCCAAAATGATTTTCAACTTCCTGCTCGGTCTTACCAGTAAGCAGTTGATAAATTGTTAGCAGGTTCGTAATCGCCGGCCGAGAGTCGTCGAACCTGATGTCAGTCCCGGAATCTGTAACCGCACGCTTGAACTTACGGCTCACGGAATCGGCATCATCAAGCAACATCACACAGCCATTCGGATCGTCATCCGACTTTGACATCTTCTTCGTCGGGTCAGACAGCGACATGATCCGTGCCCCTACCTGCGGGATGTACGGCTCAGGAACGCGGAACGTCTCGCCATAATCACGGTTAAATCGTATGGCGAGATCGCGCGTGAGTTCAAGATGCTGTTTCTGATCTTCTCCAACCGGCACAAGCTCTGTTTGATAAAGCAGAATGTCAGCTGCCATCAACACGGGGTACTCAAACAATCCCGCACCCAAACTCTCGCGCTGTTTCCTCGCCTGGTCTTTGAACTGTGTCATCCGTTCAAGCTCCGACATCCGAGTTGAGCAATTCAGGATCCACGCGAGTTCCGCATGTTCGGGAGCATCGGATTGGATAAAGATGGTGGAAACTGCGGCGTCGATTCCGACCGCGACATAAAGACGGGCGATTTCTTTTGTCAGTTCAGAAAGGTAGGTAGGATCGACAGGAATCGTAATCGCGTGAAGGTTGACGATGCAGAAAAAACTTTCGTACTGGTGCTGTAACTCAACCCAGTTACGCAGTGCTCCCAGATAGTTTCCCAAATGCAACGGCCCCGTGGGCTTTACACCGCTAAAAATTCTCTTCGCCATGCGCTTTCTTAGGACTCGGTGCTAAGCCCAAGCTCGGTATTAGGAAACTCCGAGATAGAGCAAATAATCTACAAAACTCATGATTGGACTCATGATGGCACTGAAGAAGCCGACATAAATCAGGATCATCAGAATAATGAAGCCGTGCTGTTCGAGCATCGCTAAAACATTGCCGGCGCTCGGTGGCAGAAAGGTCTCCAGAACTTTGCTGCCATCCAGTGGCGGAAAAGGAAGCAGGTTAAAGACCGCGAGCGAAATATTCATCGTTAGGGAAAACTGCAACAGGATCGCGACGGGCTCCTGGATCGACTCCGGAATGTAGACAAACCATCCCGTCAGCAACAACGTCTTGATGATTATGAAAGCACAGATGGCGATGAGCGTGTTCGCCATGATGCCAGCCAATGAAACCATGACGTTGGCCAAATCCTTGTTGCGCCAACGAAGCGGATTTACTGGAGTGGGCTTGCCCCAACCGATCAAAGGTATGCGAGCCACTGGTCCGCCGATGTTTCCCAGGACGAACCCGACGATGGGTATTAGAAGCGTGCCAATTGGGTGCGTGTGGGCTATCGGATTAAGCGTGATGCGGCCCAGCAAGCGCGCCGTATCATCGCCAAACTTGTAAGACATCCAGGCATGGGCAGCTTCATGTGCCGAGATGGCGAATAGCAGCACCACCATGTAAATCAACAGTTGTGGGATTAATTCTGAGGTCACTTAGTCCGATGTCCGAAGATGTTAAGAAGCAGTCAAGTTAGCATCACACTAAACGAGAGTCAAAAAACAGAATTGTGTATTCAGTTCACAAATCTAGA
The DNA here is from genome assembly GCA_051002415.1 of Pyrinomonadaceae bacterium. Lineage (GTDB taxonomy): Bacteria > Acidobacteriota > Blastocatellia > Pyrinomonadales > Pyrinomonadaceae > PSRF01. The sequence goes on from JBPCMI010000201.1 coordinate 16,102, forward strand.
GCTCGTAAGCGATAGCGATCGAGTTCATGATTTCAACTAAGCGGTGCAGGTTTGCTACCTACAAAAGCGTTCCTGCTATTCCCAGCGGCAGGCTAAACACCGCTTCAATTGAAGCAACTACCAAATCCCCGTCTGGACCAAATGCGAGGCCAACAAGGTTCATTCCCCCCACTACCACCTCCGCGTGCTCGCCATCCGGTGTAATGCGCACCACACCGCGGCGTCCTTTAAAAGATGCCGTCACGTAGAGATTGCCCGAAGTGTCTAAAGCCAAGCCTTGAGGCCGTCCCAGCCCTTTGAAAAACGTGTCAACTGTTCCATCTCGATCGATACGATAGATCGAGTCGAAACTCGAAACCGTGGGCCCGGTGACATAGAGTGCGTCGTCCAGCCCGAAGGCCAGGTGATAAGCGGAAACAGATGGTTCAAGTTGGGCCCACGCTTTCTCTTCACCGATAGCGTTCACCTGATAGATAGTTCCAGTACGATCTCCGACATGCATGGTTCCATCGTTCGCGAAGGCCACTCCGGTAGCAATTCCAAGGTTACGAGCGAACGGTTGTGCTTCGCGGAAAGCGCTGACGCGATAGATTGTGCCGTCGAAGCGACTGCTTACAAACATCTGGCCGGTGTCGTCGAACGCGATAGCAGTCGGATTGGGAATGTCACCCGAGAATTCGGAAACCTCTCCGGCCGTGTCGATGCGAAACAGAGATACCGGGAGGCGCTCCCCGCGAGAACCTGAACGGGTCACGAAAAGAGATTTGTCGTCAGGATCAAACGCCGGATTAGTTACCGGGTGTAAGTCTTCAGCCAGCTTTTTGCCGACTATGAAACGAGCAGGCTCGCTTGGTTGCCCTGAGGCTTCCACCCAGACATCGACCGCACCTGATTGTTTCATCTCGGGCACGACGGCTATCACGCGCTTGGGACTGAGCGCAACGAGGGGCGCACGGACGTCATCAACCCAGACGGCAAAGACCGTAGGATCACTGGTGTCGAAGTCATTGCTTTCGATGACAAACTCGCCACCAGGAACGCCAGCTCCAGGCGAGATGCTCACAATTTGTCCAGCTTTACTCATCTGTTAAGTCACCCTCAGGTGACTGCAGCGGATCGTTCTCAGGTCACAAAATGTCGAGTACAAAAACGTGACATGATACGACGCCCAATAGGTCATGTCTAACGCTGCAAAAATGAGACACGGGAACGCGGGATGGGGAGAAGCGGAGACACGGGGACGCGGTGCTGGGGAGATGGGGGCGACGCGGAGACCGGACGCGGAGATCGGAGGCACGGGAATGCAAACACAAAATATCTCTTAATCCGTCCCTCACTCCCAATATCCGCGCCCCGCGTCACCGCGTCCCCGCGTCTCCCCTTCTCCCGATCCCCGCGTCTCCCCTTCTCCCCATCTCACCTTCTCCCCATCTCCCCATCCCCCCATCTCCGCGTCCCGTGTCCCGCTTCTCCGTGGCCGTACTTGCCCTTGTCGACGCTATGTTATAATCCAGCCTCCCTGCCGCAGGAATTGCACAACTCGGTGTTCCGGCGGCAGCGTTGGCGGCACGAAAGCGAATGCTCAAGCGAATCAGCGACGCGACATCGCAGAGCAACATTACAGAATTACCCCTGGCGTCCGATTTTTACCGCTCGCACCAATCCCACTGTAACTGCAACCTGACCAGGTCAAGATCACGGCCAGCGACGCCGTCTGTCCGCTTTAACCTCTGGGCCGGACCTCGTACGGTTGCGCATCCAAGGAGGGGAGAACATTAGTAACGTACTCGGAAACACGCTGGGACTAAAACCTAATCAACTGCGGCGCATAGAGAAACTCTATACGCGACGAATCCCGCCTCACCAAATTGTGACCCCTGAGTTTGCCAGGCAGATTGCCGAGCTTTCCCACGAGACGCGACGTCAAATTGGAGTTCTAATCGATCGGAAAGGTCACATCGAGTATGTGATGGTCGGCGACAACCGGCGTATTGAACTGCCGGACTTCAAACGTATTCGCGTAGCCACTGGGCGCTTCCGCGGCCTACGCTGCATTCACACGCATCTGCGCGGCGAAGACCTCACACAAGACGACCTTACCGACCTCGCTTTGTTGCGACTGGATCTGATGGCCGCAATTGAAGTCGAGCCGCAGACTGGTCTGCCGAATCTCGTCCGAGCGGCCCACTTGCTGCCAATGCACGCTGGTGAGCTGCAAAGCGTCGGCGGCACGGCGCCGTACGCTTTCATTGAACCGAAGCCACCGTGGCAACTTGATCTTGATTTTCTGGCGCTGATAACTTCGCTTGAAGAGGAAATGGCGCGTAACCGCCAGGTCACTCGCCGCGCTGAAACTCGAGACCGCGCGATTCTGGTGAGCGTCGCGACGGGACTAACTTCAGATGCGGAAGAATCTCTCGCTGAGCTCTCCGAACTCGCTACTTCAGCAGGCGTAGTGGTCCAGGATCAGATTATCCAACGTCGCAGCGCAGTGGATCCGCGGACAGTCCTGGGTCGCGGCAAACTGGACGAACTGTTGATCCGAGCTCTTCAGTTAGGGGCTGACATGCTGATCTTCGATCAGGAGCTGGCTGCCGCACAGGTTCGCTCCCTTTCCGAAGCTACTGATTTGAAAGTTGTCGATCGGGCTCAGTTAATTCTCGACATCTTCGCTCAACGGGCGCAGTCGCGCGAAGGTAAGATTCAGGTGGAGTTAGCTCAGTTAAAGTATCTCTTGCCCCGCCTGATCAGCGGCCAGGACTCCGCGTTCTCCCGACTGGCGGGCGGTATTGGTGGGCGAGGACCGGGCGAAACGAAACTGGAAACCGACAGGCGCCGCGTGCGCGATCGAATCAATCGCCTGGAACAGGAAATCGAGATTCAGAAACAACGACGGCAGGAGCGGCGCAAGGAAAGAACGAGAAATAAGCTGCCAATCATTTCCATTGTTGGTTATACCAATGCCGGAAAATCCACGTTGCTCAACACTCTCACCGCCAGCGACGTCCGCGCCGAGCAGCGAATGTTTGCGACACTCGATCCGACATCGCGGAGACTGCGACTGCCACGCGAACGTGAAGTCATAATTAACGATACCGTTGGTTTCATCCGTGATTTGCCACCGGATCTCCTCTCCGCTTTTCGCGCCACTCTTGAAGAGATTAGTGAGAGCAGCTTGCTGATTCATCTTGTCGACATCTCAAACCGACGGTTTGAACAACAGGTCGAGTCAGTTGAAAGAATTTTGCGTGAATTAAAGTTTGCCGAGATTCCTACACTAGTCGCACTCAACAAGGCCGATCTTGTCGACCGGGAAACGCAGGAAGCAGTGTTGCGGCAGCTAGCCCAACAAGGGCGAGAAGCGGTAGCCATTTCGGCAACAAACCCCACGAGCATCAAGCCGTTATTGGAGAAGGCGGGCGCCATGCTGGCCCGCGATCTCACCGGCGATACTAAGAGCAACTCACCTTCCGACGCGGAAAACATTCATCCAGACACAGAGCGGCTGTCACGAATAGCCTGACCTTAGTTTGCAACGATGGGCCTACGTCCAAGATTCGAAACTCCGTTAACTCGCGCGCGCGATTCGCTGATTCGCTATCTGCTGCGACCGCTAAGAGGGCTACCGCCGCGGGCCCAGTTGTTTGTCGGCTTTGCCTCACTGGTCTTGATTACTACCTTGTTGCTCGTTAGCGGTTACTCCTCATCTTTCGCCGAAGACTATAAGGAAGGCGAGATTGTCCGGCGCACAGTCGTGGCGCCCAGCGATATAAATACGATCGATGTCGCGGAAACCGAACGCAGAAGGACCGCCGCACGCGAGAACACGCGACCCATCTTCAATTTTGACTCTACTCGTTCTGCAAGCTCAGCCCAGAGCTTTAGGGCTGCCTGGGGCGACTTGCAACAGCAGGTTGAAAACAAAACTCCCGACGGTAAACCGCTTGGCTGGCGTGGTGAGGGCGGCGGCGCGGTCGCGCGCGCAATCATCGCGCACAAGTTTGACTTCGTAGATTTGGATCGTCTCACGGCGCTTTTGCGAAAACATGCTGAGGGTTATGTTTACGATGACGGCGACGCAGAGCGGTTGAAACATGAGATCGTGCTCGTTGACGTGCGCAACCCTTCGGCGCAAATGATTATTCCTTCGCCGCAGACGCGAATGACGGCCGCGAGCGTGGCCCGCCGCAACCTCGAGCTACGCCTGCTCGAGTTGGCCGGCTGGTCTCAGGAGGAAAAAGCAGCGCTGATCGGCGCATTGGTTCCGTTAATTCGTCCAAACGTTGTTCTCGACGAGACAGCGACAGCCAGCGCGCGCGAATTTGAAGCCAACAATATCCAGCAGGTCCCGATCTCGCTGAAGAGAAATCAGGTGATTGCGCGCGAAGGCGACACCGTCACTCCCGCCGTATCAGCCCAGTTTGCGGCGCTGCGAAGCACTGGACGCAGCGGCCGGCCCTGGCACTATCTTTTGGGCTTGTTGATGGTCGTGGGAGCTGTTTATTGGGCGGCGTGGAAGTTTACGGAACACCGCAGTACTACGGCTATGCTTTCACTTTCGAAGCGTAAGGCGTTTGCCCTGGTTGGGTCGGCCATCGTCGTGGAAACCGCGCTCATGCGAGTGGGTTTCACCGTCGGAGATAGCGTGGCGTTGCAAATGAAGAGCGTCCCCCTGAACGACCCAACAATCTGGTCCTTCGCAATTCCGTTTGCCGCCGCCGCGTTGCTGGTCGCGATGCTGGTCGATACGCAACTCGCCTTTCTTACCGGAATTGTGACGGCGCTCTTTGCGGGAATGCTGGCCCCTGCTGGAGTGCCGACGATCGCTTACGCCATGATCTCCTGCGCCGCGGCTGTTTATGGCATCGGACGTTATCGTGAGCGGCAATCGGTAACGGTCGCGGGATTAATTACCGGCGCCGTCAACATCCTCATGGCGCTTGCGCTGATTGCTTATGCCGAGCAGGCTTTCACTTTTAAGACAGTCGTGCTTGCAATCGGGTGTGGCTTCGCCGGAGGTCTGTTGACAGCGATCTTTACGGCCGGGGGTTTGCCAATCAATGAGTCGTTTTTCGGGATTTTGACTGACGTGAAACTGCTCGAGCTTTCAAATGCGGATCTGCCTGTGTTAGGTCAACTCGCTTTGCGGGCACCCGGAACCAATCAGCATTCACACGCAGTCGGCCAATTAGCCGAAGACGCTTGTCGCGCGGTTGGCGCAAACCCGCTGCTTGCCCGCATTGGCGCGCTCTACCATGACATTGGGAAACTCGCCGCACCTGAATATTTCGTCGAGAACCAGCAGGGCGCCAACCCTCACGACCACCTGCGTCCGACGCAAAGCGCCAAAATCATTACCAGTCACGTGACGTACGGACAGCGATTGGCGAAGGAGATCTCACTTCCTACCAAGATCGCTGATTTCATTCCCCAGCATCACGGGACCCGCACCCTGCATTTCTTTTTACGGAAAGCCCAGGCGTTGGCAAAGCCCGAGGAGACGATTGACGAGAAGGAGTTTCGTTACCCCGGTCCCAAGCCGCAGTTTAAGGAAGCGGCCATTATGATGTTGGCCGACTCATGCGAAGCAGCGGCCCGCTCCCTGGCGCGTCCGGATCCTGAGAACATTCGCGCCATTGTCGTAAAGATTGTTGATGCAATCATCAGCGACGGGCAGCTTGATGAGTGCGATCTCACTCTCAAGGAACTCACCACGATTAGAGAAGCGATGATCAGTGCCTTGACTGCTATCTATCATGCTCGAATAGACTATCCCGGTTTTAACCCGCCTAGACTGACAGGGCCTTTACCGCACCTCCCCAATCCGGTTCTCGACAGCGAGGAACGGGGCGTTAGCTACAATAAGCTCTCTGAAGTTCCGATCAGTGATGGTGGCGAGGTCGAAGACGAAGCGGTGACGCGTAAAGCGATGAAGCGGTAAGTAAGCTCAACTGCTGAAACTGTCACGAAGCTTGCAATAGGTGGTCGAAAGATCTTCCGGCAGTACGCGCGTCTCTCCTACCGTGGTCATGAAGTTGGTATCACCATTCCAGCGCGGCAGCATGTGCACATGAATGTGACCCGCAATTCCGGCACCCGCTGCCCTTCCCAGATTCATTCCCACGTTTATGCCGTCCGGTTGATAGGCTCCGCGAATCGCAGCCTCGGCCCGCTTGGTTAAGTCCATCAATTCGTCGGATGTTTCTTTGGAGACCGCGCGCAGCTCGGCGGCGTGTTCATTGGGAACAATCAACAAATGACCGGAACTGTAGGGATGGATATTAAGAACTACAAAATTGAGGCGCGCGCGATGCAGTACGAAGTTCCGCTGGTCGTTGCTCGGGTCAGTTTGAATTTCGCAAAAGACACAGCTCGCTGAGGAGTCGGAAGCGCCGACGGAGGCAATGTACTCACCTCGCCATGGGCTCCACAACCTGTCCAATTCAGATTACCTCAGAGGGAAAGCAATTACAGGATCGGTGGCTGGCGCGTTTCATCCGGGGCCGGTAGCGCGCTTTCAGAGGAAGCACGAGAGGGGGCAACGTCCACGTTGATTAGTTCCTTCAACTCTTTTCCGGGCTTGAAGTAGGGCACACGCTTGGCGGGAATACTCACTGGATCTCCGGTCTTCGGATTGCGGCCGCGCCGCGCTCCACGCTCTCTGACGCGGAAACTACCAAAACCGCGGAGCTCAATCTTTTCGCCGTGATTCAATGTTTCAATGATGCTCTCGAAGACGATTTCGACCAGACGTTCTGCGTCTTTCTTTGTGAGTTCGGCCGCTCGGGCTACGTCCTCGACAAGTTCCGCTTTTGTCATGAATCACCTCAGACTGTGGAGTCCAGATTTCATGTCCAACGAAGCAATTCGATTACCGAGTGGAGAGGTCAATTCGTCGGTACACTATCAGAAAATGTTCGCTCTGAGCAAGACTCTTAAACTCTGAATCCGGCACGCCTGGAGTTAATCAAAAGGCAACAGAACCCCAGCTGACTTGCTAATGCTTAGTGCGCATCGCAGCGTCAATCGCTACCGTTAACTCGAGTTCCTATTCTTGTTCAGGTTCGGGAGTGCTGATTCCGAAGTCGGCCAGTTCGCCTAGAGATGCCATCCCACTGCCGATGTTTGATGAATAGATCTTTGTATCGGGAATGGGCTCGTCGTCTTTGCCGACGGCGCGCGCTGAGAGTCCGATCTTCTTGCTTTCCGAGTCAATTCTCAAGATCTTAAAGTCCATCTCCTGGCCTACCTGGACCACATCTTCAGGTTTGGCAACCCGGTCGTCGGAAAGCTCCGAGATGTGACAGAGACCCTCAAGATTTTCTTCCAACTCAACGAAGGCTCCGAAGTTAGCAAAGCGCGCGATCTTGCCCTTCACTACATCGCCAGGTTTGTGCTCAGTAACAAAGCGTTCCCATGCATTTGGCTCCAGGTCTTTAATTGACAGCGACAGCCGGCGATTTTCCACATCGATACTGGTGATGATCGCGTCGATTTCCTGTCCCTTCTTTAGAACTTCGCTGGGATGCTTAATCCGGCGAGACCAGGAAATATCAGAAACGTGTACGAGACCATCGACGCCATCCTCGATTTCGATAAACGCGCCAAAGTCGGTCAGGTTACGCACGCGTCCGTGCACCCTGCTGCCCACCTGGTAACGATCGTTCAAGGTCTGCCACGGATTATCCTGAATTTGCTTCATGCCCAGACTGATGCGTCGCGCTTTCGGATCAACGCTCAAGACTTCAACCTCGACGCTGTCGCCGGGGTTAACTATCTTGCTCGGATGCTTGACGCGT